>CAYIYX010000016.1:0-15483 GCA_964367775.1 uncultured Candidatus Saccharibacteria bacterium | reverse complement strand
AAATGGTAAACAAACTGTCACGCAAGAAGAAGTCGTAACTCGACCAGTTGAAGAAGTAAAAGATGCCGATAGAAATCTCGGTGTTCGTGAAGTACGGGAAGCCGGCGCTGACGGAAAGCGTAACGCTACATACGAGATTGAAACAAAGGATGGCGTCGAGGTGTCTCGTAAAGAAATTGCAAGCGTAACAACTCAGGCAGCCGTTAAACAGGTTGTCGTTGTTGGTGCAAAATCGCGAGTAGCTCCGTATACAGGTGGTGGAAATAAAGATGAATGGCTGACTGCGGCTGGTATCCCCCGAGAGTATTGGGGTTATGTGGACTCGATAGTTAAAAGAGAGAGTGGTTGGAATCCAAATGCGACAAATTCATCGTCTGGCGCATGCGGACTTGCGCAAGCTCTACCGTGTAGTAATGTGCCGGGCAATCCGTATAACCCAGTTGACTCACTTCGCTGGATGAACGCCTATGTTGTTGGCCGATATTACGACGGAAGTCCGTACGCCCAGGGTCTTTGTTCTGGTATCACGAGCCATTGGGAATGTGCGTATACTTTCTGGAATGTGAAGCACTGGTACTAGGCTATGCCAAACAAGAAGCTTGGGCAGCACTGGTTAAAAGATCCCGCTATTTTGAGCGGGATTGCTGATTCTGTAGCTTTGTCCAAGGACGATACCGTGCTTGAAATTGGTCCTGGGCTTGGGACGCTGACCAGTGTGCTGCTCAAAAGATGTGGTAAGGTGCTGGCGGTTGAATATGACTCAGAATTAGCTCGGAAACTACCTGGTCAGTTTCCTGGAAAAAATCTCGAAGTTATAAACGCTGATTTTCTTTTGTTTGATCTTAGTGCTTTACCAAAAGGGTATAAGGTGGTTGCGAATGTGCCGTATTATATAACGCAAAAGATTGTTGAACGGTTTATACTGAGCGACAATCAGCCGTATGAAATGGCACTCTTGGTTCAGAAGGAGGTGGCGGAAAAGCTAGCAGCGGCCCCAGGAGATATGACAGCGATAGCGGTGAAGACGCAATTTTACTATGATGTACAACTTAGCACACGTGTTCCAAAAGAGTATTTTACGCCACCCCCAAAAGTCGATAGTCAAGTGGTAATATGCAAAAAACGACACGTAGTGAAAAATGAACATATAGATGAACGCGCGTTGTTTAGAGTAGTGAATGCCGGTTTCTCATCGCCACGGAAAAAGTTGTATACCGCCCTTTCAGGAGGGCTTGCTATAACAAAAGACAGCGCTAAAGCTTTATTACTCAAAGCAGGCGTCCAGACGGACAGCCGAGCTAGCGACGTATCAATTTTAGAATGGTTAGACATACTGAAAGCTTATGATTCGCTCTGACCAACCGACGTGTTTTCCAACCGACGTGACCGTTGCCGTATCATCAAAGAGCGACAATACCATGCTTGATCGTGCGCGCGGTTTTCATGAGGAGTCAGTCCTTCAAGACAGGATACGCTTTTGCCAACAGGTAGGTGTTGCGTACGAAGCTTGTGTGTTTCAGTTGATTCGTTATGACGATCAGCAAACATATGACCACACCGTAGCAGTACATATACAAGACACGGTTGCATATACTGCTGAAGTGGCAGCGGATGGACTGTTTACGACCGAACGCGGGGTTGGACTATTTCTACCAGTTGCGGATTGCGTTGCGGCGGTGATTTATGATCCGGTAAAGCGGTGTCTGGGTATGTTTCATCTGGGACGTCATTCAACGTATGCAAATTTGGCCACGTGTGCAGTTAAGTATTTTACAGAGCAAGGTTCAAAAACTACTGACATAATCATCTGGATGAGCCCGAGCGCAGGGGCTGATTCGTATCGGTTAGACTGGTTTGATTATGAAGACGATCCAGCATGGAAAGGCTTTTATACGAAATCCGAAGACGGATTTCTTCTAGATCTTGCAGGGTATAATCACCGTAGGTTTGTAGCAGCTGGAGTTTTGTCAGAAAACATCACGACGTCGAAAGTAGATACTATGGTGGATTCAAATTATTTCTCGCATTCGAACGGCGACGTCAGCGGACGCATTGCCGTAGTAGCGATGATGCGCTAGCCCCGAAGATTGGCTAACACCTCGTGCGCTTCGCACGGTTAGTGCAAGCGAGCGTCAGCGAAGCCTTCAGGGCGAGAGAGGCTTGTTTCGAATTCATTTCGAAACAAGTCGGGAGAGGCAAGCCTCTTCCTGTTATAATATTAGTAATGAGTAAACAGCATTTATACATCTGTACTGCTATTCCGTACGTCAACGGCGCGCCGCATATTGGACACGCCATGGATTATTTGTTAGCAGATATCTGGACGCGTTACCAAAAACAGCAAGGGCAGACAGTACGTTTTCAGGCTGGCACAGACGAGCATGGTAACAAAATTGCCGCCAAAGCCGCAGAAAAGAGCATGCAACCAAAAGAATTCGCCGACAGCATGGCGGTTATTTACCAAGATTTTATAAAAAAACTAGGCGTGGACTACACGGATTTCGTCAGAACGACCGATGTTCATCACGAAGCGGCTGTTCAATATATTTGGAATAAACTTAAGCCATACCTTTACAAAGGTTCTTACGAAGGATGGTACTGTGTTGGCTGTGAGTCGTTTGTTACCGACAAAGAGGCGACGGCGAACAACGGAGTCTGTCCTGACCACAATCAACCGTATCAACGACTGAGTGAAGAAAATTACTATTTCCGCATGAGTGCATTTAGCGACAAGATTCGAGAAGCGATAGAAAATCGAAAGCTAGAAATCGTGCCAGAGTTTCGCAAAAAAGAGTTCTTGTCGCTGCTCGACAGCGGACTGCAAGACGTCAGTTTTTCGCGTCCAAAGAAAAATCTTAGCTGGGGGATACCGGTTCCTGACGACCCTACCCAGGTCATGTATGTTTGGATCGACGCTTTGTCGAACTATTTGACCGTTATAGGCTATCCTGACAATCCAGAATGGCAGGAGTACTGGCCGGCAGACGTTCAGGTGATCGGAAAAGACATTTTGCGTTTCCATGCTGCTATTTGGCCAGCAATGCTGATGGCGCTTGACGTACCTTTGCCAAAGAAGCTGCTCGTGCATGGCCACGTTGTATCTGGTGGGACAAAGATGAGTAAGACGATCGGAAACGTAGTAGACCCGAACCAGATTATTGCCGAGTATGGTCTTGACGCCTTTCGATATTTCTTTTCACGACATATCCCAACTCTTGACGATGGTGATTTTACGTGGGAGAAGTTTGAAGCAGCCTATAACGGAGAACTCGCGAACGACTTAGGTAACCTAGTTTCTCGCGTGGCTCGTATGGTTTTGAACTATCAGTCTGGGGTCGTAGGCGATGAGCTACAGGCCGAACACGACACCGGTCCATACCGACAAGCGATGGAAAAATTTGAATTTAACAAAGCGCTCGATGAACTCTGGGTCATGATACGCTCTCTTAATCAATACCTCGAGGAAGTCAAGCCATGGGAGCTTGCCAAGGGTCTCGGCAAAGACCAAGAAGTCGAGAAACATCTTGGAGAGATTTTGGCGCATAGCGTTGGAACACTGAATCAAATAGCACATATGATCGAGCCATTTTTGCCGAATGCCGCCGCAACGATACTTGCAACATTCAAAGATGGCGTCGTTCGTGAACAGCCAGACGTCATGTTCCCAAGGAAGAACCTTCATACAAAAGCTAGCGTAGTCAAGGAAGCGCCGAGCGGAGTGCGGGCGAATCCCTAGTGGGTGCGTGCTAGAAACGATGTCATGAGCTACTCTCTACCATCTAATATCCAAAATCCAAAATCTCGTTTTACCGATACGCATTGCCACATACACGACCCTGAGTTCTTTCCAGACGGTGGACAGACTGAGTATGAACAAGCGAGAGCGGCCGGGATTTATAGGATGATTTGTGTTGGGACTGACTTGAAGAGTTCACGGGCGGCTCTTGAGTTTGCAGCATGTCACGAAGACTGTTTTGCGGCGATTGGAATCCATCCACACGATGCAGTGCAAGAGGGTGCGCACTTTGAAGCATTACGCGAATTGGCTGAGACTGCAGAACTAAGAGCTAAGAACCAAGACGGGAGGACTTTAGTGGCAATAGGGGAAATCGGTCTAGACTACCACTACATGAACAGTCCACGAGAAGCACAGATAGATTTGCTGGAAAAACAGATTGACCTCGCTATAAGGTTTGACTTGCCCATAAGTTTTCATATCCGCGAAGCGTTTGAAGATTTTTGGCCTCTGCTTCGGAACTTTTCGGGAGTGAGGGGGGTATTACACAGCTTTACAGACAACGTAGTCAACATGGAAAAAGGGCTTGAAAACAATTTTTTTATAGGAGTCAACGGCATCGTGACATTCTCGAGTGAGGTGAGTGACGTAGTACGAGTAGTGCCTTTAGAGAAAATAGTGCTCGAAACCGACGCGCCCTACTTGACTCCGAAGCCACTTCGTGGTAAGATAAACGCACCGGGGAATGTGGGTTATATCGCGTCGTACGTGGCAGAGCTTCGAGGCATCACAGTCGAAGAACTCTCACGCATGACGGAGTTATCTGCGTCCCGGCTTTTTTTAACAAAAACCCTGAACCGTAAAACGTTACAAACGTAGAGGGCGGAGTTTTAGTATGCACCCAGACACAAGAGCAACCACACGATCAGTTCAATATATATCGGCCGAGGGCGATGCTCGCTTTGCTGAAATTGCCGCTCAAAATCCTGAAATAGCTTCTCTTAAAGATAAAGACTTTGCCGAAGCTGCTATGCACCCTGAGGTGTTAGCTGCCGAACTTGCCGCCGAAGCGCATACGCTTGATAAATACGGACAAGCTCCTCTCGCCGGTGGTTGGCTCGAACATGTAGTCAGTAGTCCGCAGCAAGGCGTATGGCGGGAACCGACAGCCGCTGAAAGATCGAAAGGGGCTGAGGTTTATGCAACATATGTATATGAGGTAGCGAAGTATACTGACAGAATGCCCGATATTCGGGCGCTAGCCATGAAGAACGGAAAACCAAGCTTTCGTCAAGATGATCAGGCCCCAGGGGCGTAAGGAGAGTCTATGTCTATACTTGCACAAGCCATGTCGCTCATAACCGGTAAACCACTGGCGAAGCGACCACTAAAGAAACTTACCGAACGTCAGCTCATAGAGCTTGAGAGTGAAATAGGCCGCGAACTATTTGGGCCAATACCGGACGGCCATCACCGTGATTTCTTTTGCCTGGACAAGCATACCTGGGTCTGGCATGAACAGTGGAAAGATATTGATAATAAAACACAAAGCTCTACGACGCGTTACGAGGTACAACCGAATGGAATACTGAAAATACAGAGCGGGCGAGTATATAAGTATATCGAGGGTGAGGAGCTAGAAAATCTAGCGATTGCTGCTCGCATGTACTATGAGCGAACTATGCGTGAGATTTATGAACTCGACCCAGTAACCGGGCAACCCCTAAAACAAACGCCACCTGCTACAATATATAGCTAGATGGGTGAGCAAACGTATTATCTAGACCACGCTGCTGCGACCCCCTGTGATGAGCGGGTCGTTGCTGCTATGCAGCCATATTTGACGGACATTTTTTACAATCCATCGGCTAGTTATAGAGGAGGGAGAGAGGCCAAGAAAGCTTTAGAAACGGCGCGCGATACCATTGCCAGTATTGTCGGAGCAAAACCGCATGACATTATATTTACGGCCGGAGCGACCGAGTCTATAAACCTCGCCATTCAGGGAGTTCTTGCAAACGGTGGGAATGCCGTAATTAGCGCAGTGGAGCACGTGGCGGTACGGAAAGCAGTCGAACAGTATCCGCACACTGTTGCAGCGGTAGATTCGCGTGGTCGTGTTTTGCTTGAGAGTATAGAACAGTGTGTGAATGACGATACCGTGTTAGTAAGTGTCGTGCTTGCCGACAACGAATTCGGCACCGTGCAGCCTATTGCCGATGTAGCTCGGTTACTTGAGCGTATGCGTCAGGAACGAAATGCACGTGGCGTGACGACACCGCTGTATTTTTACACGGACGCTTCGCAGGGACAAACGGTACTCGACCTAAGCGTTTCGAGGCTCGGGGTAGATATGATGACGCTGAACTCTGGAAAATGTTATGGCCCGAAACAAGTCGGTGCGCTTTGGTTGAGGCCGTCTGTTCGTCTTGCGCCGCGGATAGTTGGCGGCGGGCAGGAACGGGGCTTACGGGGTGGAACAGAAAATGTTGCGGGGGTAGTTGGTTTTGCGAAGGCCTTAGGTCTTGTGCAGAATGAGCGACATACAGAAGCGGAACGACTACGAGAGATCAAAAAGCGATTGGTTGAAAAACTAAGCGAACTTGTGCCAGGTCTTGAGTTCGATGGACATCCAAAACAGTGTCTTCCGGGACATATTCATATGCATGTAGATGGGTTAGATGCCGAACGCGTCGTGTTTCATCTAGACAACGAGGGGGTATTCATTGCGACCGGAGCGGCTTGTTCAGCAAACAAATCGACGCGCCTGCCGAGTCTCGAGGCTATAGGACTAACTGAAAGCCAGGCCGACGGGAGCCTCCGAATAACACTAGGGCACCTGAATCAGCTTGACGATGTTCCATATTTGGCGGAAAAGATAGCCGAGGCTATAGAAGTGGAGCGACTGCTTTGAAAAGTATTGTACTAACGGTTGTCTCACTGGCGCTTATCTTGACCGTAGGCTTGCCACTGTATCTTGGTCCAGACGACTTGTCGGGCTGCCAAGAACCGTCGACCAATGGTAAGTGTATTACGGCGGACGCAATTATCGCTATTAGCGGAGGCGATACGTCAGCTCGAACGGCTGAAGCGATTCGTTTGTATCAAGAAGGCTGGGCAACGCGGCTAATTTTTTCAGGAGCTGCCGCAGATAAAAGTGGACCAAGTAATGCCGAGGTTATGAAAGAACAGGCTCTTGAAAGTAACATACCGTCCAGCGCCATTACTATAGATGAGTTTAGCAATACCACAGCAGAGAATGCGCAAAATACAGCAGAGCTTATACGAAAAATGGAGTTAAAACGAGTTATTTTAGTGACCTCGGTGTATCACCAACGACGCGCTAGTATAGAGTTTAGTAAACGACTTGGCGAAACAGTCAAAATCGTGAATCATCCAGTGGCGAACGACAATCAATGGTCAAGTTGGTGGTGGGCAACGCCGTATGGATGGGTGCTTGGTATGGGCGAAGTTATAAAAATCATGTTCGCCGAAGCGGGCGGACTATGAGCCAAAAAGTTTTTGTTGGCATGAGTGGAGGCGTTGACAGCTCTGTTACAGCCGCCTTGCTCAAAGAGCAGGGTTACGCCGTCACTGGGGTGTACATGAAAAATTGGACGGTAGATTTGCCAGGCATGAAATGTCCATGGGCGGACGATCTTGCCGATGCAAAACGCGTCGCAGTGCAGCTCGGCATTCCTTTTAAGGTCTATGATTTTCAGACCGAATATCGACAAAAAGTAGTTGACTATATGATTGGTGAGTATGAAGCGGGGCGGACGCCGAATCCTGACATTATGTGCAATCAAGAAGTAAAATTTAAATTGTTTTTAGAGACTGCTTTAGCTGACGGGGCGGACATGATTGCGACGGGTCATTATGCGCGCGTCGAGCACGAGAGTCGGTCAACATCTAGATTGTTCATACCAGAAGACAAAGTAAAAGATCAAACGTACTTTCTGTACAGAATCACGCATGAAGCCTTGGCGCGGACACTATTCCCTCTTGGAATATATAAAAAAGAACACGTGAGAAAACTTGCAGAGGAACGTGGTTTGGTAACCGCTTTAAAGAAAGACAGCCAAGGAATTTGTTTTGTTGGTTCGGTTGGTATAAGAGACTTTTTGGGCGAATTTGTCAAGGCTCAGGCCGGCGACATCATAGAGAAAGAAACTGGCGCAAAAGTTGGTCGGCATGATGGCGCTATTTTTTACACCATCGGCCAGCGTCATGGGTTGGATGTTGGGGGTGGCATGCCGTTCTATGTTGTCAGTAAAGATATGGAAAAAAATGAAGTATATGTCAGTCGCAATTTAAATGACGATGCTATGTGGCGTGAGTCGGTTGAGCTTCAAGATATCCACTGGATACACGAACCCGTAGCAGATGGTCAAGAGATACTCGTTCGGATGCGCCACAGGGGAAAATTGCTTTCTGCAACGCTGCAAGGACAGACTTTGATGATGAAAGAAACCGAGCGAGCAGTGACAGCCGGACAATCCGCTGTTATTTACAGGGGTGAGGAATGTCTCGGCGGCGGGATTGTAGTATAGGTGTCGTGACAGTATACTGAAGCATATAAGTATAAGGGGGTAGGCTGTGAACGAAGACGACCTAAAGAATATCGATATCGAAAATGACGAAGAGCCTGTTGAGGAGGTAAAATCCTCTGCCCCTGCAGAGCGGCCCGACATGGACAGCGTCACCGAAAAGTCAGCCAAGGAGGTGTCGACGCTTACAGTAACCAAGCATAGACACTGGGTTTTTATAGGCATTGTCGGTGTAGTTGTGGTGTTGGGTAGTCTTTTTTGGGTGTTTAAAGACCAGGTTATCGGGTATATAGTTAAGCAACCAATAGCTCAGACTCAAACTCCAAGTACCACGAATGAGATTTCTGCAATCGACAAACAAAAAGTGAGCGACCCTGAACTAGTGAAATTCATCACGCCAACGACCGGTGAAACATGGTTATCTAGTCCGAAAGAGATGACGCCACAAGGCTGGCTGGTGATAGAACAGCTATCGTACTATCAGGATGTTCACGCAGGTGATTATTCAAAATCAGCGGCCGACCAACTGAAAGAGAATACGCCTACCTACAATGAGGTCGGCTCTAGAGACGGCAACACAATCGTACTTGTTCATTCACCGAGCGAGGGAATGCTAGGTATGTACTACCTATTTGAAAAGCAGCCGAACGGCAAGGTTGCGGCTATCATTAAGCCGCAGGCGGCAGGCTATTATGGTGATGATATCCTTGAGCGAACTAAGGACGCGGTAACAGCAAAAGTTACTATTTTTGATCAAACGACACGGTATGATTCGCTCAATATTCCAGCGAAGATAGAGATCGGCAATGGCGAGTCTCTGCAGCGGGGAGACTATCTTGGAATTGGCGGTAGCGTGGGTCTTGAGCCGAGTAACGGGGTGACGAGAACTTTGGTTACTACGTACGGTAGGAGTTCTCTCTACAGGTCAGAGGTGACCTATGCTGACACGCATTTAACGAACGTAGGTTACTACATACTAAACCCTCTTGGTACAAGGACTGGTTTAACGTACGAGCCAAATCAAACTTCGCTTGAGGGGTATACATTTGATGATAAAGTGTCGATGCAGTACGAAGATGGTGATGGAAAAATGGTATACGACGTACTGTATGCAATTGCTCGCGGTTGTGGCGGAATTACAGCAGCGGTTTCGCGAAGCGACTCTCTTAAGGAAGTCGATCTCGTACCGGTAGGTAAGACGAATATTGGCCGTTCAGTGTATGATTTGAAAGACAAGAGCGGTAGTTTGTACGTCAAAGCCTACGATGAATACAAACAATCTAACGGTGCACAAGCGGTGTCTTTTAGTGAGTATGTTAAAAATCATGGGCTGATGATTATAAAAGATGTAAAGGGTGAGTTTTTAGTATATGTTCGAGGTCAATATGCGCCATCAATGGGCTGTGCAAAACCTGTCGTGTATCTATATCCGACGACACAAACCCTTGTTAATGTGAAAGTTGGGGCGGATGTCACGGTGTCTGAGCCGCTCTATACCGTCGGTGGATGGAAAAATGTGCTCGCGCGTCCAGATGGTCAATTAACGTATCAAGGTAAAGTGTATGATTCGTTGTTTTGGGAGGGACAGGGATCCGGTAGCTATCCAGGTATTACCTCGGGTACGGTCGTGAAACGCATCGACGCAGCCGCGACAATCCGTCGACAACTCGCCGAACAAGGTTTAAATGCGAAAGAAACGAACGACTTCATGGCGTTCTGGGAAAGCAAGATTCCAAACAAGCCGTATATACGCCTGACCTGGCTCAATACTGAGCAGATGAACGCGCTTGCTCCTCTGAGAGTAAATCCAAAACCAAATACCGTTATACGAGTTTTCCTCGACATGGATAGTTTCGACGCACCAATTTCGTTGCCTGTGCAGAAACTCACGAAAGTAGAGCGCAAAGGCTTTACGGTGGTTGAATGGGGTGGCCTGACATCTGAGATTCGCCACTAATCTGGTATAATTTCAGGATATGAATGCACAAGAAATCCGTAATGCTTACTTAAAATTTTACGAAGACCGCGGTCATGCGGTGATCCCGCGAGCACAGTTAATCGTACAAGGTGATCCAACGACGCTTTTCACGAGCGCCGGTATGCAGCCACTCATGCCCTATTTGCTCGGTGAGCCAAATCCTGCAGGCATCCGACTTGTTGACAGTCAGACATGCGTACGCATGGGTGATATCGAGGAAGTTGGAGACAATCGACATACAACGTTCTTTGAGATGCTTGGTAACTGGAGTCTCGGAGATTATTTTAAGGAAGAACAGATTCCTTGGTTTTTTGAATTTCTCGTGGATGTTGTTGGGCTTGATCCAAAAAAACTATATGTCACCGCGTTTATCGGTGATGAAAAAAACGGTATTCCGCGCGATGAAACCGCTGCGAATATTTGGCAGGCACTTTTCAAAAAAAAGGGCATACAAGCCAACATAGCGGAAATTGGATCTGAAAAGGATGGGTACAACCGGGGGATGAACTCCGATGAACGGATATTCCTCTATGACGACAAGAAGAACTGGTGGTGGCGGGGCAGTGGCATAGAAAACATGACTATTGGCGAACCTGGCGGCCCAGATACAGAAGTATTTTACGAGTTTGATTTTATAACGCATAATACAAAATTTGGCGAACATTGCCATCCGAACTGCGACTGTGGCCGCTATATGGAAATAGGCAACAGTGTATTCATGGAATACGTCCGTACCGAAAAAGGATTTGAGAAACTGCCGAAGCAGAATGTTGATTTCGGAGGCGGCTTAGAGCGCATTGCGACGGCTGCCCTTAACACTCCGGACATGTTCAAGATCAGTTTGATTTGGCCGATCATAGAAAAGCTCGAAAAGATTAGCGGCAAAGCGTACGACAACCACACAGAAAGTATGCGTGTCATCGCCGATCACTTACGCGCAGCGACATTTCTTGCTGTCGACGGTTGCGTGCCAAGTAACAAAGAACAAGGCTATGTTATGCGTCGACTCATACGTCGCGCCGTTCGCTACAGTTTCGACTTAGGTGTTGAGCAGAATTTTTTGCAGGAAGTCGTGCCGGTTATCGCCGACATGTACGAGTCTGATTTTCCAGAGGTTAAAGAAAACCGCGAACACATCATTGCGGTGCTCGTAAAAGAGGAAAAAGCTTTTCGCCAGACGCTGCGCAACGGTCTCAAACAAATGAAGAAGTTTTCTAGCGGTGGGTTAACTGGCGATGAACTGTTCCAGCTGTACGACACGTACGGGTTCCCCGTCGAGCTCTCCGTTGAAGAAGCATTTAAACAAGGAATTGCTGTTTCCGAGGAATGGCATAAAGAGTTTGACGTCAAAATGAAAGAACAACGCGAACGGAGCCAAACTGCTACGAAAGGTGCGTTTAAAGGTGGGCTTGAAGGCGATGAGCTGATTCATAAAAAATACCACACCGCGACACATCTCCTGCAGTCAGCCCTTCGCGAACTTTTCGGCGAGTCGGTGCGACAACACGGCAGCAATATTACGACCGAACGCCTGCGTTTTGACTTCAGTTTGGATCGTAAAATGACACCAGAAGAAATCGCGAAAGCTGAAATACTAGTCAATGCTTGGATTGTCGAAGATAATCCTGTGAAATTTACGCTATACCCAACCCAAGAAGCTCTCGATATGCACGCGATTGGTCCGTTTGGGGAGCGCTACGGTGACACAGTCAAAGTGTATCAAATGGGTAACGATGACCACATTGTCTCACTCGAAATTTGCGGCGGCCCACACGTCGATCATACTGGTCAGCTGGGTGAAAATGGCAAGCACTTCAAAATCACCAAAGAAGAAGCCAGTAGTGCGGGTATCCGACGTATAAAAGCTCAGCTTATGTAGAAGAGGTCTAAAAGATATTTCGGATATAAAACTTACTATGACAGAATCACCTCTGTAGAGTCAAAAAACAAACTTTGTCCCCATAAGCATTTTGTTATATAATCAAGAGCAATGGTATTACTCGACAAACTCAAAAGCTATATGCCTTCAAAACAGAACTCAGGTGACAACATCCTAGTTGGCTTAGATATTGGCACAGAATACGTAAAGGTGCTGATCGCGCGCGTCGAAGGTGAAGAGCTGAAAATTATAGGAGTAGGTCGTAAGCACCAAGATCTTGACGACATGCACAGTGGGGCCATAGCCGACATCGCTGGGGTCGTTCGTAACTGCGAAGAGGCTCTTGCAGAGGCCGAAGAACAGGCGGGGGTGCAGGGTAAGAAGGCAGTCATAGGCATAGCTGGGGAGCTTGTAAAGGGTCTTACGAGCACTATTCGTTATAAACGGCCACAGCCCGACCGATCACTTGACGCAAACGAGATGGAATTTATCATTGAAAGAGTTCAAGAGCGAGCACAGGTTAAGGCTCAGAAGCAAATTGCGCTTGAAACCGGCAACGATGACGTTGAAGTAAGACTTGTTAACTCGGCAATCGTAAGTATCCACATCGATGGCTACAAGGTCGCTAATCCCATAGGTTTTCAGGGAAAAGATGTGGCTATCCAGATCTACACCGCTTTTGCACCAATGGTGCATATTGGCGCGCTTGAGCGTACTGCCGACGAATTAGACCTTGATCTTCTCGCTGTTGCGGCCGAACCGTTTGCCGTGAGTCGTAGTATGCTTGGAACTGACGCGAGTAGTAGTTTCACGGCTATTTTAGTGGATGTTGGCGGTGGTACTACCGACATAGCCGTCGTGAACGACGGAGGAGTTGAAGGAACTAGGATGTTCGGTATCGGTGGACGGAGCTTTACTCGAACGATTGCTTCTGACTTAGATATTAGCTATGACGACGCCGAGAAGTTAAAAGTAAATATCGGTGATGATAAACTACGTGAGTCGGTGGTTTCTGAGGTCAATGCGGCCGTAGACAAAACGCTTGAAGTTTGGCTCGACGGCGTGGAACTAGCATTGAGTGAATTTGACTCGGTTGATCACCTGCCAAATAGAATTTTACTATGTGGCGGCGGGTCGAGCCTAGAAAGACTAGTCCATACGCTCAACACCGACGAGTGGCGTAGAGATTTGCCATTTACGAAAAAACCGACAGTGCAACACATTAACCCGAGCGATGTTATACAAATAGACGACCTAACAGGGAGCGTTCTCGACCATACCTTCGTGACCGCTATGGGCTTACTAAGAGTGGGGTATGATACGATGATAGGGAGCGACGGAGCAACCATAAAAGATAAGCTTGGTCGAGTACTGAAAGTATGAAAAAAGACGTTATTTACATCGATATCGAAGACGATATAACCGCGATTATTGACAAGGTCAAACACGCTGGCTCGCCGATCGTTGCACTAGTTCCTCCGAAGCGCGTCGGGGTTCTTCAGAGTAGCGTAAATCTGAAACTGCTGCAGCGTGCAGCTGATTCTTCCGACAAGCGAATAGTGCTCATAACGAGTGACCCAGCTCTTGTGGCGCTTGCGGGCGGTTTGTCGTTACCTATAGCGAAGAATCTACAAAGTAAGCCGGAAATTTCGGAATCGATTGCGTCCGACGCTGGCGACGGAGAAACGATCAATGGTGAAGAGTTGGCTGCCAACGAGCTAGAAGCCAAAACAAACCTCGTAGACATTTCTGGCCTCGAGCTAGAAAAAGATAATGATAGTAAAAATGAGCTAAAACCTTCGAAATCGCGTCAGCAAGATGCGAGTAAAACCATACCGAATTTCGATATTTTTCGTAAAAAACTGCTCATTTTTTCAACCCTCGGCGTGCTAGGTGTAAGCTTTCTGGTTTGGGCACTGGTTTTCGCGCCCTATGCGACGATATCTATAACGGCTCGGACCGATGCCATAAATATTAGTAAGACGCTGCAGCTTCGCGCCAACACTCCGGTTGATGCGACGCAGGGAATCGTGCCAGTATTTACGAAGCAGGTTAAAAAAACTATTTCGATTGACTTTACGCCAACCGGTCAGCAAAATGTTGGAGATAAAGCAACTGGTACAGTAAAATTTGTTCCTACATCGCCAAATGCTATTCAAAATGGCGCAACTATACCAGCAGGGACACAGCTAAGCGCCGGTAACTTGTCTTTTGTGACTACGGCTGCAGCGGTAATCGCAGAAACGAGCTTTGCGGATTTTCTTAATGGTAAAACTGCTTCTGCCACTGCACCGGCGACTGCCGCGCAACCCGGAACAGCGCATAACGGGGTGAGCGGTGCTCTGAGCGGTGAACCAACTGGTGTCGACGCTAGCTTCTCATCGCCGACTAGCGGCGGTAGCGACAAGACGGCATTAGTGGTATCAGCTGAAGACATTACGAAAGCTACGGCACAACTCCAGGCTCAGGATGCCAATACAGTCAAGAGTGATCTGACGAAACAATTCACAAGCGAGCAGATGGTTATAGGAGATGCTTATACGGTTGAACCTGGTGCTGTAGCGTCCATACCCGCCGTTGGACAACAGGCAACATCAGCAAAACTTACTCAGGAAACGACATATACACTGCTTGGAGTCAGTAAGTCTGACATAAAGTTAGTCTATGACGCGTATCTTAGCACGCAGATCAAAGGGAATGCATCGCAGAAGATTTATGCGTCTGGTGAAGGCACGACACAGTTCTCAAGCTTTGCAAAGGTTGACGGAGGGTATAGCGTGAAAGCTATAGCAACTGCACAGGTTGGTCCAAATATTGACAGCAACAAGGTGGCTAGCGATGCCCGCGGTAAGATGATAGGCGAAGTGAAGCAATCGCTTGAATCTATTCAAGGAGTGCACGGCGTTGACGTAAAATTGTCACCATTTTGGGTAAGTAGGGTACCGAGTGATGCAAACAGCATAAAGGTCACGTTTGTCTTAAAAAATGACTAGTAGTTCAACGTTATTTGCGCTAGATGTCGGAGGGGCTCGTGTTGGAGTTGCTCGCGGCGATACAGTAGTGAAGATTGCTACGCCACTCACGACCCTAGTGGTCGATGGTACGGAGTACGAGCAGCTGAAGAGGCTCATAGAAGTCGAAGGTCACGTAGCAGTCCTCGTGGTTGGGTATCCGCGCAATCAGTCAGGGCAGCCGACCGACCAGACACGAGTTGTAGAAAAGTTTGCCGAAAAGTTACAAGACTTTGGCATGCCAATCGTTTTTCAGGACGAATCTCTTACTTCTGTTATAGCCGAGCAACGACTCAAAGAGCGCAACAAGCATTACACGAAGGAAGCAA
>CAYIYX010000015.1:0-16326 GCA_964367775.1 uncultured Candidatus Saccharibacteria bacterium | reverse complement strand
CGTCGATCTGGGCCGCACCGGTGATCATGATCTTGACATAGTCGGCGTGTCCTGGCATGTCAACGTGAGCGTAGTGGCGCTTTTCGCTTTCATACTCTTGGTGTGACGTGGCAATGGTGATGCCACGAGCTTTTTCCTCAGGAGCGTTGTCGATCTGGTCGTACGCAACTGGTTTGTTAACTGCACTTGGAAGTTTCTTCGCAAGTACTGCTGTGATAGCGGCCGTCAAAGTAGTTTTACCGTGGTCGACGTGTCCCATCGTACCAACATTGACGTGAGGCTTAGTTCGGTCAAAATCTGCCATAGTAGATTTATAACTCCTTATAATTTAGTTTATTCGTTCGCGACGCGACTATAAATAGAGCGTCGCGCGCATGCAACCAATTATAGAGTTAAGCGTGCAATCTGTAAAGAGTTCTACCAGGGTTTACTGACGGAATTACTCTTATAGCCATGTTAACGAGTAGATTCTTGCTTCGCATACCCTCCTTTTGCAGTAGTTTTTGCAGGTCATCAGATCGTTATACCGCTAAGACTACGCGTCTAAGGTAATTTTCAGAAAATTACCGGTATACTAGGCACATGAATGAAAAATCCAAACGCGTCTTGTTGATTTGGCTTATGACCGTCTCTGTTGTGCCCGCATATTTACTACTTCCTTTTCCCAGCCACATCACAGCAAGTAGTGTAAGCCTGTGGTTAGCCAACAGCTTAGGCTATGTCGGAATAACCCTACTACTTTGGCTGTATATACTCGGTACGAAAAGCGTTATGGGACTAGTTTTCACAGACCTTGCGCTAGTGCTGAAAATCCACAAATGGCTCGGAAAATATGGGGTATTCGCAATCTTTCTACACCCGCTGCTCATAGCTTTTAGTTACGGTGAGTCCTGGCTCTACTCATTCATTCCTCAGCTCGGAACCGAATTTGAGCGACATGTAACTCTTGGCCGAATTTCGTTTTTGGTACTCTTGTTCATCTGGTTTGTTTCGGCGATTCTACGCGACCGCATCGCCTTTCGACCTTGGAAGTATCTCCATTACCTGGCCTACGCCTGCCTACCGTTCGCTTTCTTGCACGTTCCCAATGTCGGCTCGAACTACATGACGCACGTCGCTGTAAAGGCATACTTCTTCACGCTAGTCGTGGTATTTATAGTCTTCTGCGTTCTTCGTCTTCGTGGACTATTCAATCTGGACAAGTACGCGTATAGCGTAACAAGCCACCTAAAGATAAGTGACAATGACTACATACTTACCTTGAAACCGACAACGCCACATTATGTACGACCCGCCCGGGGACAGTACGTCTACCTAAAGCAGGGTTATGTCAGCGAAGATCACCCGTTTTCAGTGCTGCAATACAACCATGCAAATGGCGATTTAACCGTAGGCTTCAGGGTTTTCGGCAGTTTTACCAAGTTTTTATCAAAAATGACATCCGGCGCGACAGTATCTGTTGGTGGACCATATGGAACTTTTACTGCAGACATTTCCGAAGACAATACTTCTCCGGTGGTTTACCTATCCGGAGGAATCGGGCTTACGCCGTTCGTTGAAAGAATTTTACACGAATCCAGCATCCGTGAGCAGTGGCTTTTCGCCGCCAGCCGCAATCATGACCTAGCAAAAATGTACACACCCCTAAAAAGAGTCCTCGGCGAACGAATGGTTACCATTTACAGCCAAGACGACAGCAACCTACGGCCCGGCGAAGAAAAGGGCCACATCACACCAGAGCTTCTGCGAAAATATCTAAGAGAACCGCAGAAGTACCGCTATTACCTCTGTGGCCCACCCGCTATGATGAATAGCCTACGAGAAACAATACTGTCTCTGGGCGTACCTGAGGAGAGAATTAAAAACGAAGCGTTCGGCTGGTAGCACGAAGAAAATCTTAGATCTGATTATCTTTTATAATCTTGGTTTTGACATGAAAGCTCTGTTTCATTGCATTTTCAAGCTCTGGAGCAACTATAAGAACAGTTGCTAGCGTATCCGCCACGAGTGCAGCGTCGGCTAGAACGAAACTCGCAATCGCGCGGGAGTCGGTCGGCCTTCCTGTACTCGGGTCGATGATGTGGTGATGTGTTTTATCGTCGTCTTCCCAGCTTCGTTTTACGATTGAGCTGGCAGCTAAAGCACCTTTTTGTATCTTGATGACGCCTATTTTTTTCGTCGAATCATATGGGTCCTCGAGAGCTATATCAACCGGTACATCAGATTGAATATACAAATCACCACCACCGTTGACGATGAACTTTCTTACCCCGCGAGCACACAAAATCTTCACGTATTCGTCGATCAACCAGCCCTTACCAAACCCGCCAAAATCCAGCACTGTACCCTTTTCGACATGCACAGCCGCTTTGTCCCAAGTAACCCCTGCATTAAAAAAGTCATGGCGTTTTGAACTTTTTGAGCACTTTGCGCTCGCAATTGTATTTGTAATGAGAGGCTTTCCATAACCGAGATTTTCTAGATCATTGCCCACAAACGGCGAAAACGCGCCTTCCGTTGTGTGGAACATCGTACGAGCAAATGCTAACATCTCAAGCAATTCGTGCGGCGGGTCGTAAAGTACACCGTTTTGGGAGAGCATCGTCACGAGAGAATCATCACGAAAACGACTATATCTTCGCTCAAACTCAACGGTGTAGCGCTGAATTACATCTTTTATGTCGGAAGAAACCCCAACGTCGTCGAGACTTTCGATCCACCAATGCGTTCCGATTGCCTCGAACTCGTACATACTCTATGCTCTAGCTTGTGCGGCTATGTCAGTGAGCGCCTCGTCAAAAGCTGACGTCGTCAGGCTTGCGCCACTGATTCGACTCGGACTGTAGTCGCCGATTGTTTGACCAACGGCATCGCTACTTAGATTGCCTTCAAAATTACTAACATACATACCAGACTCTCGATCAGCGACTTCGTTACTTGTCGTCACTGAGCTAATTTTACCGCTGTTTATAACGACAGTTGCTTTCAAAGAATTATATCCGCCGCGAGGAACCGAATACGACACCGCAGAAGAAGTATACGTTCCATCTTTGTAGCTTGTACTGCTCGTTGTTGCCTCCGAGTTAGAGCTTGCTGGTACGCTAGTCGAACTATTCGACGTGCTTGTGGTTTGCGACATAGCTTCAGTATTTGCAGAACTATCTTTCTGAACAAAAAGTGCTAGTCCGGTTATGCCAACCGTCGCGACTATAGCGACCGTACCTACTACAGCAAAGACTTTATTACGAGAGTCCACGAAACCTCCTTCAATGTAACTAATGTATGCGGTCTAGTTATTGTTCGTACCGTTATTTGTTGCGTCAGAACTATTTTGATACATCATTCCTCGACGCGTATCGCTGTCGTACCGGTACTGTCCGCTACCGTTCATCATTGCGGGCCTACGGTCATATGCAGTCATATGGCCGATTACGTAGCCAAGACCAAATCCAACAAAAGTCATCATAGTACCTGCAAGTATCGCAATCATAACGATATTGTTCGTAGCCGTGCTGGTTTTTTCCATCGAAGAAATATGGTCGGCGTTAGTCGATTTGTGACGTGTTACAACTTCTGGCTGCTCGTCGTTTACCACTTCCGTTTTAACGGCCATTTCTTCCTTGTTTATAGTCGCCATGTGCATTTCTCCTTCATTTATCACCACAGTGTAGCCGCTATTTCTGAGAAACTGCTTGAAATTACTCGCAGTCGCCCGATCCACTCATTTGACATACTATATCTAAGATCCGCTCCATACGACTAACCTGATACCGAGCCTTTGTCTTCCCGGGTCCAACCTTAACGGTATAGGCACTTTGTGGTAACTGCACGAACATATCTTCGTCCGTAAAATCATCTCCAGCACTAAAAATAAACGGTGCGTGATACTTTTCATACAGATCAGCCACGGCGTTACCTTTATGGATATTTTGTGGCTTTACTTCAATAATCATATGCCCGTGTCGAATCTCAAGGTCGGTTCCAGCGGTAATCTCGCGCAGTTCATGCTCAAGACTGCCGTTGCGGATGTACGCCAGCTCTGGATTTACATTACGGTAATGCCACACAACTGAAAAATCTTTTTCCTCGACGAGCGAACCTGGCGTACGTCTTGCATAACTATGCATCATGTCTACCAATTTCGACTTCGCAATGTCTTCGTGATGCTTGTGCCACGCGCCATCATCTTTGATGTATGCACCATGCTCAGCGATTAATCCTATACTCGGAACGTCACTAAACCACCCATCGAGCACATCCTTCTGGCGTCCGCTAATAATGTACAGTCTTGTACGTGGCTTTTCGGCAATTGCTCGGAGTATTGCTTTCAGCTTTTTGCCCGGTCGAGCTGCAGCAGGGCTTGGCGAAGTCTTAAAATGCTGCAAAGTCCCGTCGTAGTCGAGTAGGATTAGTCGAGACGAACTCGTTTTAAACGTTTCAACCAAATCTTTTACATCTTGATTTGACAGACGTTTTTCGTATGCATGGTTTCGGGAGCTACTGGCAATCTCAAGTTGGTCAAGGAAATCAATACCCCAACGCTGCACGGTATAGTCACTTATACGCGCTTGCATTGCTTTGAGGCGACGCGTTTGCTCTGCTTTTGGCATTGTTAACGCTTCTCGCATCGCATCAGCCAAAGCTACAGCGTCATTCGGGTTGACGATGAGTGCTTCACTGAGCTCGTCAGCCGCGCCAGCCATCTCGCTCAAAATCAACACTCCGGGTCGTCCACGCTTACACGCGATATATTCTTTGGAAACCAGGTTCATGCCGTCGCGCATAGGTGTTATAAGCGCAACGTCTGCTCGGGCGTTCAATGCAACAAGAGCATCAAAACCCAGCGTCTGATACTGGTAGCTAATCGGCGCCCATTCCGTCGTTCCGTACATACCGTTAATACGACTAACGTTTCGCTCGATTTCCTCACGAAGGTCCTGGTACGCTTCGACGCCGGTTCGCGAGGGTGAGGCAATCATAACGAGCGTCGCGCGCTCGTGAAACCCGGGATACTTTTCAAGAAATAGCTCGTACGCCTGGAGACGTTTCATAATCCCTTTGGTGTAGTCAAGCCTGTCAACCGAAAGTATCAGCTTCTGTCCTTTATATCGCGTCTCGAGGTGAGCTATGGATTCTTTGATGTTTGACTGGCCCAAGGCCTTACGGAACTTCTTGTAATCTATGCCGATGGGGAAAACGTCAATCTTCGTCCGTCTGTTTTGGTACTCGAGGACGCTCGCGTCGTGCAACGCTCCCGAAATTCGCGTGGCGCTTGCGATGAAATGTCTCGCGTAGTCGTACACATGAAAGCCAACCAAATCAGCTCCTAAAAGCCCTTCGATTATGCTATAGCGTTCCGGCAATAGTCGAAATATTTCATATGAGGGGAACGGTATGTGCAGGAAAAAGCCAATTTTTGCCCCTGCCATATGCGTTCGCAGCAACATAGGAAGAAGCATGAGATGGTAGTCATGTATCCAAATCGTCGCATCGTCATCGGCGATTGCCCTGACTACTTCCGAGTAACGCTGGTTAATTGACTGGTATGCTTTCCAGTATGCTTCACGATGCTTCGCATAACTTGGAAAATAATGCATGAGCGGCCAGAGTGTGTCATTTGAATACCCTTCGTAAAACTCCGCTAACTCTTTTTCAGTGAGAAATATTGGCACGCAATATTGTTTCTTGAGTTCTTTTACTATGAAGTTTTTTTCGGCTTCGGTTAGGTCGTCGCTCGCGATACCTGGCCAACCAACCCAGATTTGATGCTTCAATTCTAGGGAAGACATCGCCGTTGGCAGACCGCCGTCACTGCGTAAGAGCCGTATTTCCCCATTTTCTCGCGTAATCTTGACTGGCAAGCGATTTGAAACAATCACCATGTTTGACATTATAGGCTTATTATAGCACTTATTTACTTTTTAGCAGCTTACTAGCTTCTTCTAAGATTGCAATGTCACGTTGGTTCATCATAATTCCCCCGATTTCGTCACCATCTTCATCGATATCTGACGATTTTTGGATATGCTGTATGGCCTCACTTATATTTTTGTACCAATGAGTCTGTATACCTTGTTGAAGCTCATTCTCGGACGGATCGGTACCGACAAACTTACCAACGCGGACAATATAAGTGTACGAAATTTGGTGAAAACGTGAATAATACCTATATTCCTCGACTATTCCGATTTCTGAAATAATTTCCGCGATCTCGTAGCCTATTTCTTCTTTTACTTCCCGTTTCAAAGCGACAATTAGCTCTTCGCCTTCGTCAACTCCACCACCTGGTAACTTCTTAGCATCGATTTTCGAAAATTCTATGAGGGCGACTTGATTATTCTCGTTAAAAGCCACCGCCCGAACCGCGCGGCGCGTCCACTCTATGGATCCATCGTCAGGCGAAATCAGTCCCATATCATGCTGATCCAACGTCAAAATTATATGCATGTTACACAGTATACATTACCCATAAACACACAACCGCCCCATTTCTGAGGCGGTATTTCTTCTCTACTATTTATCGTCCAGCGTTTATTTCTTGCGTTTTTCGATAATCTCGAGCGCAACATTTGGTGGTACTTCTTCGTACTGAGCAAGTTCCATCGTACTCGCAGCACGGCCTTGGCTCATAGAACGAATATCGCCAGTGTAGCCAAACATGTTCGAAAGCGGCACGAATGCACGGATCAGCTTTGCGCCGCCCATAAGATCTTCCATGGCGTCTATGCGTCCTCGACGAGCGTTCAGGTCGCCAATGATATCGCCCATGAAGTCTTCAGGAGTCGTTACTTCAACATGCATAACTGGCTCAAGAATGACTGGTTTAGCTTGCACAATACCAGCTTTGGCCGCGAGCACACCAGCCAATTTAAAGGCGAGTTCGCTCGAGTCAACGTCGTGGTATGAACCGTCGTGCAGCGTCGCTTTGACGCCAATAACTGGGTATCCGGCCAAAATTCCGCCTTGAAGCGTTTCGTCTATACCAGCCTTAACCGCAGAACGGTACTCTGCTGGAACAACTCCGCCCTTAATCGCATCTTCAAACTCAAAGCCTTCACCAGTCCCGGTTGGCTCAAATTTAACCCAAACGTCACCGTACTGACCACGACCACCGGACTGCTTGGCGTGTTTACCTTGTACGTCGCTCGTACCGCGAATCGTTTCGCGGAATGCGACCTGCGGCTCGCCAACATTCGCTTCAACCTTGAACTCACGTTTCATACGGTCGATCAAAATCTCAAGGTGTAGCTCGCCCATGCCGGACATGATCGTCTGACCAGTTTCATCGTCGGTGTGAATGCGGAATGTTGGATCTTCTTCGGCTAGTCGTTGCAGTGCAATACCCATCTTCTCTTGGTCTGCCTTTGACTTTGGCTCAACAGCGATGGAAACTGGTGGATCTTGGAAAGTAATGCCCTCAAGAGCAATAGGGTGCGCCACGTCACACAGTGTATGACCAGTAAACGTACTCTTTAGGCCCACAACAGCCGCGATGTCACCTGCGCCAATCTGGTCTATGTCTTCACGCTTGTCGGCATGCATACGAACAATACGTCCAACGCGTTCTTTTTCGCCCGTTGTCGTGTTCAGAACATAACTACCGGCTTTCAAAACACCAGAATACACGCGAACAAAGATCAGTTTTCCAACAAATGGGTCGGTTGCGATTTTGAACGCCAAAGCACTCATCGGCTCGCTATCTTGAGGCTTACGTGAAACTTCTTCGCCGTTCTTCGGATTTTTACCCCAAATTTCAGCGACGTCGAGCGGGCTTGGGAGGTAGTCAACCATGAGGTCAAGCACTTTTTCCACAATCACGCCACGGCCATCGCCGCCAGTTACAAGGTAGAAATCGCCAGCTAGAACTCGTTTGCGCAGGCCTCGCTTTAAATCTTCTTCAGAAATGGCTTCTTCGCCGTGCTCAAAGAACTTCTCCATGAGCTCATCTTCGGCTTCAACAGCCGCTTCAACGAGAAGCGCTCGAGCGTTCTTGGCTTTTTCGAGCATGTCAGCTGGAATTTCAGCAACAACCAACTCTTTGTCGTGGTATTCGGTGTACGTGTATGCTTTCATGTCTATAAGATCGACGATGCCGCAAATGTCCTTTTCGAAACCTATAGGCAAGTGAACTGGTAATGCGTTTTTACTAAGGCGAACGTGAATGCTCTCGAGAGATTTGTAGAAATCACCACCGGTCTGGTTAATCTTGTTAATGAAACAGACGCGTGGAACGCCGTACTTATTGGCTTGGCGCCAAACGGTCTCAGACTGAGCTTCAACACCCATCTTGCCGTCGAACACGGTAACAGCTCCATCGAGCACGCGAAGTGAACGCTCCACTTCGGCCGTAAAGTCGATGTGACCTGGCGTATCAATGATGTTAATCTTGTGGCCCTTCCAGAACGAGGTAACAGCAGCACTGGTTATAGTGATTCCCCGCTCACGTTCCTGCTCCATCCAGTCAGTCGTTGTATCGCCTTCGTGCACTTCGCCAATTTTGTGGCTCTGGCCGGTACGGTACAAAATACCTTCGGTCGTTGTGGTCTTACCAGCGTCGATGTGTGCAATAATGCCGATGTTACGAAATTTCTTAAGGTCAGTTATATTTGGCGTTGCCATAGCGTTAGTTTATCTTCCTCTTAGATTAAAATTTTGCCCAAAAAAACAAGGCTTTGCCAGTAAGTATAACAGAGAAAGTCCGGCTAGTAAACTCTACCCCACGCATATAATCTTTTAGGATATTGGTCAACGGAACCATTCCTGGTTTTTTAAGGATTTCTTCCCTACTGTACGGCGACCGCCTCGAAATGTTTCAATGAACTTATAGGAACTGTTACTCGCTGCTTTACGTTATTGGGCAGCGTCACGTCAATATCTAAGTAGACTTCACAGCGGTCTTCTTCATCACCATTGTTATAGCGCACGGTATGCACTAAAGCGCCGACGTAATTTACTGAGATATTATCGGACATAAGATACATCTCACCGCCTTGTAGTTGACTAGTGACGGGAATATACGCCAGGCCTTTTACGATTCCTTGAAACGTATGTCCAGACGTAAGTTTTCGTATATGCAGAAGCCTCGTGTTAACGGCGACTATGTAATCATCACCGACGCGCCCATCGTGGTACCTTCCAAGGTCGACGCGTCTTAGTGTAGTTACTGCATCATCTATGCCAGACTCCTCCCATGTTTGTATAAGCTCGTCTGTTTTACTGTCATAGACGCTGACATAGGCCTTGGCCTGTTCAAGCGACATATAACCCGGAAACTCTATCGTGCCCTGTCGCTCCTTGCCAACATGGGTCGCGAGATCGCGTCCGTCTTTCGTAATAAACCGGTGCATAATATAGAGATCTGGCCTAGCACGATGATCAGTATAAGATGAAGGCATTTCAACCGCTACGAACCCTTTGGAAGTACCCTCTGCTTCATCCCAGCATTCTGCATCGAAAGCCCATGGCTCAAGACTCAAGACGCCCGAACGTGAGATATCAAAAATAGTACTATGGGTAAGCGGCAACTGCAAACCGTGGTGGCGCACTGGTCGATTCAAATACAAATTTTTCTTCCAGAGAGCATTCAAATCGTCCACTGAATTCGGCACCAAACATTCTGTTCCTCCTTCTCGCCTGCTCGCACTATTCACTTGTTCTGCGGATTTGAGGATACCCGCCACGACAGGATCGTGGCGAGCTTTGTCAAGAAGATCTAGATCTAGAGCTGGATCGGATTCAAATTCGCTCATAGATATATTATCTCACATTTTGTATATATTTCAATACATATACAGAAATAGCCCTCAAGTGAGGACTGTTTCTGTAAGATTTTGCAACCTAGCTACGCGCAAAGTGTGCGAATGCTCGGTTTGCTTCAGCCATACGATGCGTGTCTTCCTTTTTCTTGAAGGCAGCACCGGCTTCGTTGTAGGCGTCAACGATCTCCGCAGCTAGCCGATCATTGTACGGCATACCCTTACGAGAGCGTGCACACTGCACGAGCCACATGTACGCATAGTGATGCGCGCGGTGACCGGCAACAGGAAATGGAATCTGGTAGTTAGCACCACCAACACGACGACTCTTCACTTCGAAGTTTGGCGTAATGTTTCTGAGTGCTTTCTCAAAGACTTCAACTGGGTCTTCAACCTTGAGTTTTTTTGCAGCAGTCTCAAGCGCGCTGTAAACTGCTCGTTCGGCGACAAGTTTCTTGCCATCGAGCATACTCTTGTTGATGAGTCGCTGCACGAGCGTGCTCTGGTATTTGCGGTCAGGCTGTAGAACCCGCTGTAGTTTCTTGGTAACTTTACGAGGCATATTACTTGTCTCCCTTCTTCGCGCCGTACTTTGAACGGCCCTGTTGACGCTTCGCGACACCCTGGAGGTCTAAAGCACCACGAACTATGTGGTAACGTACACCTGGAAGGTCAGGAACACGACCGCCACGGACAAGCACGACTGCATGCTCCTGGAGGTTATGACCTTCGCCGCCAATGTAGGCCCAAACTTCTTGTTGGTTCGTCAAACGAACACGAGCAACCTTACGAAGAGCCGAGTTCGGCTTCTTTGGGGTTTTAGTTGTAACTTTGATACAAACACCACGCTTGAGTGGTGCGTCTTGGTCGTAGTAACGAGTCTTGAGCGCATTATGTATACGTCCAAGAGCTGGTGACTTCGACTTCTTCACCGCAATCTTGCGGGGCTTGCGAACCAATTGATTGATGGTTGGCATTTATTCTCCTCAACGTTAAAAATTATTCCGACGTCATAGCTTTCGAGGGCATCAGACATCAGTTTCTTGGTATGTAGGGCCGAGCAGCATTCCCGCCCACATGTCTCTCGAACTTTCAAAAGGTGTACACGTTCTCTTGAACTTCGAAAGAGGAAACTCGTCGACTATCATACCAAATATTTCTCGTTTTGTATATACCATCTCATGCTAGTACAATACAGTACCATAAGCTATGCGCATAAATAACAAAGGAGCCGTATGAAAGAAGAATCCGCAACTACCCAAGAACCAACGAACGCAACCCTCGCCACACCACAGCTGCCCATGATAAAACGAAAAAATCACTTCTGGACGTTCGTGCTCGCAGGATTTCTGCTATTTGTTGCCGGTGGCGCCGTATCAATTTACGGCTATATAGCATTCTTCGGGAAACAACCGACAACGCAAACAAATACGCTACCACTAGTGACAGAGCCGGTTACTATGGATGTTACTGCAAGCTCAGTAGTAAATGACATAAAACCGCTGCTAAAGAACCCGCTCATCGCGATCAAGCAACATGACTACAACGGGGCAACCGATCAAGACAATCGCGCAGCCTACAGTGCTCCGTTCTATAAACCGACCGGTTACGAGTTTGAAAAAAACCCAAAAACCTACGCCGGTGTTGCATCCCAGGGCCAGCAATCAACAGCCGAGGCTGATTTAGTAGCAATCAAGAACTACCTAGACAGTAAAGGGTTTAAACATGCAAATATTGACACCACAAGCCTTCCTTACGTCATATACACCGATACATACTACACGGATGCTGTGCGCTGTACCGTTGAAGAGAGTCATTATCTAACACCGTATCTTACCGGAATCGGCTGTGCCGACACCTCAAGCTACGATGAGACAGCGAAAGCAATTCAGCCATTATACGTCGTTTCGAAAGCAGCGGGAAACGCATACCTTAACTTTTTTATGCTAGAGGAGATGAAGCCAAGTAAAACCCCAGGCTATACTACTGCAACGGTCGAGGCGGGTGACGAAAATACTGGGGCTGCTCTGTTGTTTTACCAAACGCCTGACAAAGTATGGCATTATTTTATAACCACGCAACAAGTTGTAGGCTGTAGTAACTACAATACCACCGACATAAAGAAGGCGTTCCTTGGTGAAACCTGCGCAAATCCAGACGCAACTATGACGACAGTCAAATTGTAAAGTAAAATCATAACTCAAACACTCAAGCGAAAGGCACGACATGGACAACAACATCCAAGGAACACAATCTACGGACGCGATACCACCAGTACCAACATCCACGCCTGAAGTTACGAACCCTGTGCAGAACAAGAAATTAAATACCAAGGCAATCGTAGCAATTGTTCTTAGTTCGATAGTGTTGTTACTTATCATAGGTAGCTTAGTCGTATGGGCGGTGCTCGCTCGACAGACAAAAACCCAAAGCGACGTAACGGCTAATTCTACAGATTCCAGACAAAATAATAGAAACCCGATCAGTAACTTAAATATGAGCGATATAGCTACAATAAACCAGCGCGCGCGTGATACCGAACGAAAAACAGACATTAACTCACTCACAAACCAACTCGAAGCACATTATGCAAAAAATGGTGGCTACCCCACTCTGGAGGACGTAAACAGCAAGACTTGGCGTCTCGCGAACGATTTCAAGACCGGTGGCGACGACAAAGCCCTCTCCGACCCGCTGAAACCTAGCAATACCGCACTCAGTGCTCAAGTTCCTACAGTAGCTACTGGTGGCTATACCTACAAACCAAGTCCGGCGGGCTGTACAAGCGCGTCCGATGCAAAAGGAGAGCTCGTTAATACAACGACCTACTGCTCTAGTTTTACACTCATCGCACTTCTCGAAAATAAGAGCGATCAGGCAAAAGATCCTAGCTCAACAAGCTCACAAACGTTCTACATTAAAAAAAGCGTCAACGATTACTAAGTGCTCAACGACAATTCACCGCTTTATGCGCTAGACTCCAGGCCCATCGCCACCTAATTTAACACCAAGCTTGTTGACTTCATGACTCACAGCCCGGTCGAAATCAATCATATAGACTTTCGGCATTTTGTTGGGGTCGGCCACGCCGTTTGTTTTCTCTGGAACTAACACGAAATTACCTTCATGGTCATGGCCATGCTCCACTCCAACGACTTCCCGAATGGTGTCACGAATCTCATCAACTCTCTCCAGTATCTCCGCAACAACATCGGTGCTGTAGTAAAACAATGTACTGCGCATAGACTCGCCCCGTAACGCTATAGTTTTCACAGCAACGTTCGTGGTGCATTCATCTGCGTACGAAACCTGACAAATAGGCTCGATGGGGACATAGCCAAGCTTTTTCCATGCATCAACGGCAGTATATGCGCGAAGCCAGGCGTCAAAAGCACTAAACGGAACAACCCGCACGGCATTCTCGTTTTCGCCTATATATGTCTCGCCGTCATATTTAAAACTGACAACTTCGCCGTCCTTTGCTCTTGCGTGCAAAGGAGACTCGGTTGGCGGAATCTGTATGCCTGAAAAATTTAAACCACGAAGAGCGGACGTGGTCAGTCGCTTCGGCATGCGGCTTATACATGTAATCGCTTCTTCGCCTTTGCGGGGATTGTTCAAAAACAGAGTCCGCAAAGACCGCACGATCTTTGTATAATACTCAGACTGTACTTCTTCGGGGAGTAACGTCACAGATTCTAGTGTATCGGAAATCTCGTAGCGGCTAGGACTGCCCGACAACACACTATTCAAGGCGGTCACAAATGCATCTTCAAGCGCTCGATCGCCTTGCGGTTCCACGGAAACCGCAAGGCTAGCCATGTATTTGACTTTCCAACTATCCACATCGGGGTTCGACAAAACTTCACCTATCAGCGTTCGTACTTTAGCGAAAATTTCTGGCCTACGTTCCTCTGGCATGTTGTCCAAGCTTTCAGCAATACCTAAACGGTCCACGATACTCAGCCTTGGGTTGTCGAGTATCTCGGTCGCAAGCGCCGCCGCATCCTCTTGAGGAACCGTATATATCTGACGAAAGGCACTAAACAAATGAGGATCTCCTCCCTCTTTACCTTCAAATTGCGTGGTCGCATAGCGTATCAGCTCAGCACGAGCTTCAGGGGGAGCTTCGTCAATGTTATGAACAGCTAAAAATACCCGGTGTTTGTTTACATCACCATTCATCGCTGTTCTCAGCAGCTGCGCCCTATCGCCAGCAGTGGCATATTTCACAAACTCTATCGCGGATCCATCAGGGGCGCTATCAAGTGCCTTTTCAATGAACTTACTGACTAGTGGTTCAAGACGTCTTCGGTCGTCATCTGTTACTTTTTCGCACACCTCCATCGTCACAGATATTCTTGCAGCGTCGTTCGATACAAGAGCGTCCTCTAGGTACGTTGCAGCCTTTTTACGCAATGCTTCTTGTTCGTCGGCCGCCACTAAGTCAATAAGATCTACAAATGCATATCGTGCATAGAATCCGTTGTTATCACTTTCAAACAATCTAGCCTGTAACACCTTAGCGTAGTCACTCGCCATCCCCTCGTCATCTTCGGCAAGCATCTTTATGGCTCGTGTTGCTGTCGTCACATCAGCGCTATCATGTTCGACGACTCTTTGGAGTAACGCTACTCTGTCTTCCTTCGAGAGTGTCGTGACTATACTGAGTACATCCTCATTGAGACGTATGCGCCGGTCATCACTAAACAATAGCTCGGCCACGAGTTTTGGCCTGTCTTCGGGTGAGACAAATGCAGCACTTTGAATCACGACTTTGTCCATATCCATCCTGTCAGAGCGGCGATAGCTTGATGTAGTTTCGCTTAATTTTTTATGGGCTTGCCGTACCTGTTCCGGTAGCGCGTCATAAAGCAACGCAGACTGCTCAAGCATAGTCTGAACTTCAGGCGGCAATGTTTCTACATAGTCGACATACGCATTTCTGAGAATTTTATTCCCCGCAACGGCTTCGTAGGCGTCTGGTGCAACTTCGCCAGGACCACTCGCACGCGACGCTAAAGTAAACGCATAAAGACCGGTTTCGGCAAGCTCATGAGTTCGCGGATGCATAACAGTACTCTGCAGTAAGTTCTCGACAACCTTAGGCTCTGTATGATTTCCTTCTAGCACGAAATTGGACATATACTATTATTATATCACTTTCCTTATTCAAATGCAAATGCCACCCCAATGGGATGGCATTGTATGCATTGCGACGTAGTCTACCTTATGCGTCGAAGTATTCGTCGATCATCTCGTCTTCAACCGGTTCGACGTTTCGAGCGCCTGTACCAACCGGAATCTTACGACCAATGATAACGTTTTCCTTCAGACCGTAGAGCGTGTCGATTCGTCCAGTTACAGCGGCGTTGATAAGCACGCGGGTCGTGTCCTGGAATGATGCTGCCGAGAGGAAGCTGTCGCTCCAGATAGAAACCTTCGTGATACCAAGGAGTAGCTGTGTGAACTGTGCTGGCTCTTTGCCTTCTGAAGTCAGAGTGCGATTCTCTTCAACAACACTGGCCTTAGAGACAATGTCACCGGTAACAAACTGGCCATCGCCTGGCTCTTCAACCTGTACGCGGCTAAACATCTGACGGACAATCACTTCGAGGTGCTTGGCGTCAACGCGCTCACCTTGAGCGGCGTAAATACGCAAGATCTCGTTAATGATGTAGCGCTGCGTAGCCTCAATGCCCTTAAGACGCATGAGGTTATGGAGGTTTATAGAACCATTTGTGAGGCGGTCACCTGCCGCAACATCATCGCCGTCAGAAACAGTCAGCTGACGATAGTTTGGAATTTCGTATCGCACTGGTGCTTCTGCGCTTGATGTGATGATGACTTCACCGTCAGCAACTTCAACTTTTCCATCGAACGGAGTAATCACTGGCATCGACTGGTCGTCATTACTTGCAAGTACGTCACCAGCGGTAACGTCGGTGCCGGTCTTGACACGAACAATCTGTCCGCCAAGCTTCAGGCGTTCAACGCGCCCCTTGTTTGGCGTAACCTGTACGATGTATTTCTCGCCATCTTCCCAAACTTGGGCTATGCCGGCGACTTCGCTAATGAACGCTTCACCCTTCGGATTGCGTGATTCAAACAACTCGTCAACACGTGGAAGACCCTGGGTGATGTCCCCACCGGCCGCACCACCTAAGTGGAACGTGTTCAGTGTCAACTGCGTACCAGGTTCACCAACGGACTGAGCGGCAATGACGCCAACTGGCTGAGCATTTGCAACCAGTTTACCGGTTGCAAGGTCCATACCATAGCTTTTACGTGGCACGCCGCGAAGGCTGTGTGCCGTCAAGACGCTCATGATGGTTGCATCTGTTATGTTCTCGTCTTTTTGGATTGATTCCGCAATTTGCTGCGTCACGAGCTCACCAGCCTTAGCGTGGTTTGCAACATCTTTCGCAAGATATCGTCCGTACAAACGAGCGCCAAAGTCAACCATGGTTTCTTCGGTTTCTTTACGATAAATCGTATAACCAGCGTCATCTGCAGACTCATCTTCAACCGTAAAGACGTCCTGGCTGACGTCGACAAGACGACGAGTTAG
>CAYIYX010000014.1:0-16478 GCA_964367775.1 uncultured Candidatus Saccharibacteria bacterium | reverse complement strand
GCGAACTTATCAGTGGCCTCAGATGCATCGAATGCGGCTATAACGCTGAACATAAAAAGCGAGCTAGCTCAAAAAGATGAATCTGTTATAAATAAACCGCAGACGTTTGAGCCGACGAGTTCGAGCGCCATCGTTTCATATAAAACAGTTGCTGGCGATACAGCGGAGTCTATAGCTTCTCGGTACGGTATTTCTGCCCAAACGCTTAAATGGGCAAATAACTTGACTAGCGACGCTATCGTGCCTGGCGCCGACGTGGTCATACCTACGGTGGACGGCGTTGTGTACACGGTAAAAAGCGGCGACACGGTTGGCTCGTTAGCCTCAAAGTATCAGTCAGACCAAGCTCGTATCATCAGCAAAAATGACCTCGAACTTACTTCTGAGCTGCCAATCGGGCAGAGGATTATTCTACCGGGAGGTGCGCTGCCAGAAAATGAACGACCAGGGTATGTCGCCCCTCGCCGATATACGACAAATGCGTCCACATATAGCGCACTGAGCAGGACTAATCCTATGTATACCGCACAAGCTGGCAACCGGTATGGCTATGGTTATTGCACATGGTATGCCTACAATCGACGAGTACAGCTAGGGCGCCCAGTGGGTAGCTTCTGGGGGAATGCGTCTTCTTGGCAGTACGCAGCAACGGCTGCAGGCTTTGTTGTTACAAGAGGCAATCCTGGGGTCGGAGACGTCATGCAGAATGGTGGTGGTCTTGGGCACGTGGCTGTCGTGGAAGACCTACATGCCAATGGAGCTATTCGGGTATCTGAGATGAACTATCACGCCAATGGTGGCGGGTGGAACATCATAAGCTATCGTACGATTGATGCTGGCGCTGTAGGATCATATTATTTCATCAAGTAAGAGTAAAATACGCGGAATTGCCCTGAAGTGGGTTGATTTTGCTATACTATAAGATATGTTTGTAGATAATGCTGTCGTGAGAGTTGTGGCCGGACGTGGCGGAAATGGAGCCATGAGCTTTCGTCATGAGAAATTTATCGACAAAGGCGGTCCGGATGGCGGAGACGGCGGTAGGGGTGGAAATGTTGTTTTTGAAGCCAGCGACAACGTAAATACGCTAGCCGATTTTCGTATGAGGCAAGAACTCAAAGCTCAGGATGGAGGGCCAGGCAGTAAGCAACAGAAGCATGGTGCAAATGGTAGCGATATCATTGTGAAAGTCCCGGTTGGAACACTGGTTTTTCGCGACGATGTGGTAGTTGCTGACCTGACAAAACATAGTGAACAGGTAGTCGTGGCTCGTGGTGGAGATGGCGGTTTTGGTAACGCTCATTTTAAGAGCTCGACAAGACAAGCCCCCCGAGTGGCGGAGCTCGGTGAAGCAGGAGATGAGTTTGAGGCTAGACTTGAACTCAAACTATTGGCCGACGTTGGTTTGGTTGGATTTCCGAATGCCGGAAAGTCAACGTTCTTAAGTGTGGTTTCAAATGCGAGACCAGAGATCGCAGACTATCAGTTTACAACATTGACACCAAATCTTGGTGTTGCTGACGTTGATGGCAATAGCTTGTTAGTCGCCGATATTCCAGGATTGATAGAGGGCGCTTCAGAAGGAAAGGGCTTAGGTGATGCGTTTCTTCGGCACATCGAGCGAACGGCGGTTATATTGCATCTTATAGACGCATATGACGATGACCCAGCGCGTGCCTATAAGACGATTCGAACGGAGCTAAAAGGCTATAGTGAAGCTGTCGCGAATTTACCTGAAATTGTAGCGTTGACGAAGATTGAAGGTTTTGACGAAGAAGTGCTACAGATGCAGCTTGATTCATTGAAACAAGTCGTTCCTGTAGGAACGCCGCTTATGGCGATATCATCGCAAGCGCATATCGGGTTGAAAGAGGCCATGCGTGAACTTGAACGAATAGTGCATGAAAAGCGAGAATCTGAAAAGGTCGTCGTAGAAGATACGAGTGGTGACTTACCAGTCATTCAGCTAAATGACGCTGAAGTCGCAGCTGCTTGGACGGTAGAGAAAGATGAAGCTAACTATGTTGTTCATGGTGACAAAATAGAAAAGTTTGCAAGGCGTACCGACGCGAACGACATTCACGCACTGAGCCGACTCCGAGACATCATGCGTAAGATGGGTATAACACACCAGCTTATGAGACGAGGAGCAAAGGGCTCCAGTATTATAATCATTGCCGGAAAATCATTTACGTTAATCGAACAGTAATGTTTTAGGGAGGGGCTTGCACTTCCCGGCCTAGTTCGAAGTAAATTCGAACTAGGCTTCCCACCCCCTAAAGCTCGGCTTGCGCCTCGTTTGCCTTTGGTGGTGAGTGTCTAAGGTGTAGAGTTATGCTGAACTTGAGTTTCGGGTTTTAAAAAGCTTGCTGGAGTTTTTCCAGCGTGACCTGGTCTAGTCGTGAGATTTCAGCCAGGGTGATGTGTCGTTGGAGGTTACAGTATTTGGCTAGTTCGAGTACGGCGTCGAAACACGGGTCTTTGTGAAACCAGACACTTTCGCGGATCATGACAAACCCAAGTCGCTTTAGTTGTAGAGCGAAGAGCCTTCGTTGGGCGCTTTGTGTACGAGGGACGTCGTACGTCACCATGCGCCACAGATGATCCCAGCTTGCTGGTTCTGCTATGGCGACTTTATCTATTTGAGAGCGTTGTAAACGATGGATTCCTTTAACGGAAAGCTGTAGGCGTAGATGCTTGCCGTCCTTGCGTATTTCTATGAGTTTTTGTCTGTGGAGTTCGGCGCTGACGCGAACAAGCGTTTTTTTACTGAGTTTGTCTAGCCCGGCGGCCGCCAAAGCCTCTGGGAGGGAAGTAGCCTCGCATACTACTCCACTCATGCCATTACGACCGATGATGCCAAGAGTCAAATTTACGGCTTGCTTTGTTGTCATACCTGCTCCTTATCTTACATATACATAATACCACACGTGTACAAAATTGTACAATAGCCAATATTACTTTCGCTTTTTCGCTTTGGCTGACATAATGTACCATATGCACACATTTTTCTTTTATGACCTAGAAACGAGCGGCCTCAACTCACGAACCCAACGAATTATGCAGTTTGCTGGCCAGCGGACGGATGAAAACTTGAAGCCTGTTGGTGACCCGGTGAATATTTTAGTGAAGCTCTCCGATGACATTCTGCCAGAGCCGTACGCTATAACCGTTACAGGCATAACACCGCAAATGACACTGAGCGACGGACTAACTGAGCCAGAGTTTGTAAAATATATTTCTGAAGAAGTTTTTACGCCAAATACCATAGCTGTTGGGTATAACAATGTTCGGTTTGACGATGAGTTTATACGGCATACTTTTTGGCGTAATTTTTATGATCCATACGAGTGGGCCTGGAGTGAGGGCCGAGGCCGTTGGGACGTACTTGACGTCGTACGGTTGACTAGAGCGCTTCGTCCAGACGGCATAGAGTGGCCAGTGGATGACAAAGGAGCGCCGACGAACCGCCTTGAACTACTGGCAAAGGCAAACAAGCTGGTTCATACCAAGGCACATGACGCTTTAAGCGATGTCGAAGCACTGATTGCTCTCACGCAGCTGATTCGAGACAAACAGCCGCAGCTTTTCGAGTACATTTTTAAGCTCCGGAGTAAAAAAGAAGTTGCAAAATTGGTAAATTTAGAGGACCCGAAGCCCTTCGTGTACGCCTCTGGTCGCTATGGGAAGGAACATGATTTTACAACCGCAGTTTTTCCCATCGCACCTGGCACTAAACCGAACTCGGTACTTGTGTACGATTTGCGCTACGACCCGAGTACTTTTTTGGGAGCAACTCCGCAGGCGCTTGCGAGTACGTTATTTGCCGATAGTGAGTTGAGAAAACAGGACGGATTCGTTCCTCTTCCAGTAAAAGAGTTGGTCTATACAAAATGCCCAGCTGTGGCACCGCTCGGAGTTCTAGATAAAACCTCACAGGAGCGTTTAGGGTTGTCGTTAGACACGATAGAGGCAAACTATACCTTGCTTACAAAAAACCCTACGTTTAGCGAGGCGGTTCGAACAGCGTTTGAAATGCGAGAGCCGTACGAACCCAGTACTGACGTTGAATCGCAGCTGTATGACGGATTCATACCAGACGGCGACAAAGTAAAATGTTTAGCCGTGAGAAATGCAGACGTCCATGGTCTCGCAGATTTTCACCCTAACTTTACCGACGATCGCCTGACTGAGCTTTTGCTCAGATATAAGGCGCGTTGGTTTGGAGAAAGTTTAGCGGAAGACGAGCGCCTAAAATGGGAACTATATCGAAAAGAAAAGCTCGAGAGCCAGCTGCCGTCATACGTAACGACACTAGCAAAGATTGCCGAAACCACGAGCGATACGTATCTTCTGGAAGAATTACAGTTGTGGGCAGAGAGCATTGCCGTACTAGACGACTAATGTTCGGCTATGGGAAGGTAGTGTTTTTGAGATTTAGTTGTTGATGCGTTCTGCGATGCAATTTGTCGCATAACTCTTTCACGAGCCTTCTCACGGCTTAAGATGTCTCTTTTTACCGGATTCAGGGCGATTCCGAGTTGGTGTACGATTGCATATACGGCAACAGCAAGTAGGATGGCGTTGACAGCAAGCATGAGAGAAGCGGGTAGCGTGTAGTTTGTATTTGGGACGACGCCGATGAATAGGAATGCGAATAAAGTATCCAACGCTTTCGGTACGACAACCAGAACGGCGAAAATAATTGCAGCCGCAATTTTCCCAACATGTTTATGCATATAACTATATTATCACAAAATACTAAAATACGCAAATACATGAAGTGGAATGAAAAGGAAATGTAGCGTATAATGGTTTAACTATGTCAGGTTATATTTCAGTACGTGGTGCGCGTGAACACAATCTTAAAAATATCGACGTTGATATTCCGCGCGATAAGTTTGTGGTGATCACTGGCTTGTCCGGTTCGGGAAAAAGCTCATTAGCTTTTGACACTATTTATGCTGAAGGACAGCGACGCTACGTCGAAAGTCTGTCGAGTTATGCCCGGCAGTTTCTGGGCATTATGGACAAGCCTGACGTTGATCAGATTGATGGCCTGTCACCAGCGATATCCATTGACCAAAAGTCGACGAGTCGAAATCCGCGTTCGACCGTGGCGACCGTGACGGAGATTTACGACTATTTACGACTACTGTTTGCGCGTATCGGTGTGCCGCATTGCCCGGTTGACGGTAATTCTGTGACAAAACGAACCCCACAGGCGATCGTTGACGAGATTGCTGGTCTTGGAGAGAAGAAGCTCATGATACTTGCGCCGATTGCCGTGGCCAAAAAAGGTGAATTTTTGCATGTTTCAGAACAGTTTGGTCGACAAGGTTTTGCGCGTGCGCGGGTAGATGGGGTTGTGTATGCGCTAGACGAATTTCCTGAACTCGACAAAAACTACAAACACGATATTGAGATAGTTGTCGACCGTTTAGTCAATAACGCGGAGAGTTTAGGGCGTCTTAGTCAGTCAGTTGAACAAGCCCTTGAGATTGCCGCTGGTACAGTGATGATTCTTGACGCGGACAGTAACGAAACGCGGCTATTTTCTCAGCGGTATGCTTGTCTTGACCATCCTGACATCGTACTGCCAGAGCTCGAGCCGAGGTTGTTTAGCTTCAACGCGCCGCAAGGAGCTTGTCCGGTATGTACCGGGCTCGGCTCACGGCTGGAGGTTGACCCTGATTTAGTATTCAATCCAAATCTCACCATTGCAGAGGGGGCGATTCGTCCATATAACAGAGTAAACAGCGATGCGTGGTGGATGAAAAAGTTGGCAGCCGTTGGAGAATCTCATGGGTTTTCTTTGCAAGCTCAAGTCCGTGAATTGTCCGCAGATGCGTTACAAAAAGTTTTGTATGGAACTGGCGATGAAAAATACCGCGTGGCGCTTGGTTCCGGGCGATATTATGACACAACCTACGAAGGGGTGATCCCGAACCTTGAGCGACGCTGGAAAGAAACCGACAGCGACTTTATGCGTCGAGACATAGAGCGGTTTATGCGCGAACGACCTTGCTATACCTGTCAAGGACGTCGTTTGAAGCCCGAGGTCTTAGCGGTGACGATTCATGGGCTCAGTATCATGGATATTTGTAACTTGTCAGTCGACCAGTCGTACGCTTTGTTTAAAGACACGCTCAAACTCGATGAAAAAGAAATGGAAATTGCTCGGCAGATTTTTAAAGAAATCTTGGCTCGACTTGGGTTTATGCATGACGTTGGGCTGAACTATCTTGAACTAGAACGGGCGGCCAATACGTTGAGCGGTGGCGAGGCGCAGCGAATTCGGCTAGCAACCCAGATCGGCTCTGGTCTACAAGGAGTTTTGTACGTGCTCGACGAACCGTCTATTGGTTTGCATCAACGAGATAATGATCGGCTTATCGCGACGCTCAAACACCTACGAGACCTTGGAAATACCGTGCTGGTCGTGGAGCACGACGAAGACACTATTCGCTCGGCGGACTATTTGCTCGATATTGGTCCAGGTGCAGGCGTTCATGGTGGTGAAGTATGTGCGTCGGGCACGCCTGAGGAAGTGGCGAAAAATCCAAATAGTATTACCGGTAAGTACTTAGCGGGTAAGCTCAAAATTGACGTGCCCAAAAAACGACGCAAGGGCAATGGGCAAGTCCTGAAAGTGGTAGGTGCAAGCGAGCACAACCTGAAAAACATTGACGTAACTATTCCACTTGGTTTGTTAACCATAGTCACCGGCGTGAGTGGTTCCGGTAAAAGCACGCTTATAAACGACATCTTAGCCAAGGAATTAGCCGTGCAATTAAATCGTGCTCAGGAAGTAGCCGGTAAGCATGAGGCGATTGAAGGCATAAAACAGCTCGACAAAGTCATCGTTATAGACCAGTCGGCTATTGGCCGAACACCACGGTCTAACCCGGCTACGTATACCGGCGTATTTACGCCCATACGCGAGCTGTTTGCGAGTACGCCTGAGGCGAGTATACGTGGCTATAAAGCGGGACGGTTTAGTTTTAACGTCAAGGGTGGTCGCTGCGAAAATTGTCAGGGCGACGGCGTCATAAAGATAGAAATGCACTTTTTGCCTGACGTGTACGTTACCTGTGAGGTTTGTCACGGTAAACGGTATAACCGCGAAGCGCTGGAGATCACATTCAAAGGAAAGACTATTTCTGACGTTCTCGCTATGACGGTTGAGCAAGCGGCGGAATTTTTCGACAACCAGCCGTCAATTAAGAAAAAAATGGACACGTTGGTTGAAGTCGGGCTTGGGTATATCAAGCTTGGTCAGCCGGCCACGACATTTTCTGGCGGTGAAGCACAGCGTATAAAACTCGCTACCGAACTTTCACGTCGAGCAACTGGAAAGACGCTCTATATACTCGACGAACCAACGACAGGGCTACATGCCGCAGATGTCAAAAAATTGCTGTACGTTTTACAGGCCTTAGTTGATACAGGCAACAGCATGGTCATCATCGAGCACAACTTAGACGTCATAAAATGTGCCGACCACATCATCGACATGGGCCCGGAAGGCGGCGATGCCGGTGGGCAGGTGATTGTGTCAGGAACACCAGAAGTCGTTTCTCGAAATGAGCAGAGCTATACAGGTCAGTACCTGAAAGCGTTTCTTTAGTTTTTAGCGAAGAATGTAATCGCTGAGCCAGAGTAAATGTCTGTAAATAACGAAGCGTCGACCGATTCTAGTCGTTCCTCTAAGTCATACGGGTCATTGACGAAAAGTCCGGTGCACTGGCCATTATTCCACTCGAAACCTTTTATGACGACGAGGTGACCGCCGCGCTTTTTTCGTTCGGCATTTTCATCGATAAACCTAGCAAATGGACGGTAAATGGAGGCGATAACGAGCTTATTTATTGTGATAGCTTTGCATATAGCGTTTGCACTAAGATTGGCAGAATATCCGTGTATTTGTTTCTTGTTTGCGATTTCTATGAGCTTGTCATGTATCCAGCCAACGCGGACTATTTGATCATCCTTCTCGTACTGTAGATATGCGTTTTCCTGTATGGCTTGCTGGATTTGCTCGAATAGTGTCGGCAAGCTTCCTTGAGTGGGTTTTATAGCCTCAGTGATCATTCGGAGAGAGTCTATGCCGCAAGCTTCCTGCCACCAGTAGTTGTACTCCTCTTCGTTTTTAGCGCCGAACTCTTTCCAGCCACAGCGTTCGGAGGAATGCGGAACGGCATATTTTGTCATATAGGTACCGTTTGCGAGTTTTAGGTTTCTTGACGTGACATTATCGTAGGTGCTGCGCAGAATTCGTTTTGATTTATGTATGACAGACATTTACTTATTTTTAAATAGGGTTTGGGCTTGGATCTTCACCGCACTCCAGATAGCTTGGCGTCGCTTCTTGTCTTTGAGTGCATGAATAATCATGGGCGAAATACTGAGAATGATAATGCCAATAGCGGCGACCTCGACGTTGATATGCCACTGCTTTAGTTGTGCACCAGCGAAAAATCCGAGGTAGGTGAATATAGTCGTCCAAAGAGCGACGCCAAGGATATTGAATGGCACAAACTTGCGGTAATCCATCTTGCTAATGCCGGCAACCAATGGCACAAAGGTTCGTACAACCGGAACGAATACCGCCAGTACTATAGCAAGGGGTCCATGTTTTTTGTAAAACTCTTCGGCCTTCGCAAGGTACGCCTTCTTGAAAATTCGTCCATCTGGTCTGGTTTGTAGCTTCTTACCGAAGCGTTTACCCCACAAATAACCAGTACTTTCGCCCAGTACACCGGCCATAAAGACCAACAGGACAAATAGGTGGATATTGATAGGTAAGTAGCCACCCTGAATTAAAAATCCTGAAGTGAAAAGTAGGCTGTCTCCGGGAAATACGAAGCCGATCAATAGCCCGGTTTCTGCAAATATGACGAGAAGTATTGCAAAGACACCAAAGCCAGTTATAAGGTTCAGAAATGCTTCCATTGCATTAAGTATAACAGATATGGTATACTAGACAAACAACAATTTGACGTTCTCCGAACGAGTATCCAATAGAAAGGAAAGACATGGGAGAAAAAATTACACTCAAGGTGACTGAGCGCACTGTCCACGGTAAAAAAGTGAGAAGTTTGCGACGCGAAGGGATCGTTCCGGTCGTAGTTTACGGTCCGGGAATGGAGCCAGTATCTCTTCAGGCAAAAATTCAGGATATCGAAAAAGTAGTTAAGGCTGCCGGCAAGCACAGTCCAGTGCATATTGTTATAGATGATAAAAAGAAGATTGCCATGGTGAAGGAAGTTGGGCTTGATCCATCTAAGAATCGTATCAATCATGTCGCGTTCCACGCTGTTCGCCAGAATAAACCTATTGAAGCTGAAGTCCCAATCCGTCTCGTTGGTGAAGGCGAGAGCATAGCTGAAAAAGCTGGTTTAATTATCTTGCAAACCATTGACAGTCTTGAAGTCAAGGCGCTACCGCTTGAAATGCCGGATGCACTCGAAATTGACATTCGTCATCTCAAAGAAGCTGGCGAAAAAGTGCTTGTCCGCGACATTACATTGCCAGAGAATGTTGAGCTTGTTGAGCACAACGATGGTCACGACGACGAAGACGACGAAGAAGAGAAACCAAGTATTCTCGACTTACAGGTCGCAAGCGTTTGGGAGCCAAGTGCGCTTGCAGCTACCAATGACTCCTCTGCGGGTGATGCAACCGACGAAACAGAAGTTGCATCCGACCAAGGTGGTGAAGTCGCTGCTACTGAAGATAAGCAATCAAAGTAACAGGAATTTGTTTTCTCGAAGACCTGACTATGTATGTAGTCAGGTCTTTTCGTTGACTTATTCTTCTATAAATCCGTCAGACTGGTGTCTCCAGAGTCCCGCATATATGCCGTTTTCAGAGAGTAGTTCCGCGTGCGTGCCGTCTTCAGATATTTTGCCATTATCTATGATGATGATACGGTCAAGTTTCGAGATGGTTGAAAGTCTATGGGCAATGACGATAGCAGTTTTATTTTTAATCAGTTCGGCGATAGAAGCTTGAATAAGCCGTTCACTTTCCGAGTCAAGAGCGCTGGTGGCTTCGTCAAGGATAAGGATGGGGGCATCTTTTAGGATGGCTCGAGCTATGGCGATGCGCTGCCTCTGTCCCCCAGAAAGCTTTACGCCGCGTTCGCCGACGATAGTGTCGAGCCCCTGTGGTAGTTTGTCTATGAACTCCATGGCGTGGGCTTTTTTGGCTGCTTCGATAATTGCCGTGTCGTTGGCGTTGGGTTTGCCGTAGGCGATGTTGTCTCGTAGGCTACGGTGAAATAGAAATGGTTCTTGCGGAACGTATGCTATAGCATTGCGTAGACTTTGTTGGCTGACTTTCGATATATCTTGTCCGTCGATACGTATCGTGCCAGATGACAGGTCGACAAATCTGAGTAATAATTTTGTGAGGGTTGTCTTGCCGCCTCCGCTATATCCTGCCAGGCCGACGCGTTGTCCCGCGGGTATTTCAAGTGATAAGTTGGAAAATACTACTTCGTCTACCGAAGCTTCAGTATAGTTGAAAGTGACATTTTTGAGTGAGATAGCACCATTTTGCACCGACAATGTATGTGCTTTCGGGATGTCATAGATCTCTATGGGCTGATTCAAAATTTTGGTAATTGGTGAAGCATCGAGGAAGGACTGTTCGACCGCCCGAATTATGGTCGTAATGCTATACATTGAGTCAGTTATGCGTCCAAGATACGTTATGATGAAGACAAAGGCGGCGATAGTCAGGCCTCCGCTTGAGTATAACCATATACCAATGAGTAGCGAAAGGGTTTGGAATATAAATAACAAAAGTTGACGGTAAATTGACTCATGTTCGATAATCGTAATTTCTTTGCGGGCGATATTTTCGATGACTTTACGGCTATTCACAACGTCTTTAACTTCATACTTCTCGCGCGCAAATACTTTGACGAGAATTTGATTACCAAGTATGTCGGCAATGAGTCCGCTGAGTTGTGAGATGAGACGCTTGCGCTCGTTTCGGTATGCTGAACGCTTGTTGAGCGATCGGATACTCAGCGCCACAATGCCGAGCGACAGAAGAGCCAGTGGCACTACTAAGTACGGCGCCATGAAAGCGATAATTATGAGGCTTGTGATGTAGTTGATGGCGATCGGGCTTGCATGTAACCAGATCGTGTCCATGAATGACTGGTATGATTTTCCAAAACCGGTAACGTCGCCACCAAGAGCGCCGACTTTGTGGTTCGCGAAAAACTCGTAACTGTGGTTCATGAGTTGAGCCATAGCGCGGTTATATAGATTGGTCGATACCCGTTCTTCGTGGTTGAACAGCCAGGTAAAACCGCGGTTGTTCGTAGCTATTGAAATCATAGAGGCAAGAGCCATAGCGCCGATGAGCCAGAGCGGGGTTGCAAAGTCGTGCGGGTGCGTGATGAGTGACTGAAGGATAAAACCCATCATGAGAGGCATAAACACGTGCCGCATGAAATGGCCTATAGGTATAACAATAGAAAAAAGCACAACTCGTCGTCTGTCTGCACGCATTTCCTTGCGGTATATGCTCCATGTTTGCCTAGTTGTGTCGCCGTCTATGCGGGTAAAGATTTTCACCATATTATTCCTCTATAAATCCTCCCGATTGGTGTGTCCAGAGTCTGGCATAGGGGCCATTGTTCCTGAGTAGTTCGGCATGTGTCCCGTCTTCGACGACACTACCGTTTTCGAGCACGATTATGCGGTCAAGCTTAGCGATAGTGGAAAGTCTATGGGCTATGACGATGCTAGTCCGGTTTAACATCAGTCCTGAAAGTGCGTCTTGAATAAGTTTTTCGCTTTCTGAGTCAAGAGCGCTCGTAGCTTCGTCTAAAACTAATACCGGTGAGTTTTTAAGAATTGCTCTGGCAATAGCTATACGTTGTCTTTGGCCGCCGCTTAGTTTAATGCCACGTTCGCCGACAAGGGTGTTATATCCATCATGGAGGTTTGAGATAAATTCGTCAGCATTTGCCAGTTTAGCGGCCTGCTCAATTTCAGTATCGGTCGCATCGAGTTTTCCGTAACTGATGTTGTCCTTGAGGCTTCGGTGAAATAAGAGCGGCTCTTGAGGAACGTACGAAATTGTCTCGCGTAAACTTTTCTGTGTGCATTTTGAGATATTTGTGCCATCAATGGTAATCGACCCGCTATCTATATCATTGAAGCGAAGCAGGAGGCGAGTAAGGGTAGTTTTGCCCGAGCCGCTATGACCGACAATACCGACGCGTTGTCCGGCGAAAATTTTTAGAGAAAAGTTTTTAAATATATGTGCGCCTTCACCCCCGTCGTGCGCAAAGGTAACGTTATTGAATGCAATATCACCCTGTTTACACACGAGGATTTCGTCTGTCTTATCTAAGATATCTACCGGAGTATTTAGGATTTCAACCATGTCATGGGCGTCTCCTATGAGCTTGTTGTAGTTACGTATAACCCCGTTTATACTCCAAAGTTGTTTCGATACGTTCAATGTATAAGTGAGGAGTAGGTAGGCGGTGCCTGCGGTGAGGATCTGTTGCTCGCTGGCTATAACGGCAAATATGAGACCACCAACATTAAATAGCATCATAAGCATAGCCCAGCCACCACTAACTCCAAGTACGCCGCGCATGGTACTTAAAGAAGCTTCACTCCAGCGTTGCGCACGACGTTCAAGCGACCGTACTTCATATTTTTCAGTGCCAAAAGCCTTAACGGTCATGATATTTGTCACAATGTCAGCGATATACCCAGTGACTTTGTTGTAGGCTTTATTCTCTTTTTTTGTCCTAACGATTATGAAGCGTGACCCGATATATATGCTGGTCGTGAAAATAACCGTCACGATTGAGAGAAAAATTGCATAAGGAGGGAAAATGAATGACATGACTATGACGGTAGTGATGATGCCAGTAACGATCGGAAGCGTGTCCCATATAACTATGTCCCAGAACCGTTCTTGAGCGCCGAGAAGTTTTGAAGATTGACTTATGAGCGATCCACCAAATCGATTCGCATGAAAATTCAAGCTGTGTGAAGTGAGTTTTTGGATGATGCGAGAAGCGGTGTCTCGGCTCGACAGGACTTCAAGCTTCCAAGTCGCCCAGAGGGTGATTCGCCAAGATACGACAGTACTGAGGAACAGTATCGCACCGTAGCTGATGATGAGCTGCCATGACCCACTGAGGCTTAGCGTGCCTTTTTGTAGCTGGTCTATAAATTGTGACAAAAAGAATGGTGCCGCATAGCTTTCGACAGCAACGGAAATTACTCCCATAACCAAAGCAAGGTTTCGATACCGCGCATACGGTTTTGTTGCATCCCAGAATAATTTTATGGTTTTCTTTTGCAAAATTTGAAGCCTTTCTATATATAGTATAAGAGCAAATTATGAGAACCGCTAGAGGTTAGGCTGTGTCCGAACGTTTGCGAGCAGAGGAACGCCGAGCGTTCATAGTTCAAAACAGTATACGCTATACTAGAGTTGTATGCAAAATTTGAAATTTCAAAAGCAGGAACAGAACTAGTTTATGCCACATATTCATACCGAGCCAAACCATCACGACATGACGGTGAGTGCATGGATCTTTCGTGAGGTTGCGGGCGAAAGAAAAGTTTTCGTCCACATGCATCGTAAGATTCAAAAATATATGGAAGTCGGCGGACATATGGAGCTCGATGAAACTCCGTGGCAGACCGTCGCACATGAGCTAGAAGAAGAGAGCGGGTATGCACTTGATGAACTCGAGATGTATCAGCCAGAGTATATGCCACAAACATTGAAAGGCTGGACGGTCCACCCAGTTCCGGTTTTTCTCAATACATATCAACCAGTACCAGGACATTACCATACGGATATTTGCTACGCTTTTTATGCGGCTAATTCGCCTAAGAGGAAACCAGCCGAAGAGGAGTCTCAAGATGTTCGATGGTTTACGTTAGACGAACTGGAGAATGAGGCGAAACAGGGGGTTGCTTTGCTTGACATAGTCAATGCCTATCGGGCGATAGCCAGCATCGTGGACAAGCCGTATTTTCACCTTGTTCCAACGGGTATATTTTCTTTGGGGAAGCCAGAATTAAACAAGGATGCGTTAGAAAAAAATACAAGCGGAATAATGTTGGAGCTGACGAAATTCGGCAACCCAATTTTGCGCGTGAAAGCCCGTCTACTGACATTGGAAGAGATTTGTTCGCAGGAAATTCAGGAGCTAATTTCAAATATACGCTATACCAACCGTACAAAACAATACGGCGTAGGGTTGGCCGCGCCACAAGTAGGCAAGAGTGTTGCACTGAGCGTGATCGGCATTAAGCCAACACCGACACGACCTAATCTCGAACCTTTTGATCAAGTTATCGTAAATCCAAGCTATAAAGGTATTGGTCGACGAAGTGGGATGTGGGAGGGCTGTCAGAGCTGTGGTGCCGGAAATAATACGCTGTACGGCGAGGCGTTGAGGTACGAAAATATTCACGCGACCTGGTATGACGAAAAAGCGAAATACCACGAAGAAGAGCTAACGGGTTTTGTGTCCCACGTTTTTCAGCACGAAACAGATCATGTAAATGGCGTATTGTTTACAGACCGCGTAAAAGACGTGTCGAGCTATATGATGGGTGACGAATACCGTAAGCGGGTTGTCAATGCGTCGAAAGACTGATACCATGGTTTGTTAGAAACCATCACAAAAAAACATGCAAAATCGTCGCAATAGATCATATGTCCGTTCACTCCCCGCACGTAAACAATCGCGGACACTTGCTAGATTTAACACGAAATACATTGTTTGGGCGGGTTTCGTGGTATTTGTTGGTTTTTGGCTATTGAGCAGGGGCAACAAGGCGACGCCCTTGACGGTTGAAGCACGTACGGCGCCGGTGCAGCCAAAACAACAAAAGCCGCAACAAGCCCCGTTCCCGACATTAGATACGTCGTCGTTCACGAGTACACAGCAAAAAATGTTTAGTGTTATGAAAGAAGAATATGCAAAAGAGCCAACTTCTTACGACAAAACCGTGCTTGAATATACCGAAGGTGCGCGGGAATCATGGTGTGCTGACTTCATAAGCGTTGTACGTTTCCTAGCAGGAAAACCTTTTGAAAACTCAGAGACTGGGTACTGGCGCATACCAGGGGTTGAAACTTTGCGGGATTATTATGCAAAAAGTGATGCATACCATTTGGTTGGGACGTATACGCCGAAGTTTGGTGACGTCGCGTTTTATTTTGGCGAAACTCCAGACGGTAGTAGCCAAGAACATGTAGCATTTGTTTTGGAGGTTCGAGGGAGTACATTAGTTACTTTGGGTGGCAATGAAACGAGTAAGGGAATTTTACAGATTCGTACGAACAAGCTATCGGCAGGCGAAAAAGGACTAGCTGGTTTTGGCGAGTCGAGCCTTTAGGCGTATAGTTAGAATCGTAAGGAGGTAAGTAGTTATGGTGCAATGTCAAAGCTGCGGTATGCCGCTTATTACGAAAAAGGCTAGTGATTGCCGGGGCGAAGAAAAGGATGGCTCTAAAAGTGAGCTGTGGTGTAAACTCTGCTACGAAAACGGCGTGTTTATTGGTCCAGATTGTACGCTTGAAGAAATGAAAAAGATCGTTGATGATGCGCTGATTGAGAACGGTAGTGGACGTTTGATGCGCTGGATGGCCCAGAAGCAATTGCCGACACTAAAGCGCTGGAAGAAAAGTGAATAATAACCGTGACCGTTGAAGCCTATATTGCTCAGTTTGACGGTGAAGTCAGGCAGCGGCTCGAAACCATGCGCAGCATCGTCCGTGAACTCGCACCCGAAGCTGAAGAAATGATCGCCTATGGGATGCCTGCCTACAAACTGCACGGTAAACCGTTGATTTATTTTGCTGGTTTTAAAAAGCATATAGGCCTCTATGCAACGCCGAATACTCACGAGGACTTTCGTGAGCGATTTTTGCCGTATAAACAGGGTAAAGGTTCGGTCCAATTTCCTCTCGACAAACCCTTACCTAAGACTCTCATAGAAGACGTAGTGAATGCGAGAAAAAGATTACTAACGTGAATTAATGAAGGAGCGCCATGGGACACTCGGGTCTATCTGTCAACTCTGATATACTGGGGGTAGTATGAATAAAATTATCGAAGTTCAAGGACTCGTCAAAACGTATAAAGAACTTAATGCACTAGATGGAGTGTCGTTTGACGTGTATGAGGGTGAGATGCTTGGGCTGCTTGGGCCGAATGGTTCAGGGAAGACGACTACTATCAATTGCTTGCTGTCATTGCTTCGGTTCGACAATGGTATGATCAAAATCTTTGGTGAAGAAATGTCGCCGAATGCCAATAACATTAAGCAGCAGATTGGTGCGGTTTTTCAAGACGTTGCAGTGTTTGACGAGCTGACAGTTTATGAAAACGTTGACTATTTCTGCGGTCTGTATATTTGCGACAAAAAGACGCGCGGCCGATATGTGCAGGATGCGCTGTACCT
>CAYIYX010000013.1:0-16504 GCA_964367775.1 uncultured Candidatus Saccharibacteria bacterium | reverse complement strand
TATCGGTTGAAGCAGCCCACCGCGCCCATGAACTCGCCGCAAGCCTACGCAACTAACGGCCTAGAACAGCCGAAGCCTTGGTAGTGCAGTTGCCTATGCATAATAATTTGCCCGTAGGTGCGTACGTAGCAACGAACATCTAAAAACTACTGTTATCTATCCAGCAATCTATGCCACCCGTAGTGTTTACTGACGGATTCGGCTCACCAAACGTCAAAACCGCATATACTTATTCGGCGATGTGTGATATTACTAAGCACACATGAGCCAAATAACGGGACTATCCGAACAACAGTTTGGCGAAGCGAAGCCTGAAACGACGAGAGACAAGGAACTCACGCCTACTGAAACTCTGTCGCCAGAGTCACCTGAAGACAAAGAAATGAACGAAATGGACAAGATTTGTCGTATGTACGCGAGTGATTTGTCGACCTGTTTAACGGAACACTTAGTAAACCATATCACCGGGTATCCTGAAGACATGCTCGAAATCAAAAACGGCGAAAGTGTCTATAATCATCTAACTTCACCGACGAATATTGGGCTGTACCTTGCCAGTATCATAGCAATGCGAGACATGCAATTTATGACAGTCGAAAACGTCAACCAATCTATCGACAAAATCATGAAAACGCTTGAAAAAGCCAAAAAAGAGCACGGCGACGAATCCCACGGCTTGTTTTATGGCTGGTATAACACGGAGACCGGAGACGCGGCTCATTTGAAGAACGGTGAGGGCAATGACACGCCATTGTTTTTATCTTCAGTGGACAACGCTTGGCTGGCGGTTGGTCTCATCGCCATAAAAAATGCATCGCCTGAACACGCCGAACGGGCAAATGCCGTACTTATGGGCATGGACTTCAAGTTGCTCTACGACGACAAAAAAGATCTGTTTTATAACGGATACTACCCTGAAACCGAACAGCCGACGGACGGTCATTATGATGTTTTGAACTCTGAATCAAGAATCGTCAGCAATGTTGGCATAAATGTTTTTACTATTCCACTGAAAAACTACGCCAGGCTAGGAAGATACGCGCCAGCAGACCGTGAGGCTCCGCCAACCACAACCAAAGCCTACCTCGAAAGCTGGCGTGGAAGCATGTTCGAGGGGCTTTTGGTGCCACAATTTGAGAATAAGGGCGGTCTATACAAACAGCATAGAGCGTATATAAAAGCCCAAATAAAATACGGCAAGAAACACAATAATGGCTTCTGGGGATTTTCCTCGTGCTTCACACCTAAAGGGAAATACGATGAAGTAGGGTTGCGTCGTCTTGCCATGGACAAAGAGGCCTACGGAACAAAAGGCCGTTTACCCATTACACCGCACGCCGCCTTTCTGGCGATGTGGCACATGCCTAAAGCAGCCATTAAAAACCTGGAACGGCTCAGGCGTACATTTCCCGAGATGTACGAGAAAGGGTTCGGTTTTAAAGACTCGGTCGACACGCAAACCGGTAAAGTCGGGGGTGCGTATCTTGTACTCGATCAAACAATGAGCCTTATTGGTCTGTATAACTATCTGACTGACGGCGGCATGGCCAGGTACGTCCAGCCTGACCTAGGAAAATACCAGGAAGCTTTCGTCGGCCACTGGAAAGGGGCCTGAACAAGCTTTTCGGCTCCTCACTTGCTTTTGATTGCGAATACAAAAAAGAAAATACCTGTCGCTACGCAAGGTTTTAGCTGTACAATACGTGTATGACTATACGACAAAACGGCCCTTGGAAAGTTACCAACACAAAACAGGTCTATGAAAACCATTGGCTGAGCGTGCGCGAGGACGAGGTCATCCACCCAGATGGAAAGCCAGGAATTTTTGGCGTTGCAACCCTCATACCAGGAGTGAGCATCCTGCCTATAGACGATGACGGAAACGTGTACCTTATAGAAGAGTACCGCTACGCCGTAGAGCACTTGTGCACTGAATGTGCCAGTGGCGCGATAGAGAAGGGTCAAACACCTCTTGAAGCGGCAAAACGCGAACTACGCGAAGAAGCTGGGTTCGAAGCTGACGAATGGCTCGACGTAGGCTGTATAGACCCATTTACTTCTGTAACTAACGCCCCACATTACTTGTTTATTGCGAAAAAACTGCACAACGTCGGGCAACAACTGGAAGGCAGCGAGACGATCAAAGTGGTAAAATACACGCTCGATGAAGCCTACCAAATGGTCCTTGACGGCCGCATAACCTTTTCTCCTGCCTGTATACTCATCCTCCGAGCAAAGCTCATGGAACTGGGAAAATAACGCAGCATAGCACTAGACTTGAAAGCTAGAACTGCACCGGAATTGTCAGTGAGTCATCATTTGACGACAAGCCAGATGGGTTGTCCTTTGACAGTACCAGCGAACCTGCGCCGGTTTGAGGACTGGACCACGTAAGCGACACGGCAAACGACGCCGGCTCACCACTCATCCAGTCACCAAGCACCGTCGCCGGTCCTTCAGCAACCACTTCACCCTTACCATTAAGCAACTTGACAGGGAAGCTCGCCTCAAACGACCAACCGCCCGGCACTTGACCAACGACGGCAAGCGGACTTGCCGTCACGGCTCCCGAAATGGGCGTATACACCACCAACTCAGCCCCCTTAAGCGATGTAAATTTGGTTTTATGTACCTCGGCTTCATATTTCTGGTTTAACGCAGTTATTTGAGTATTTAAATTTGTCGTACCTTGCAGTAACGCGTCATTACTTCGCTGTAAGTTATATACGACCAGCCCGGCACCTGTGACCACCAAAACCATGATGACAATACCCACAAACAATCCCCAGTGACCGCTCTTTCGTACTTCGATTTGTTGCTCTTCCATAGCACCTCCTCTTGGTCCGTTGTCCGGACCGCCTAGTTTTACTCACCGCCGCCGAAAAGGTACAAACCACGGGAACTAGCGCTGTTTTTGCAGTAGCTCGAGAACGTCTTTCAAGGCCACTTTCGCGTCGCCCTCCGAAATAACTGACCAGTCAACTTTTTCAATTGGCATATACACCACCTCGGCGCAATCGTCAGCTGGGCTCAGGGTAGTGCCTGATTTCAAATTCGCTACAAAATAAGAGCCCATAATTGGCCGGTTTTCTTCTTCATACCGGTAAGTCGAAGCGTACGAGCCAAGATATACAAGTTCAGAATAAGCTTCCGGGGTTACGCCAAGTTCTTCCTCTAGCTCCCGGATAGCACCCGCCTCAAGCGTTTCACCCGACTCTAAGAATCCGCCAAAAAAATCCACCATGCCTATGTTCGGATGTATAGCCCGGCGCGACATAACCAGTTTGTCACCATCCACTAATACAACGCTGGCGGTCGGGGCGGGCGACCGGAACTGGGTATGGCCGGCTCCACACCGGTAGGTGTCGTAGGCAACTTCAGTTATCTCTTTACCGCACCGTCGACAAAAATTCATTTCCATACTCATAGTATATACCTCTTCGACACTTGAGCCTCAAAACCCCACCTCCGACAAGCATTGCACCTTTCCGGTGCAGCGAGGCAAGAAAGATTAGTACTTAGCGCCGAGCGAATACTTGGAGTGGGGTAATGTTTTAGGACTCAAGTACAAACGAACAGCATAGTTAACTAACGACGGCTATGCATAGCCTCATTAACTTCTGTACGAAGATCATTCAAGTTCATGGTAAAACCGCTCTTAAACACTACGGCAGTTTCGACGCCAGCGTAAAAATCTGCTACTATCAAAGCTATGACGGACATTGCATATCTTGGCGATAACGAAGCTGAAGCGGTCAAGGTTGTGGTTTCAACACTTCCATCCGACACGCCCTACAAAGTAGTCAATCACGGCCAAGACAATCTCATCATTTTAGCCGCCGGCGACGTCTACCGCTTTCCACGCAACAAAATCGTCTGGGACAGGGCAGGAGTTGAGCATTTTGTTCTAGAAACATTGCGTGAATACCCAGAACTTCCTGTTCCAATGCTCAAACACTTGCACGAAAACCCCGCCTATACCGTCGCGAGAGCCCTCGATGGGGAAGTACTCGAAAACCAAGATATCCGCAGTCTTTCTGCCGATGAACAACATGAAATAGGCGAGCAAATTGGCGCTTTCGCCTCTGCATTTCACGCACTCTTTAAGCCTGAGGAAATCTGTCGTTTTCTTTCAGAAAAAAGCCCGCAAGCTTGGTATGAAAAGTATCTCAATCAAATCTTACGTACAGTAGACGGAACGAATCCCTACGACGCGCTCGCGAGTTGGGTGCTGGCCGAATGGCCACGTTTTGACCACAGCGAGGGCGTCGTTATACACGACGACCTACACGTTCACAACATGCTCTTCGACAATTCATATCGGCTTACTGGCGTGTTAGACTTTGGCGACGTCAACATCGGCAATCCAGAACAAGATTTACGGTACGTGTACTGGATGGGTGATGACGTATTTGACGGCGCCGTCGAAGCATATGAACAACTATCTGGCAAAATGGTAAGCCGAGACCTCATAAAACTCTGCGCCATATCACAAGAAGTCAGCGGCTTATACGACCCCAGTCGCGCGTACATGCACGACCGAGCCAAAAGCAACCTCTCTTTCCGTTTTCCAGAACTCGACCGTTGAAATTTATAGACCCAAACAGGGCTATATGACGCGTATCGTTATGCTACTATAGAAGTCCATGTCGAAGAAATTCGACGTTGTTACTACCAACAAAAAGAAAGGCTGTATGGAAGAAAACGAACCCACGGTAAAAATTGATCAGGCGGTCATTTTAGCCTACGTAAAACGTGCCGAAGATTCAAATACGATCCTTTTTTCAGACGACGAAAAAAAAGAAGAACTTCTAAAGCTCTTCAAAGATCCATACTTAGAGATGGAAAAAGTTCACTTTGACGGCAAAACACCTCTTGACGACGGCGAATGCTATGAAGTAAATCTGTCCCAAAATGGCCAGGAACTCATCGAACGACAATACGTCACGACCATGGGCGAAGCATCGGGCTTAAGTGACTACGAACCGACGGGTAGCGACGAGGAAACCAGTGATGTTATACGGGTTATCTATGCGTTTACCGGCAAAAAACTCATCTTCAAACGCACCCCAAAAAGCCAGCAGCTACGAGACAGTAAAATCATCTCCATGGACGGCGAACCACGCGTAACTGGTATGGTTAACGTCCTTGCCATAGATGAACGCGTAGACGCCGTCTACAACGTTCTCACGCACAAATTTTACTTCACCAACTTCCAAGCAGCGAAACATGTCTTCGGGCCACTCGAAGTTTACTACCGAAGCGCCACTCAAGACGAAGTTGACGAATGGCTCGACCCAGGAATCTTCGACATAGATAGTTCGTTTGACACGTTCAGCATTAGCACACCAAACCGCAAGAAGATGATTCTTGTCTCTCAAGAATTAAAAATCGACCTAACTGACACCGAAACCATCGGGCGCATATCTGCGTATGCCGGTCGTCATGCACCAAAAATGCTTTTTATAAATGGCAAGTTCAACATCAAGAAAAACGGCGACATCACCGAAGCACTTCGTCTTATAACCGGTTCATACTATCAAAATGAGATCACCGGCGACTTGATGGTTGCAAATACGCCGAAAAAAGCGAAGTAAATGCTCTGGCCACGATGAAGAATAGAAGGTATTAAAAATCCTTAGCGTTTCTCCATGCTTGACAAGCAATGTGACCTCGAAAAGCAAATGCCTCGGAAAGACGTGAATCTACTACTCAAGGCTGCTCGTTTAGCGTCGAGTTCGCTGACTTCATCAACAACGTTAGTCGTCTGAGCCTATGCTATACTCATGGTAATAATTCGGAGGAATCATGTCAGAAAACAGTCGCGGTGGAGCAATTACAAACGCAAAATTAAATAAATTACGCGCCGCCGTTTTGGGCGCAAATGACGGTATCGTCAGTATTTCAAGTCTTGTCATGGGCGTTGCAGGTGCAACCAACGAATGGCACCCTATATTCATCGCTGGTCTAGCTGCCGTTGTCGCAGGCGCGCTCAGCATGGCAGTAGGTGAATACGTATCTGTCAGTAGCCAGTCCGACGCCGAAAAGGCCTTTGTGGAGCGTGAAAAACAGATGCTAAAAAAGAACCCCGGTGGCGAACTTGAGGAACTTGCAAACGCCTATGTCGAACGAGGCGTGAGCAAACAAACCGCTCTGGTAGTCGCGCAAGAATTAACCGCAAATGACCCCTTGAAAGCGCACTTGCAAACCCACTTTAGTCTCGACGAAGATGACATCAGTAGCCCAATGCACGCTGCAATCTCGTCACTTATAGCATTTCTCGTTGGTGGAGCAATTCCGTTTTTGACTATCATTCTCGTACCGGCCGCCGCTCGTATATGGGCAACAACAATTGCCGTTATACTCGCGTTGTTTGTTGTCGGGTACTTTAGCGCTACCATCGGTGGGGCTTCACGTCGTCGAGCTATGATTCGCGTCCTATTTGGTGGGCTCGCCGCCATGGCGATTACATATGGCGTCGGCGTTCTGTTCGGAACGAGCATCGGGTAGTCTCAGTATTTCATCAGGAATACACCGTATACTCGCACATACATACATAGTCCTAACCCCTTTAGGACTATGTATTCTTTTACGCTATATATCGAGAGAAAAATCGGTACACGATTAAGCCAGCTCCAAACGCAGCCAGCACTAACTCGAGCGAAACAGGGAAGTCCTGCAGTCCAATACTATTTGCGACCAGCCGGATGATAACGAAAAACAATACCGCTAAACCTATAGTCAAACCAGCAAGCCGTACGTATCGATTGTTAAAAAATTGTTGCATATGACCGACAGTATATAGGAAAAACAGGGTAGCGACAATCAGGTATCGCTTAACTGACCGGCTACAGCCCATTTATTTTTAACCCTAAAGCCACGACTAACACAACGTTTTCACGCTCAAAATCGTCAAAAAACAAGTCTAGTAGCGTCGTCGCATACCGTCTACACTAATAGCTAGCTTAAGTATGTACTCCGACACGGTTTCTACATACTAGCTTACAAACAACTACGCCGACATGTAGGTCGGTTAAACCACTGGCGATCGCCCGAACAACGATCGTACAACCTCCACCATTGTTCACTGGTTTTATTTATCGTAATACCGGTTTCTTTATTTACCAGCAAAAAGGAGGGGCTATGTCAGAACATGCTCATATTTCAGTTACAGCCATCAGTTTCACGGACCAATTCGAGGCAGTGCCGCGCAGGATTGAGCTAGAGGGTGTCAGTTACGACCTCGAGGCTCCACGCAAGCATTTTATACTACGCAGCGACGAGGGCATCACGTCAACTTTTGACGTCAGTGACGGAACATACCTTTTTCGTCTACGCCACAACTTCTTGGAGTGGCAGCTACTTAGTATGTCTAGCATAAATGCGTAAGTACTTATATACTAGTAGATAAGCATGAGTACTACTATGCCACCTTTTTCTCCGTGGTTACACCGCGCCCTGTCGTTGATACTATTCATATCTATAGTGACAGGAGCGGGTTTTGCTACCTATACGCTCTGGCCAGATATGGCCGGGTATCTGCCTTTTAGTCCACAGCTCGCCGCAACTGTCGGCTTCTTCTTTGTCGCTCTAGTCTCGCTTCTTGGTCTTCATAAACAGCGCTCGAGCACCGATGGCCACGCCGAGGCCTATCACGCGCTCGCGCAACAACTCTCGCAGGTCGCCAATAAGTCAGAAATCGTCATCAACGCCATTGGAGACGGCGTCATAGCGGTCGACGAAAAAGGTATAGTACAGCTCATAAACCCTGCTGCTCAATCTGTTATAGGCTGGGGTAAACAAGATGCCGAAGACCTAGACTATCGCTCAGTTTTCAAATTGTGCGACAGCAAGGGAAACCCCATACCCGATGATTCTGGGCCCATACAACAAGTCCTCCACGGCGGAGAATCTACCACACACAATGACCTGACGCTCCAAACAAACTCTGGTAAAAAGGTTAATATTTCACTCTTAGTGTCACCCGTGGGCAAGTTCGGTAATGGCGCCATTCTAGTCTTCCGCGATATCACCAGCGAAATAACAGAAAACCAGCAGCGTGCTGAATTTATCAGCACCGCTAGTCACGAGATGCGTACACCAGTGGCCGCCATAGAAGGGTACCTCGGACTAGCCCTGAACCCGGCAACCGCCAACATAGATGACAAAGCACGCACCTATCTCGCAAAAGCACACGAATCTGCCGAACACCTTGGGAGACTTTTTCAAGACCTACTCGACGTTTCTCGGGCCGAAGATGGACGCCTCAAAAATAACCCTAAACTTGTCGAACTTGTGGAATTCGCTCGTGAATCAACCTGTATATTAACCGCCAAAGCCCAAGAAAAGGGTTTAGACATTGTCTTCCAGCCGGACGTCAGCGAAGACTCTACTAACTCCATAGCCCCTGTTTTTTACACGGAAGTCGACCCTGACCATTTACGAGAGACTATGTCAAACCTTATAGAAAATGCCATAAAATACACCAAAGAAGGAACCGTCACCGTCAACGTGACCGCCGAAAACAACCACGCAATATTTAGCGTCACAGATACGGGTATAGGTATTGCCCTCGAAGATATTCCTCATTTGTTCCAAAAATTTTACCGCATCGACAACAGCGATACTCGCGAGATTGGCGGCACCGGCCTTGGTTTATACCTCTGTCGACGTCTTGTTGAGTCGATGAATGGCCGACTCTGGGTAAAAAGCGAGCAAGGAAAAGGCAGTACTTTCTTCGTTGAGTTGGACCGATTAAGTTCTGAAGAAGCGATACACCTTCAAAGTCAAACACAAACCGAAGTATAATTGATGGATTTTTTACTGCATAAGCATTATAGTAGAAGGTAATATGATAAAAATCATGCTTGTCGAAGACGACAAAAGCCTGCGCGAGATATATGGAGTACGTTTATTGGCGGAAGGGTACGACATTGTGTCCGCCGGCGACGGGGAAGAAGCGCTCGCAATGGCCATCAAAGAGCGCCCGCAACTCATCATAAGTGACGTCATGATGCCAAAAGTGAGTGGCTACGACATGCTCGACATACTTCGTTCGACTACCGAGACAAAAAATATTCGCGTTATCATGATGACAGCTCTAAGCTCAGAGGAGCAACGCACAAGAGCGGAGTCTCTCGGAGCTGATCGCTACCTTGTTAAGTCACAGGTTGGCATAGAAGACGTCGTCCGCGTTGTCCACGAGGTACTTGAAGACATCCCAGTACTCACTCCACCACCAATCGCGGTAGCTACGCCGGCTTCTCAGACTACGCCAGTCGCTCCAGTTGCTGTTCAAGCAGCTCCCGTAACACCGGCGTATACTCCAACATCACCACAACCACAACCACAAACCCAACCCATCGCCGCCACAATGCCCGCTCCGCTCCCGATGACACCGCAGCCGTCTTATCCTACTGTGCCATTTCCTACGACGACAACTCAGCCAATCACTCAGCCCGTCATGGCTCAAGCGCCAACGCAACCACCGCAGCCCAGTTCTGTTATTCAAGCGACAACACCTCGACCCATTACACCCGGCCTCACAAGTGCTACTCCTTCCGCTCCGAAACCCTTAGGTGAAGCTCCAAAACCAGCATCTTTGAAGACTCGTATTATCCAACCTATAAGCGACCCGAGCATTTCGCCTATCAATATAAATGACCTACTCGACAAAGAACTTGCAAAAGAGGCTGGTATCTCTGAAAATGAACGTCCGGTTGTAGAAAGCGTCAGTCAGGAAAGAGCTCAGTTAGAAGAACAACTGCAGGCGTTCACTCCCCCCGAGCTGACGCCCGTCCAGGCGCCGCCTTTACCGACTACGCCTGCTCCTCAAACTGCCGCATCCGTATTGCCAACTCCGGGTGTATCCACGGACAATACTCCAGTCGTCACACAGGCTGACCCTACCATGGCAATGCCCGCAGGCCTAACAACTATAGAGCCTTCTCAGCAACCAACGTTAGCGCCTCCTGTAGTGTCCCTGCCAGTTCCGCCGACACCGCCTACGCCCGCTGTTGCTGTTGCACCACAGCCAAGCATCGCACCAATGCCAATGCCGACACCTACGTCATTACCTATGCAACAAGTCGGACCTCTTGAAAGTCCATCGACTACTACAACTACTGGACCAGACCCAGTTCTCCCTGAAGTGCCAAAAATCTAGACAACAAGCTATACTTAACTCATGCGTATAAATAAATTTCTCGCTCACGCGACCGGTTTAAGCCGACGTGAAGCCGACAATGCAGTTATTGCCGGACGTGTTTTTATAGACAATCACCGCGCCGACATGGGTGCTCAGGTTGAACCCCGAAACGTCGTGACTTTCGACGGTAAAACGGTGGGGAAGAAGACAGACTACACCTATATTATGCTCAACAAACCCGTCGGTTACCTCTGCTCACGTCGTTCTCAAGGCGGTGTGCCAACTATATACTCGCTTCTACCTAAACAGTTCCGTCCACTTAAGGCCGTCGGCCGACTCGACAAGGACAGCTCTGGACTTATTCTCCTTACCGACGACGGAGACTTTGCGTTCCATATGACCCACCCAAGCTTCTACAAGGTCAAGATTTACGAAGTTACACTAGACCACGCCCTCGAGCCGCTGCATCAACAGATGATCTCCGACTACGGCGTCACGCTTGAGGACGGAGGAAGCAAGTTTCTTGTTGAAAAACTAGGCTCGCGCGAAGCGCACGAGGGCTCTGCCCGAGCTTTAGGGAGTGAGGGCGACGGTGCGAATTCACTTCGCAACAAGCGAGAGGGGCAAGCCTCTCTCTATCAGATAACCATGCACGAGGGTCGTAACCGCCAGATCCGCCGAACTTTCGCCGCCCTTGGTTACGACGTCACGAAACTCCATCGCACAACATTTGGACCATATACTCTTGGTGATATACGCCCCGGAGAATTTTCTACAACGATTATGCGTTAGGTGATATATTGCTTATGCTCGCAAAATAAACGTACCTCTGTTATACTATAGTCATTATGGCAAAACTTCCGTATGTCGCTATCGTTGGCCAAACAAATGTTGGTAAATCCAGCCTGTTTAACCGCATCTACGGTTCACAAGAGGCTATAGTTGCTCGTGAAGCCGGAACGACCAGGGACAATGTCGTTCGGAAAATCACGGTAGATACCGAAAAAGAATCACGCAGCACGAGTCGACAGACGAGCTTTAGGGGAAGGGGCGATGTTTCGGAATTTACTTCCGAAACGAGCGGAGAGGCAAGTCCCTCCTCATCTTTCTGGCTCGTCGACACTGCTGGCATGAAGTCTGCCGAAGACGAATTCGAAGCAAGCATCCAAGAACAAATTCAAGAAGCGACCGAAATAGCCGACGTCATACTCGTCGTCGTCGACGGCACGCTGTACCCAAGTGACAGTGACCGACGAATCGCTAAAACTGCTTTAAAGAGCAAAAAACCAGTCATACTCGTTGTCAACAAAACCGACCTCAAGGGCTCGTTGTCTCCAGACGAATTCAAACGACTCGGTATAAAAAACATTGCCCTAACAAGCGCCGAACACAACCGCGGCGTCAGCAGCCTCATCAGTCGCGTCATTTCTCTCTTTCCCTCATCGCCTACTTCAGACCTTAGCACCGCAGAATCAGACCTTAAAATTGCCCTCGTAGGCCGACCAAATGTTGGGAAAAGCCAACTATTCAATACGCTAGCCGGAAAACAGCAAGCCCTTGTTGCAAATATCGCCGGCACGACTCGCGACGTCAACCGCATCAGCGTCAAATACCACGGCGAAACTATCGAGCTTCTCGACACTGCCGGTATCCGCCGAAACGGTAAGCAAGAAACCGGTATAGAAAAGTTTTCCGTGCTCCGTACTCTTGCGGCTATCGACGAATCCGACGTCTGTTTCTTACTTATGGACGTAAACGAGTTAAATTCTCATCTTGACCAAAAACTAGCCGGCCTCGTGAAAGAAGCTGGAAAAGGACTAGTTCTCGTCGTAAGTAAATGGGACAGCGTCGAAGAAAAAGACGCCTACACCCGCGATGCCATCGCCCCACGCATTGCTCACGAATACGCCTTTGTCCCTTGGGCGCCACTCATCTTTACGAGCTCCGTAACAGGGCAGAACGTCACAAAACTGTTCGACCTCGCCACCGAGATCAAAAAACGCCGTGAGCAACAGCTTAAAACCTCTGAACTCAACAAGGTACTCCAGGAATGTCTTGCCAAGCATCCACCAGCCGGGCTAAAAAACACCATGCCAAAACTCCGCTACATGGTCCAAACCGACCAAAGCCCACCGTGGTTCGTAATCTTCGGCAGCAACCTAAAGCTTCTCCACTGGAGCTACAAACGCTTCCTCGAAACCCGCATCCGCGAACATTTCGACTTCGTCGGCACAGCAATCATGTTTAGTTTTAGGCAAGAAGACAAGAAGTCAAGATGAGCGATTCCTGTCCAGTATGTGGCCAAGGCACAATGCAACAGGGATTCATTGTATCCTCTCAACCTATATTCTGGTCAAAGAGCCCAAAAAAGCTGCGTCTTTCGACAAAAAACGGGGACAAGCTCATCGCTCCTCGAACTTTTAAATCATTGATGGGCTTCGTAAAGCAACACGCACTGTATTGTGACGCATGCACCGCAACCATCACTTTTCCATCTGGAGATAACCGTGAAATTACTCGTCGGTCTCGGTAATCCAGAAAAGCGGTATGACGGCTCGCGACATAACGTTGGGTTTGCTTTGCTCGATGTATTCGCGAAAGAGCAGGGCGTTGGTTGGAAAGAAAGTGCCAAGTTCAAAGCCTTTGTCGCCGAACTTCCAAGCAAAGATTTACTCGTAAAACCGATAACCTACTACAACCTCAGCGGGGAAGCAGTACGAGCGGTAGCAGATTTTTACAAAATTACCCCAGAAAACATCCTCGTTATTCATGACGACCATGCCTTACCGTTTGGCACGCTCAGAACGCGTTCTGGCGGCTCTGACGCCGGAAATAACGGTGTGAAGTCGGTCAATGCCCACATGCCCGACACAAACCGCCTGCGCGTTGGCACGCACACCGAACTACGCGAAAAAGCCAGCGACGTCGACTACGTCTTGTCAAAGTTCTCGGCTGACGAAAAACAAGCATTAGCGTTATTGCAAAAAGACTGCAATAAAATCATAACCGAATTCCTCAATGGGACTTTTACTGCAACAACGTACCAGTTAGACACGGACCGTTAAACCATCCTCTAACTCACACTTGTTGCACCTGCAAAAAGCTCAACAAGACAGGAAATTACCTTTGGCGGCTGAACGGGCGTGAGGAGGGAAGTGTATTTCAGGCCCAAATACCCACTAGACACCAAGTAGCTGTATGACCGCGCCGACAAGTACGATACCCGCGACCAAAACCAGCGCCTGAATGGTGCCGATTTTGTGTGGTTGTTCGTGAATGTCGGGGATTATGTCGCTCGCTGCAATATAAATAAACAGTCCGCTTGTGAGCGCCAGAAGTTCGGCAACCGGCATATGGACGGCGCTCCCGAGCCAGTACGTTGCGCTGGCCGCGACCAGTGTCCCAACAGCGGTGAGAATGTTCGCCTTAAGGACACGTCTGTCCTTCCAGCCCCTTGAAAGCAGTATGCCGAACGTTCCAAGTTCCTTTGGAATTTCATGTGCGCTAACGGCTAGTGTCGTAATGAATCCGGTCGCTGGATTGACCAGAAAGGCAGCACCAATCGCTATGCCGTCAATGATGTTATGCAAGAGGTCGCCAATCATCACCATGATATTTTTTGAATGATTCTTCGCGCCGAGCATATGCTCGTGATGGTGATGGAACCAACTGGCGCTTCGTTCCATCAAAAAGAACAGGGTAAACCCTGCAAGCGTCCAGACTAAAAGGCTCTCCGGATCCGCCAAGTTAAACGACTCAGGCAAGAGGTCAAGGAACGCCGCGGCCAAAAGTGCGCCTGCACCAAAGGGCATCGCATAAGTAATGGCGCGCTCACGCCGTTTTTTTGTCAGAAATAGTAACGAGCCGCCGACAAGCGAGATAGCGCTTCCTAGAGTAATAGCGAGTACCATATACCAATAATTCATGTGTTAGAGCATACCAAAACGAGCTGGGTTATTGCAAATATGTTGCAGAAAGGTGTACTATTGCTACACGCATGGAACGTCTCGAAGAGTTATTCCGGGCCAACGAGCTTCGTCTCACCGAACCACGAAGAGATATTTTCCGTATACTTGAAACAAGAGACCAACCGCTCACGCTGGGTGAAATCATCAAAACCAGCCAGTTCGCCGAACGCACGAGTGTCTACCGAACCCTACAACTCTTTACAAAACTCGGCATAGTCGACATGATTCAAGTCGGGTTTAAACAGCGCTACGAGCTCGCAGAGCCCTTCAAAGCCCATCATCATCACCTGATATGCGTCAAATGTGGCGAACTCATCGATCTTGAGCGAACCCCACGCCTTGAAAAACTCGTAAGCAAACTCGCCAGCGCCCACAACTACGAACTCACCGCTCACCACGTCGAATTGCAAGGAATTTGCAATAACTGCCGAGCAACAAGTTCTTAGATATTAGATCATAGATGTTAGCTTATAATTTCAGGAGGATTACGCTTGAGACAAACAGAATAATCTGCCGTACCGTCCGGATTTAGCAGCACCCCTGGACACCCATTCACGCATGCGACACGTCCAATAGGGTTCTCTTTTGTTGAGCCAGGTAGCGCTTCCGAAATCAATCTCAATCTCTGCCTTTCAGCAGGGAAGCTGAATTGCCCCGTAGCTCGGTCGAGTATATCGGCCGCACATGGCCTGGGATCATTTGGTCTGACAACAAATGCACGCGCCGCAAACCACTTCGTAAGGGGTTGTGCGTTTGACGTCCGTATCAAAGTCAGAGCATCGGGAGCAATTTCACCTGTCATAATACGAAATACAGTACATTCTATCCCTGAATCTGTCAAATTGTCTTGCCCTGGTATCATTAAAATCAAAAACAACCATCGAATTTACTTCGTGGTTGTTTTTATAACTAAGGGAAAAGCCCAGCCAGACAAAATGTATCATTTTGCCTGCGCGTCAGGAAAAACCGTAGGTTTGTCCTGAACTTCCTAACAAAAGACGACTCAGCAAGGGTGGGCATCGCTGAGCCGTCATTTGTCCCTTCAACCCACCCCACCTTGGAAGCGCTACAAGGCTGAAAATAGCTCAGGTACGCCTGCTTTCGCACTACTGGATACTCCAAAGTTTGAACGGGATCCCAGACGGTTTCTCGCAGAGAGAATCATCTGGGGGTTAAAGGGGTTAGAGGTCAGTGAAACATATAGTGTCTGGAAGTGGAGGGTAGAAACTTTCAGACGCTTCACTGACTACCTAACAAAACCTCGTAAGGTTTGTTAAAATGGGGGGTATAAGGTGCTTTTTTGACCACGGTTGCGATCAAATACAAAAAACATTTTAGCACCGAATGTAACATAAGTCAATACTTTTAAACACAATCCCTATGAAAATCAATAGCACAAGCATTTCCGACCCCTGTTTTCAGGGTAAATTTGAAAACATCCCACATCCGCCCAAAAACTTGTTTTCTCTTGGTAATGTCACGGTTAACGGTCCAGCTGTTGCTATCGTAGGGACACGTAAACCCACAGCTTATGGTACGGCCATAACCTTGGAGTTAGCTGAAAAACTCGCAAAACGAGGGGTGATTATAGTAAGCGGTCTCGCGCTCGGCGTTGACGGGTTAGCCCATACCGGTGCGTTACATGTCGGTGGACGGACCATCGCCGTACTCGCAAATGGGTTAGATACCATCACGCCGGCGTCACATCGAAACATAGCCGTGCAGATTTTAGAAAAAAACGGCGGCATAGTGAGCGAATACGAGCCGGGAACGCCACCGTTACCATTCCGTTTTCTCGAGAGAAATAGACTTGTTTCAGCACTCGCCGATGCCCTCATCGTCACCGAAGCAAGCGCTCGAAGCGGCACCATGAACACCGTCATGCACGCACTCGCTCAAGGGCGCGACGTCTACGCCATACCTGGGAACATTACGAGCCCCTCAAGTGCCGGCTGTAACAAGCTCATCGAACAGGGCGCCACGCCAATCATCGACATAGACGCTTTCGTACATAGCTTTGCACCTCTTGAAAACCAGCCCAAACAGCAACTTTTGCTCGCTCAAACCCCCGAAGAACAAGCCGTCATAGACCTTATACAGTCCGGCGTTTCTGACGGCGACGAGCTCCAGCGTAAGTCGAAGCTCGACGCAACCACATTTTCAACCACCCTCACCATGCTCGAACTCCGCGGAGTGATTCGCCCACTAGGAGCGAATCACTGGGGATAACAGGGAAGAGCAAGACTACGTATACACGATAGTTGCTATATTTTATAATTCATGCTATAATATAAACACTTCTATTGAGGGATAGAGGGAGTAGAGCGCATTGTGTGCTCTCCGTGCCCGCGCGTTCGTGGGCCAGCCCTAGGAGGCTGAAATGACAACA
>CAYIYX010000012.1:0-16684 GCA_964367775.1 uncultured Candidatus Saccharibacteria bacterium | reverse complement strand
TGCTAACGGCAACCGGGGGCGACCCTAGGGAAAGTGCCACAGAAACATATACCGCTAGACTCCCTAAAAAGAGTCGGGTAAGGGTGAAAAGAGTGAGGTAAGAGCTCACAGTCGACTCTGGCGACAGAGGAGAAGGGTAAACCCTGTCTGCTGCAAGGCGGTTCACGACTATCTCTCGTAGATAGTGGCTGTTCGCCAAAGTGAGCCAAAGATGCCGCTTGAACTTGTCGGCAACGGCAGGTCTAGATAGATGATCGTCACCAGTTTACTGGTCCAGAACCCGGCTTACAGATAATCTAGTAAGCTATATAGGGAAGGGTCTAACCCTTCCCACTTTGCTATCTGAAGTAAATTCATATAACACAGCCCCAGCCCCTAAGGGCTTCGCTCTCGCGAGCTCAGACCCTAACGGGCGCAATAATAGCAAAAACTCACCGCCTGAATAGGGGTGAGTTTTTAAGTTGTAGACCTTACAACTTATTTTGCAAGTTTGACGATCGCGGCAAAAGCCTTTGGTTCACGAACAGCAAGTTCGGCCAACATTTTGCGGTCAAGCTCAACTTCAGCAGTTTTTAGACCGTGCATAAGCTTACCATAGGTCATACCGTTTTCACGGGCAGCCGCATTTATACGGGTAATCCAGAGCTCCCGAAGATCACGCTTTTTGTTGCGACGATCGCGGTAGGCGTACTGCAGAGCACGAATAACGGCTTGTTTAGCTAGCCTGAATGAACGGGTTCGGTTGTGCTGCATGCCTTTCGCAGCTTCAAGAATCTTCTTGTGTTTGGCGCGAGCAGGGACTCCTCTTTTAACTCTCATATGTCTATACTCCTAGGGCTCTCTTAATATTCTTTGCAATTTTGCCTTTTATGACTGCTGGTGTAGCGATAACGCGCTTACGACTTTCGCTTTTACCAGCTAAAAAGTGGCCTCCGAATGCACGACGACGCAGCAACTTTCCTGTTGCAGTTGTACGAATGCGTTTTGCGGTTCCACGATGGGTTTTAAGCTTTGGCATCTATTTACTCCTTATTATCATACTCAGATTTCTTCCGTTAATCTGAGGCTTTTGTTCAACGACGGCATCTTCGCCGAGTAGGGCAACAATCTTACTCATCAGCTCAAAGCCAAGTTCCTGATGCGCGTTTTCGCGACCTCGGTACATCAGTTGAATCCGTACCTTATCGCCGTCCTCTAGAAACTCATGGGCTTTTTTAAGCTTGATGTCCAGATCATGTTGTCCGATTTTCATACCAAGACGGATCTGTTTCAGCTCACTCACCTTGGCATTCTTCTTGTTCCGCTGCTGCTCCTTCATCTTTTGATACTGGTATTTACCCCAGTCGATGATTTTTGCAACCGGCGGAGATGCCATAGGGGAAATCTCAACCAAATCGAGTCCGGCGTTTTCGGCAGCTTTCAAAGCATCAGTTCGAGACAAGACTCCGAGTTGTTCACCACTTTCACCGATGACGCGAAGCTCGGAAGCACGGATTGCTCCGTTTATACGAATTGATGTGTTGATAGCTTTACTATGCTCCTTATAACGTTGAACTTGTTTATGTACCGAGGTATTTTAGCAAAAATACCCCTAAAAAGCAACAAGTTCTACTCTGTTTATTTGTTTTTATGACGATATTGTAGCGCTTCTGCCATGTGAGGAGCCAGAATATGTTCACTTTCTGCTAGGTCGGCAATAGTTCGAGCGACCTTTATGGCTTTGAAATAGCTCCGTGCTGAAAGCTTCATGCGGTCGGCAGCAGCATTGAGCAGGTCAGTAGCTTCAGCGCTAAGTTTTGCGGTGACGGCGATGTTTTTGCTCGGCAATTCGGCGTTCAGACGGTTGTTATTTCGCGCAAGTTGACCCGTTCTAGCTTTTACAACGCTTTTTCTGACCTCTGGACTTTCGGCATTAGGCGCGTGCTTTAGTAGGTCTTTTTCATGTACGCGGGCTACTTGTACCATCATGTCGATTCGGTCGAGTAATGGACCGGACACACGTTTTTCATAAGCGAGTATTTGGCTGAGCGAGCAGCTACAGGCATGGTTTTGGTCGCCATAAGACCCGCAAGGACATGGGTTTCTTGTGGCGACGAGCATAAATTTTGCAGGGTAACTCACGTGGCCGGCAGCACGGGATACGTGAATCTCTCTGTCTTCTAGGGGTTGGCGTAGAGCCTCGAGTGAAGCTCTGGCGTACTCGGGTAGTTCATCGAGAAACAGGACGCCACAGTGGGCCAGGCTAACTTCACCGGGGAGAGGTTTTGTTCCGCCGCCAATTAGGGAGATTTGACTTGCGGTGTGGTGGGGTGAGCGAAACGGCAGCTCAGAGACGATACCCTCCGTCACTTCACCGACTAGGCTATGTATCTTTGTGATAGCGATCTGTTCTTCATAGGTTGGAGCGGGGAGAATTGAAACGAGCGCTCGTGCGAGCATCGTCTTGCCGGCCCCTGGTGGGCCGTCGAACAAGATATTGTGACCACCGGCGGCAGCGATAATCAGAGCGCGCTTTGCCTGTTCTTGTCCATGAATATCACCGAGGTCAGTCGAGTATTTCGTTTCTGGGGTTACTTCTGGTTGTTGGGTCGGGAGGAGAGACTTTTCTCCTATCAGATGCAGGTAGATTTCGGCCAGAGACCGGACTCCAATGACAATAATTCCCCTGACGAGCGCCGCTTGGGGCGCGTTCGCTAGGGGTACTACGACAGTATGTAGGCCGTGTTTCCGAGCCGTTTCGGTGATGTTGATGATGCCACGCACTGGTCGGAGCTCGCCGGTCAGGCTTAACTCGCCTGCGAAGGCAACTCCTTCGACAACCGATTGCTTCATTTGCCCCACAGCAATCAAAATAGCGAGCGCCATCGGTACATCAAAGTGCGATCCGTCTTTTGGTAGGTCGGCCGGCGCAAGGTTGATTGTGATTTTGGACCGATCTTTTGGTAGAGAGAAATGCGAATTACGAAGGGCTGAGCGAACTCGTTCTTTTGACTCGTCTATAGCTTTGTTTGCGAGGCCAACTATAGCTATACTCGGCAGACCGCTTTTGGCGTCACATTCAATGTCGATGATGTGTCCGTCGAATCCAATTGCCGTAGCGGAGATTACCCTCGCAGTCATATTGCTTTCAAGTATAGCGCTTATCTCTGTTTCGTGCTATACTTTACTGAGGTAGGGGGCTGAAATACGCTTTCGACGATTGGACTTTAACAGATTATCTTGCAAGCCGAACCACTGACGTAATCAGTATTTGTAACTGCAAAAACTTTTGCACAAAAGGCGAACGACTTCGTTGCATCTTTGATGCCACGACAGTTCGCCCTAGCTGCCTAATTTAGGCTAGCCATCCCTGTTTTGACGCCATATAAAACTCAGGGGTGTTATATCTATATGACTTGATGAATAGGTAGCCGTGAAGCTTATTCATGACATTCATTCATGGGCCGGAAGCTGTATCTTTGTTTGTTTTCTAGCAGCCAACGTGTATTCGAAATAAACTATGCTTGTAGACGGATAATAGGTTACCGATCGGACCCGGGTGCAATACCCGGCAGCTCCACCAACGAAAGAACCCGACCGTTTGAGTCGGGTTTTGTCGTTGTTGCTATACTGAATGACATGAAAGTAAGAGATATCAGAGGTGTTAATCTAGGAGGCTGGTTGGTGCTTGAGAAATGGATTACGCCGAGTGTCTTTCGTGATCTTCAGGCCTCTGATGAACATAGCCTCTGCTCAGAACTTGGGGTAACAGAGACAAAGACTCGACTTGAAGAGCATCGTCGGACATTTATTACCGAAAAAACGATACGTCAGATACAAGAACTGGGGCTGAATGCAGTGCGCGTACCGGTTGGATACTGGCTATTTGATGATGTCGATGGTTATATCGGAGGCGCGTATCGCTATGTCGACAAGTTATTTTCGTGGGCGAAGAAGTATAATTTACAGATACTGCTTTGTCTACACGGGGCGCCAGGTTCGCAAAATGGTTGGGATCATAGTGGCAGAGCTGGTGAAATAGGGTGGCGTGATACGGCCGATAACATCCAGCGGACGCTTAACACAATTGAGCGGATATGCGAGCGGTATGGACGCCGCGAGCAACTGTTCGGGGTAGAACTTTTAAACGAACCGCATCCGACAATCTCTCTTGTAGATTTGATGCGTTATTATCGGAAAGCCTCTAGGGTTGTGCGCAAGCATTGTCGTTATGGGGTAAGACGAGTGGTGAGTGATGCGTTTCGCCCAAAGCAGATGGGGCGACGGATCTTTTTCGGCGGGTTTCGGCACACAGTACTCGATCAACATATGTACCAGTTGTTTACGCCGGAAGATCGTGCACTCGACTTTCCTCATCACCTTAAAAAAGCGCGAGAATGGGGCGACGAACTTCGACGAAGAACAAGGTTTATACCTGTTGTAGTGGGCGAGTGGTGTGCGGTGCTAGACGGGGCGGATCAATCAGGGCCAAGCCAAAACCATACCCGTATTGGAAAAGAGGAGTACGTGCAGTATGCCATGCAACAAAGACGATCATTTGAGTCAGCAGGCTGCGGCTGGTTTTATTGGACGGCTTTAACGGAAGACAAGGGGCTGTGGAGCTTGCTTGACCACCCTGAATTTATTGAAAAATAAGCCATAAAATGAAACGACCGTCTGCGAGGAACGGTCGTTTCTTTTTTTCGGATTCGTTTTTGCTTTTTGGCTCTTGCACAAGTTTTTTATTCAAGAGCTACCCCTATAATAATGGCTCAAAGCGCTAGTGTCAATGGTATTTTTTACATAGTAGCTTACTGTGGATAACTCCCGTTCGGAGCAGTATATATGGTGTGCTAGGGTATCGGTATACACTATAACCGTGGTATATATGGTTTGTATGAATATAGCGGTCTATCATGATGTAGAAACTTTGTGGAAGTATATGGTATTGGATGAACCAGCACGATCGGCCGACGTATTGCTGGTTCTTGGCAGTATAGACGAGCGCGTAGCTAAGTATGCCACTGAGTTAACGAATTTATATGATTACAGCTGTGTCGTTTTTTCTGGTGGGATTGCTCATGCGGGCGATATGCTACATACGACATGGTCCGAGTCCGAGGCAGAACATTTCTATACTGTATTTTGTAAGATGGGTGGCAAGTCGAGAAGAGTGCTGTTAGAAACGCAATCGGAAAATACTGGGCAAAATGCAACCTTGTCATGCGAGTTACTCCAACATGAAAACGTACCCATGAAAACAATGCAGGTCGTCACAAAGCCGTACATGCTGCGGCGCGCTCGAGCAACCTTCGAAGCTCAGTGGCCCGTGGAAGGAACCGAGTTTTTCATGTCCGGGCCGAACCCTACATTGCACGAGTACCTAGGCCGGGACCGGCCTTTTGACGCGCTTGTGAATATCATGGTCGGCGACTTTCAGCGTATCGTTGAGTACCCGAAACGAGGCCTTCAAACGACCCAAGATATTCCAAAAGACGTTATGCACGCATGGGTGCGATTGGTCTCTGCGGGTTACGACAAGCATCCTATTCAGTAGAGTGTGCACACTATTACAACAAAGATGCATATGTAAGAATGAATTATTTACAACATTGCATATAGTACATCAGAGATAATATTAACAGATACAAAATGACAAAATGGGCCTATGACTACAAAAAAACAACAGAGCTTTTACGCATCAATGATTGACGTATTAGAATGCTTGTGCTATAAATAAGGGCAAGCTTTTATAAAACAAAAACAAATAGTTTGTAAAAAATAAAATGCTTGCACCTTACAAAAATTTGACGAACTATCGATTTCGATGGTGACCTGGCAACTATACAATCTTCATTACATTTGTAGTTGCCTGAAGCACTATCGAATGAAAGCGCATTCTCTTGAAGCGCACGAACTCGATAGTATTGTGCTCCCTCATTCATGAGGAGGCGGTCAGTTGCCTGGAGCGACAGACTGATAACTTTACACGACACGCGCCTTATATTTAAATTTTTTCGGCGGATGTAGTCGTGTGTTATCGTCAAGGTCTGTTGCTCTGAGGCTTTTTTGTTTTTAGACACTGCTTATGGAATAATAGATGAGAATATGGCAAAACGTAAAATTTCATTTTTTGTTTTCTTGTTACTATTGATGCTTCTCGTGCTGTTATCTGTTCTGCTCCAGTCGACAGATCCAGCTACCGTTGGTCCATGGGGGATTCTGGGGGTATTTATACTTATTTACCTCTTATGCTTAGGTGTGCTATTTATGGTATTTCGCTTTGGTTTGTATTGGGGGAAAAAGATTCTGATGTCACAGAGCAACCCAAAGGCGGTTGTTACGAACCAATTTGATGAAAAAAAGGCCTATTATGTGGCTAGTGTTCTGGCTTTTGTTCCGGTCACTCTTTTATCTATGCACGCTTTTTCGCAGATTGGGTGGATGGATATCATGTTGGTTGTCGTTTTTGTATTGATAGCTACTTTCTTCATAACAAAACGACAGTAGTTTACCGGTACAACTGGTAAGTTCTTGTGCTATAATTTTAGAGATGGAACCGCAATTGCCTAGACCGCAATTCAACCCTGAGGTCGATCCGACTCAACACCCAGTTCGTAAAGGGGGAGAGACGTTTTCGATTACTGGGGCGCCGGAAGCCTCTGCTCCTGTGGAGCAAGGGCGTGAAACTCGTGAGCGAATGATGGATGGCCCTAAGGGGGACCCAGGAGCTTCGCAGCCCGTATTTACACCACCTTCGCTTCCTGTTATTGATCAGACGCAAACATCAGACAGTACGGCGAGTCAGAGTAGCGGATCTGCCCCTGTCGCGGCCGCGGACGAGGATCTTATCGAGAAGGAGTGGGTTGAAAAAGCAAAGAAAGTCGTGGCAGAGACCCGAAACGATCCCCATGCCCAGGATATTGCAATTGGTAAGCTGCAGGCTGATTATCTAAAGAAGAGATACGGTAAGATAATAGCTCTGCCAAAAGAGGAGTAGGCGGCTGATATGACAATAGGTTCGATCATAGGTTTCCTTGGGGTGATTGTTATAGCGATTCTTGTCATAGGGTTCTTCTACTGGCAATACAGAAAGGTGTTACGAGAAGCCAAGAACTATGAACGAGGCCTCAAGATGGTTCCGCTCAAGATACATATACCTCCAGCAAGCGATGACATCGATAGTTCTGGTGGGCGTGATGAGCGCGACATTACCGAAGAAACTATCTCACAAGCCCAAGTGCTCTACAATATTATTGCGTCTACCGCGACAAGAGGCTTCAAGGCCAAGATTTATGGACAGCGACATATGGCGTTTGAGATTATGGCCTCGCACGGATTGATCGATTATTACGTCGCAGTACCCATAGTGTTGGTGGATGTCGTACAGCAGGCGGTTGCGGCAGCGTACCCCTCCGCGCGCCTCGAGGAAGTTGAAGACCCTAATATATTCAGTAAAGTGGGTAAGCTGAGCGGTACGATCGGTGGTGAATTTACGCTTAAGAAGTCCTATGCTCACCCTATCGCGACATATGAGGAGACAAAGCGTGATGCAATGCGAGCAATACTAAATGCGCTAGCAGTATCTACGAAAGATGACGGAATTGGTGTTCAGATATTGCTTCGTCCGGCGCCAGAGGGGTGGACGCATACGCTAAAGCGTACGGCAGAAAAGATAAAACGAGACCGTGCCCTCGGCAAGAAATCACAGATACATGGAGGTAGTTTTGCCAGAGACATATTCGAGGCTCTTTGGAAGGCTCCAAATACAGATGAACGGAAGGATCACGATATCGATGTACAACTTACATCAGTAGAACAAAAGGAAGTTGAGGGTATTGAACAGAAGTTGGCGCACCCAGGTTACGAGACGTTAATCAGGGTTGTAGCTTCTTCTACAACGGCTGCTCGCTCACAGGTGTTGATGAAGAATGTAGTCGCGGCGTTTGCACTATTTGACTCGCCATCAAGTAACGGGTTTAAGTTTACGGTCACAAAGAATGTTGAACAGTTTGTGACAGCATTCATTTTCCGCTTTTTCCCGCAAGAACTAAACAGTAACATACTAAATAGTGTCGAACTTGCAACGATTTTTCACTTACCAGATCAAAAAAATATCCCTACTTCGCAGCTCAAGAGACAGTCCTCTAAGCAAGTCGACGGCCCTCGCGAATCTCTAACAGAAGGTTTCTTGCTAGGTTATAACGTGTATCGCGGAGTTAAGAAAGAGATACGACTAGGAACGAACGACAGACGTCGTCATACGTACATCATTGGTCAAACTGGTACTGGTAAATCAAAATTACTCGAGAATCTTGCGCTTCAAGACATGCTAGACGGAAAGGGCTTTGCCTTTATAGATCCTCACGGAGACTCAGCCGAAGCGCTGCTCGGGATGATTCCGAAAGAACGAGTCGAAGATGTAATCTACTTTAATCCTGGTGAGATGGATAATCCAGTCGGTTTAAATCTTTTTGAATTTGACACGCCCGATCAAAGAGACTTTCTTGTTCAGGAAGCAATTGCCATGTTGTATCGACTGTACGACCCGGGACATACCGGTATTATCGGGCCGAGATACGAACACTGGTTTCGTAATGCCGCGCTGACGATAATGAGCGATCCGAATGGAACAAGTTTTATAGATATCCCGCAGGTATTCAATGACGATGCTTTTGCGAAAGAAAAACTGAAATATGTCACAGACCAAACGGTATTAGATTTCTGGAATAAAGAGATGGCGCAGACCAGTGACTACCATAAATCTGAAGTGCTGGGATGGTTCGTTTCAAAGTTTGGAGCATTTCTTTCAAATGAAATGATGCGCAATATTATCGGTCAAACGAAATCTGGGTTTAATCTGCGCGATATCATGGACAATCAAAAGATCTTGCTCGTTAATCTCTCAAAAGGGAAGACGGGTGAACTGAACTCCCAGTTGCTTGGTATGATTTTCGTTATGAAGTTTCAGGCTGCAGCGATGGGGCGGGCTGATACGCCGGAAGCTGATCGTAAAGATTTTGCGTTGTATGTCGATGAGTTCCAAAACTTCGCCACCGATAGCTTTGAGTCGATATTGTCTGAAGCTCGTAAGTATAGACTGAACCTCATCTTGGCGAATCAGTTTGTTAGTCAGTTAACTGACAAGATTAGAGAAGCGATTATTGGTAACGTCGGTACTATAGTTTCAGGTCGTATTGGTACGACTGATGCTGAGTTGATGGCAAAAAAATTCATGCCGGTGTTCGATGCTGAAGATCTCACGAAGCTTCCAAACTATGAAGGGGTTGTTGTTGCGCAGATCAGCGGTGTTCCGTCGAGTCCTTTTAGTATGCTGTTTCCGCCACCGCTTGGGCATCCAAACCCACAGCTTGCAGATGCGCTTAAGAGGCTCTCTGCTGCGAAGTACGGCAAGCCACGTGCTGAGGCCGAGCGGGAGATATTTAAGCGTTTGAGAGCCGGAGACGATGCGAGAGAGGTAAAAAAGAAGGAATTCGAGTCACGCTTAAGTGCACCCCAGGGCACACCGGCTAATTCAGGGCCTTCCTCTGCAAGCGGTACGGGGTCATCGTTTCTTGATGAGTGGTTGGCGAAGCGTAAGCAATCTGAACCGGCTCAGGCTCAAGCTCAAGTTGTGACCAGTCCTCAGTTGACGGCACCAGCTACGGTGCAGAGTGCGCCGAATAAATCGCCAGCCCCTATTGTCAGTACGACGCAAACACCGACCTCTACTCAACCTGCATCGACTAATCTACAAGCTCTGCAGTCCCGGGGTATGGGGAAAGATATTCAGGTTGGAGGCTATGATCCCCAGAAAAAAAAGGCCACTACAACGAATGATATATTCGAAACAGAGAACGCTATTCAGCAAACCGTGAAAGATTCAGTTATGATATCGGACATGACTCAGCCCAATACCCTAAATGTTAGAACACAAGATGGTCAGACTGGTCCCGCGAAGGGTATTGGGGTCATTCATGACGAAGATGAAATATTTATCGATTTACGAGGAAACCTTACTCACCTGGGAGAAGGAGACGAAGCTACGACATCGAGCAAGTCGCAAGTGTAGTTATTGCCTGTACGCAAGTAGCTGTTGAGGGACTATTTATTTGTTCCACCGCGAATCAAAGTACGTACATAGTCTATAGATATACCGAGCATCCAACCGAGGATGAACGCTCCTATCGACTCGAACCCAGACAGTACATAGCCATAATGCTTTGCCGTCATGTAGACGAGAGCTACGACCACAAAAGCGGCAGTACTGCCCGCAAGGATGGCGTTCGGACGGGCTATTGTGCTGCCTATAGCTTCGCTCGTTTTTTCAACGGCGGGGTTGTGTAGCACCTTACTGAATGTACGTGCAGGAGAGCTCATATGTGATTGAATTTCCGACAGGGTTTTCTGATATTCTTTATTCTTTTGCTTCTTTGTGACCCTATGTATCACACTGGAACTAGGCTCTCCGCCAGACTTCTTCTCGCTACCGCTGGTCTCCTTGCTCATGAGAGCTTCTTTGTTTGCCTCAAAGCGTGCTTTTTCAGTTGCTTCCGCACGGGCATCAGGAGACTGCTCTGCGTGGTTCTCAAGCGTCTTGGCAAGCTCAGTCGAGCGTTCTGCTGCGGCGCCTTGTGCCTCTAGGGTAGATTCGGCTCCTCCTGTAATGACTTCCGGATTGTTACTCATCCCATCCTCCTATATCGTGCTCGCACTAAAATCTTTACGTATCAATCTTACCTCAGAACCCAATTGTTTTGACCGCGCCCAGAAGAACGTGACGATGGCCAGAAGGGCACAGGCAAATAGCATATTCTCAGTAGGACCGGTCGAGGGGAGTTGTTTGATAGTTTGCTCAACTATCTTTGGAGCCTCACAGTTTACCCTTACTTGAACGTTGTTCCCGAAGGTATTGTTCATGATGCAATCGTAAGATGCTGGTTCGCTTGATCCCTGGGCTGTGGAGGGAATCTTGGCAGGTAGGGCAACGACAAATGTTCGAGTTTGCTTCTCTCCAGCTGCAAGCTGTGTGCTTGTCCATGACAGAGACCTGCTATCGGGGTTGTATGTACCGCCTCCGTTGTCTTGGATAGAAGCGTATTCAAGAACGTCACTTAAGGGCTCGTTGAAGTTTGCAGTGGCTGGAACCTTACCAGGGTTGGTTACCGTTAAGGTGTATTGTATGCGGTCACCAGCTTTAGCGACGGTTGTTGTTGCGTCTGTGCCTTGAGTCAGGTTGGTGGCAGTTTTGTTTTCCACGACGACCTCTCGACACTCAGGAGCTTTGTACCAGAGGCTGCTATTGCCAGGGCAGGGCTTGCAGTCAGGGTTAGTCTTTAAGATGGTCGGATTGACGTCGCACATATCGGGAGGTACGACCGTGAAGGTTCCGGCACATCCAAGATCTTTTGCATCACCTATGGCGGTTTTTACGACGACACTTACGTAGTATGTCCCGTTGTCTTTAAGGTCAAAGATATCGCTTGTAACTTTCTGAGCAGTTGATGTAGTCGTTTTAGTTGCGACGATAGCGCCAGACGCAGTATCTTTTCTGACAGTAAATACGTAGCTACTGATAGCCGCTGTGCCCGAAGCATTTGCCGTGACGCTCATGTGGGTGCGGTCGGTTTTGTTGATCACTATATTGGTACAAACCGCTGTCTTTGGTTGACATGCGGCGTCATTAGCAAGAAGGTCAGTACTCTTTTTCTCAGATAGTGAAACAGTAATAATCCCGGTTCCTGGGCGACAAACTGTCACTTTGCCTTCTTCGGGAACCGTGACGTTTGTTTCGCAGGAAGTACCTTTTCTTTCGCCTAGCGAGGTCTGCACGGTAACTGTGACGTGATAAGCGCCCGCTGTGGCTATTTGAATGGAGCCACTTTCTACTTGAGTAGCAGAAGAGGTGATTGACTTGGTTGCCATTACGGTACCAGCGGCGTTATAGACCTTAAACACGTAACCATTGATAGTTGCTCCATCTTGAGTGGTCGCCTTTGCGGTGAAACTATAATGCGTACGGTCGATAGTCACGGGAGGAGTGATCGACTGGCAAGTCGCCACCGGAGTCTTTGGCTGACAGGCGGGATCATCAGCAGGGAGGTCGGTCGATTTTTTTTCATTACTCATGATGTTGATAATACCGACGCCTGGTCGGCAAACGGTGATTGGTTTCGGAGGAGTCGGGACGGTTCGTGTGACGATGTTCCCGCATCCCATTACGATAGCGAAGCGACCTATCTTAGCCGATGTACCAACGAATGCGTTGTACGTAGATCCGTGTACGGTTGTCCAGCTTGTTGAATCGTACAGCCAGAGTGGCTTCGAATAAACAACGGTTCCACTAATGTTGTGCTCCACCTCTCCTTGTGCTGCAGAAAACTTGTGAACTCGTCCCCATGTTTGCCAAGCCCCGCTAGCTTTTCCGTAATCAATCGAGTTAATCGTCGACTTTGTTAAGCTAGCAATTTCGCTTCGGGAAATCCCAGCGTAGTCCATTATTTTCTTGTAGTCGGTATTGGGGCTGTCGTACGCACGAAGAATGTCGCTCACACTAGCTACTCCGCCAGAGATCATATCTGACACGTTAGATGCATTAGCGGAAGAAGATGGGATGAATACAGTAAGAGACTGAACAATGAGAGCAAGAACGGTCATAAATAACCCGAGCCTACGAGTAGCTTCTTCTTTACGTAAACGTCGGGCATAAAATCCAATTTGCCCGACTAACGCGGGCGAGAAGGGCAGGTTCGATACAAGTTTCCGGAACATAGTTATTTTTTATTTTTACTCCTGTAGAGAACTTTAGCATAACTATTATGTTCAATGCAATAGCTTGATTGAACAATAATTGCCAGTTATAATGGAGGGGTTGTAAATAGCTCGTGACATATCATGGGCATGTAAGTGAGGGAAGTAAATGACCAAACAAACAGCTGCGTCAGCATATGACGCGTCTCAGATACAAGTACTTGAAGGCTTAGAGCCTGTTCGTAAGCGACCGGGGATGTACATAGGTAGTACCGGTTATGATGGTGTACACCATCTTATAAAAGAAATCGCCGACAACTGTGTCGACGAAGCTATTGCAGGCTTCGGAACAATGGTAGATATAGTTTTGCAAGCGGACGGCGGTTGTCGCGTAACAGATGACGGTCGCGGTATACCCGTCGATACTCATCCGAAAACTGGCCGTAGTACGCTAGAAACAGTACTCACTGTTCTGCATGCCGGTGGTAAGTTTGGTGGTGGTGGCTATAAAGTTTCGAGTGGCCTTCACGGCGTTGGCTCAAGTGTCGTAAATGCATTGTCAACCAAGTTAGTTGCTGAAGTGGTTCATGGCGGATACTTATATATGCTGGAATTCGCGATCGGTGTTCCTAAGGGAGATATTAAAAAGGTTGGGAAAACCGATAGGGCTAGAGGCACCAGTATCACGTTCTACCCAGATACGTCCATATTTAAAGAAACGGTAGATTTCGACTACGAATGGGTGCTGAGCTACCTGAGACACCAAGCGTACTTGACGAAAGGCCTTAAAGCGTCAGTACACGATGAACGTACAGGTAAGAGTTATGCTTTCTATTTCGAGGGTGGTATTCAGAGCTACGTGAAGCATTTAAACATAGGAAAAGAAACCGTTGACGATGATATCTTTTATGTTGAGAAACAGGTCGAAGACAGTATGGTTGAGATCGCGGTTCAGTATAACGAAGGTTTCAATGAGACAGTTAAAGCTTTTGCAAACAACGTCTTCAACCCAGAAGGCGGTAAACATCTTGAGGGCTTCCGAACTGCTCAGACACGAGTAGTCAATGATTACGCGAGAAAGAACGGTCTCTTAAAAGAGAAAGATGAGAATCTCGGCGGCGACGATGTACGCGAGGGACTAACGGCTATTATACTAGTGAAGCTACCGGATCCTCAGTTTGAAGGTCAGACGAAAAATAAGCTCGGAAATCCCGAGGTAAAACGCTACGTTGAACAGGTAATGAATGAATACTTTAGTTATTATCTCGAAGAGCATCCTGGAGTAGCAAAGAAAATAGTTGGTAAGGCAATTTTGGCAGCACGCGCTCGTAAAGCAGCCCGTGCAGCACGCGACAACGTGCTTCGTAAAGGAGCTCTCGACGGTATGGGCCTTCCAGGAAAACTATGGGATTGTTCAAGTAAAAACCCGGCAGACAGTGAACTCTATATAGTCGAGGGCGACTCGGCTGGTGGTTCTGCGAAGTCGGGGCGAGACAGTAAAACACAGGCAATTTTGCCGTTACGCGGTAAGGTGCTCAACACTGAACGCGCCAGGCTTGACAGAATGTTTGGCAACAAAGAAATCGTGGCCCTGATTCAGGGTATTGGAGTGGGAATCGGTGACCAATTTGATATTAAGGGTCTTCGGTATGATCGTATTATCATCATGACAGATGCCGATGTTGACGGAAGCCATATCGCCACGCTTCTTATGACGTTCTTTTTCCGCTACATGAAAGAAGTAGTCGAGCGCGGACATATTTATCTTGCAAAGCCGCCACTATTTTCTTTGAAACAGGGTAGTAAACGTGAATATATCTACGATGAAGCTGCGCTCGAAAATCATCTTGATGGGTTAATCGAGGCGCGTAAAGCTGCTGGCACGATAGTAAATAGTGACGAGTCGAGAATCCGCCAGGCCGGATTTAACGAATCCTCTCTCCAGCGCTATAAAGGTCTTGGTGAAATGGATGCTGATCAGCTATGGGAAACCACTATGAATCCAGAAAATCGCGTCCTGGTTCAGGTGCGTATCGAGGACATTGAAAGAGCCGACGCTATATTTTCAAAATTAATGGGTGAAGATGTGTTGATGCGAAAGAACTTTATCCAGACCAGAGCAAAAGATGTAAGTCTTGAGGAGCTAGATATCTAATATGAATGATGACCAGACTATTTTACCAGAGACAACCCCTGAAGATGAAGGTTCTATGGCATTAGCGGGTGATGTACTCTCTCGTGCCGAGGCATCCTCTAGGCAGCTTGAAGTACGATCGGTCGAGTCTGTTATGGAAGACAACTTCCTGCGCTACTCGCTCAGTGTGATCGTTGAACGCGCCCTACCCGACGTGCGTGACGGCATGAAGCCTGTTCACCGTCGTATTGTATACGTTATGGACAAAATGGGCATTGGCCCAACAAGTAAGACAGTCAAGAGTGCGCAGATTGTTGGTGAAGTGATGGGTAAATACCACCCTCATGGCGACTCTTCGATTTATGATGCAATGGTGCGTCTCGCACAAGATTGGGTAATGCGTTACCCACTTGTTCAGGGTCAAGGTAACTTTGGCTCGATGGACGGCGATCCGCCAGCTGCTATGCGTTACACAGAGGCAAAAATGACTCGTGTTGCAGAAGCTGCACTTGCGGATATCGATAAAGAGACAGTTGATTTTAAGGATACCTACGACGGTACTCGCCAAGAGCCGCTTGTCTTACCGGCAAAACTACCGAACCTCCTCTTGAACGGGCAGGTCGGTATTGCTGTCGGCATGGCGACCAATATTCCGACCCACAACCTTGGTGAGCTCGTTGATGCAACGCTGTATCTCATCGACAATCCTGAGACAACAACCGTCGATGATCTCTTGAAATACGTCAAGGGGCCTGACTTCCCGACGGGGGCAGTGGTTTACGGCGGTGAACCGATGCGTCAAGCATACGCAACAGGCAGGGGCAGCGTTATGATTCGAGCGGTAGCCGAGATAGAGGAAACGAAAAAAGGCAAACGACAAATTGTCGTGACAGAGATGCCTTACGGCGTAAATAAAGCGACGTTAATGGAAAAGATTGCTGAGTTACACAGAGATAAAAAAATTCTGATCTCGGACCTACGCGACGAAACGGCACGTGGTAAGATTCGATTGGTTATCGAGCTACGTAAAGATGCATACCCGAAGAAGGTGTTAAATCAACTATACAAGCTAACGGCTTTACAGACGGCATTTCACTACAACATGTTGGCACTGGTTGACGGTATACAGCCTAGAGTGTTGGGGCTGAAAGATATTCTTGTAGAATTTGTGAAGCATCGTCGTGTAGTTGTCCGTCGAAGGACGGAGTTTGAACTAAAGAAGGCCAAAGAACGCGCCCATGTGCTCGAGGGGCTGAAGATTGCTCTTGACCATATCGACGAGGTCATTAAGCTCATTCGTGGCAGCAAAAATTACGACGAAGCGTTGATCGGCCTCATGAAACAGTTCAAGCTTTCAGAAATACAGGGCAAAGCGATTCTTGCTATGCAACTACGTAAGCTAACTGGGCTTGATCGAAAAGAGATAGAAGATGAGCTTGATGAGCTAATCAAGTTAATCGGTGAGCTCGAGAAGATTCTTGCTGACGAACAAGAAATTCTCAATATCATCAAATCTGAACTATTGGAAATGAAAGAGAAGTACGGTGACGAACGACGAACGAAGATCATCAATAGTGAGCTTGGGAAGTTCCGGGATGAAGAACTCATTCCTGATGAAAATGTAGTTGTTCTACTAACAACGGAAAATTACATCAAGCGTACTCTGGCAACTGACTATAAGCAGCAACACCGTGGCGGTAAGGGTAAACGGGGCATGACGACAAAGGAAGAAGATGTCATAGATCAGTTAGTGACATCGAGTACGCACGACTGGCTTCTATTCTTTACGAACAGAGGGCGAGTCTTCCGACTCAAGGCCTA
>CAYIYX010000011.1:0-17874 GCA_964367775.1 uncultured Candidatus Saccharibacteria bacterium | reverse complement strand
GAAGTATCGAGTACCAGTTGTAAGTAAAAAAGACGACCCTTGATGAGTAAGTGTACGATGGTGTGTGTGACTGCATAACCCCGTCTTCTAAGGTCACACTATGATCGCCGATGGTCATCTTGACGACGCTCGTTTCAGAAGCCACATCCATCATGACCACTACGGTCCAGGTGACGGGCCGAACAATAACGGAACTCTGAGACGCAAGTACACTGGTCCGGGAGCGTAACACGAAGACCTGAGCTATGTCTTTAAACTGGCTCACTTTCAACATGGTATATAATAGAGGTTAGCATGGCATTTACCTATCAAGACCAACTTCAATATGCAAAATTAGCTCTCGCTTTGTTTGAGTCTGAAAAAGCGACCAAAGAGAGTTTAGAGGCAATTCTTAATTTTGGCGAGCTCATTAATAAATATGCCGCCGGTGATAATAATGCACTTGTCTATGATGTGATCGAGTATATATACGAACAGCTTCGACTTCTCAATGGCGAAGACGGTGCGTATGACGATGTGGAATTATATCAAAGACTGACTTCAATAGTCCGTGACCTGTAAGCGGAGCCAAGCATATGCACTTTCCGAAAGGAAGGTGTTTTTGCTTTGCGGTATAGATTTACCAAAGCTGGGTGTAGAATAGATATAGATGGAGGCTGAACAGCATGAAAAAAAAGTATTACTTTGTTGAAGTAGACCTAACTAATATGACGATTGTAGACTGGGGTATAACGACAAAAGCGACACTTACTGGAAATACAAGTAAGCCAAACATCCACAGGGTCTTTTTGACAAAAGGGCAATATAATAAGTTAGTGAATAAACTAAGCAGCCGTCGCTAAGATTGCCTTAATTTCATTCAAATTACTTTTATCAAAATCCAGACAGGCGGTTCGCAATGCGTCTGCTAGTGTGAGCCAAATAAAATCCCCACCTTGTGTGGGGTTTTTATTTGGCTACTTGCAGTTGGCTCGAACCAGCGGCTCGCTACGAAGCGGCGAAAGTCGCTGGTTTGGCATAGTGTAGCGCAGGGATACACAGCATCCCGAAGCCAGACCAGACAGAGAAAATGTAAATCTAGTTCCCTAAATCTATATTCACGTACTAACAGGGGTAATCCTAAAGAAAATAAGCTATTTTGTGCTATAATATAGCTATGCAAAGCATCGATGAAATCAGTAAACAAAGAGCTATAAGCCTTTTTGGCAGTACCGATTTGTCATCTTTCGAAGTTGGCACAACTAAAGGCTTACGGCAAATTCATGAGTACCTTTTTGGCGGCCTCTATGATTTTGCAGGCAAAATTCGCTCAAAAAACATTAGCAAAGGCGGCTTTACGTTTGCATCTGCTATTTATTTGGAGAGCGGTCTGTCGGAGATAGAAAAATTGCCCGAGACAACTTTTGAGGAAATCGTTAAAAAGTATGTCGAGATGAATATTGCTCACCCATTCATGGAGGGTAATGGTCGTAGTGCGCGTATTTGGTTGGATTTAATTCTAAAGAAAAATATAAAACAATGCATAGATTGGCAGAAAATTGACAAGAATGACTATTTTAACGCTATGGAGCGCAGCCCGATAAACGACCTTGAGTTACGTGAGCTCCTACGCACAGCGTTAACTAGCGAAATAAACGATCGCGACGTGTTTATGAAAGGCATAGATCAGTCGTATTACTATGAAGAGGCTGATGACTATAAGGGATAGTGACGGGCGCATGCGTATCTACCTGCGTTACAATGTTTACAAGAGGAAATAAATGGCATATACCCCAAAGACCACAGTAACGAATCAGAGCGTTGATGAATTTTTAGAAACCGTCAGCGAAACGCGACGCGATGAGTCGTATAGACTCGTAGAAATGATGCGGCGCGTGTCGGGCGAAAAACCCAAAATGTGGGGTCCGAGCATGATTGGTTTTGGCACATACCACTACGTAAGTAAGGGTAGGTACGAAGCGGATTGGTTCAGAATCGGATTTAGCCCCCGTAAGGCAAAAATTTCACTATACCTTTCATGCGATGCTGATGAGTTTGCAGACGAGTTGGTTGAACTTGGCAAGTACACTCGAGGTAAAGGCTGTATATATGCCAACAAGCTTGAGGATATCAGTATGGACATACTCGAGAAAATGACTCGCTACGCCTACGAAAATACAAGAGATTTTAACGTCAGTCAGTAGCATTACCGCGAAAACTGAACACCTCTCTTTTATGCAACGTTCGGTCACAGATTCCAGGTTATTGAAAAATTGTATATATCACACCATGCGTATCTGTTAAAAGCATCAAACCTAGCAATTCCTTCTAAAAGTCTTGACGAATTATTTGCTGTTTGATACCTTAATCAAAGGGAAGATCAAGTGATACAGCACGGTAACTAAGTGTAGCCAATCAAGTTCGATAGTTCTAGTCAAGTTATTTAGTTCGTAGGCTACATCTGTGGGTGCAAATCTTCCCAGGTTCTATAAAAGAGACGCCCAGAGCGTCTCTTTTTTTTGGCTTCAAACTAGTCGGTCTTCGTAATTCGAGCTTACAATGAACTTGGGACAAGGAGTAGTGGATTCGAATCTTCTTAAGCGTGTCGTTGGCGCGGGGCGGAGGTTATCGACCCGAGCCTCGAAGAGCTAGCCGGCCTTCAGACTGGGCTATATGAGGTGATCATGGTATGATATAACTGCAAGTTACTCTAAACTTTGACCAAGCGTACGGTGTAGCTATTTAAAAAAGCTCATTCTATCCTCGGCTTTAGCGCAGCATACCTCGCGTAATATTAGCTCAACGAAAGGCTAGAAAGCACCGTGGCAACACAATTATTCATTGGAAAATTATCATTTAACACAACCGACCAAAGCTTGCAGGCCCTGTTTGCGAAGTATGGAAAAGTTGTTAGTGCGCGCGTCGCCACCGATCGAGATAGTGGCAAGTCAAAAGGCTTTGGTTTTGTCGAGATGGAAAATGACGATGACGCCAAAAAGGCGATCGCCGAACTGGACGGAAAAACGTTCGAAGAGCGAGACATTGTCGTAAACGTCGCTCGCCCTAAAGAAGATCGTCCACAGCGTCCACAGGGACAAGGTGGCTTTAGTAGCGGATTTCAACGTCGCTAATCCGTCCAAGGTGACTGAAAAAGAACTCGAGATACCTGCAGTATGAAACATCTTATAGAGCATTCGTGTAACGGAATTCCTGTCTATGTAAATCTCATAGGCTCTGCGGCGGCGAAAAACATTGCCAGACAACCGCATTTACTTACGTTGGCCAGAGGAGCCTTACAAGATTCGACCCTTAACACCCCGCACATAGACCTAGAATGTCGCATGGGGCGTACGGTGGGCTATAATTTTGTTATAGCTGTACCCGAGGAGGATTCCGTGTTTTACGCGCAGCTCGTGCGTGACCCCGTGTATACTCGTTTTACGAAAAAAGGTGAACCTATAGCTACGGGCTATTTGACGATGATACTGGAGCTCGACGAAAAGGGCTCAGCCTATGATCTGCATGATATATGGGCTGGACGATACAGACCACCAAAGCCGGGCAGCGACATGGCGACCGCGGACAGTATTGTTTTTTGGAAAAAGCATGCAGTTATATTTCAGGACCATTCTATTCAGTCGAGTACGTTAACCAAAACCTGTCCGTACTAGCTTTTTAGGCCTTAGCCACGACTGACCAGTCTATAGAAGTGCGTTTTTCACCACGTGTAAGTTTATGTATAACGATAGCCATGACCGCTAGACTCACGAGCGCGAGCACTGCAATGAGGCTGACGAGCGCACCGATGACGAGCGGGTATTGGCCATTCCAGTCCGCAGTGGACATGTGTTTCGTGAGTATGCCGTTAAATGCCCAGACAAAGACTAAGCCGTATAGACAATCGGTATTGCGGAGCATGGTAAAAATGCCAACGACCGCGGCAATGATGAGTATTGCTATCGTCCAGCCAGCGGCAGTACTACCGGTACCCGTCCAGCCACTGTTTACGAGGGCGATTGAAATGTTCGCAACGGTTGCGACCGTTAGCCAGCCGAAATAAATGCTAAATGGTGCTTTGACGACCACGCGTTCGACTAAAGAAAATTGCTTGTCTCGAAGAAGTGAGACGATTTGCCCAAGCGTTACAAGTAGTGCAATTATAAGTATGACGGCGAGCCAAAACACCTTATACTGCCAAGCGAAAATCCAGGCGATGTTGATAAGAGATGAAGCAGTAAAAAGCGGCGTGATGGCGTCGATTGTTTCGGCTTTTAGTACGGCACTTTTTTTGCGAGCGAAGTGTAGCGAATACACCACATATGCCGCCACTAAAAGGTAAATTACACCCCAGATGGCAAACGTACTGCCGGCGGGTGTAAATAACGTCGGTACGTCATTCGAAACCGTTGCAGTGTTGGTTCCACCGATGAGTGTCGTCGACCCGGCTAGTCCATTGACAACCAGCGTGCCCACGAAGGCGACCGCCGCCCAAACGCGTGCTTTCAGGGCATTTTTTCCCTTTGCTTTTCCAAACATACAACCTCCTTTATAAGTGGTTTATGCTTTAATTTTAGCACGATTCAGAGTCGAAGTTGGAGCAGACTTTTATGAATTTCTACAGCAAATTTTAAGCTTAACCTACTAATCTAGGTTTACAAAAGTAAACAGAAAGGTAGGGTACTACATATGACACTGTCTACAACGGATGCGGAGCTAAGCTTAACTACGAACGAAGCGATCGTGCTTCAGCAGGTTCACGAAGATGGCGAGGATGACACGAAGACCCTCTCGCGCATGCTCGGTATGTCGCGCCAGCATATGATAGCGGTAGTAGGACGTCTGAAACGAAAAGGGCTTGTCGCAATAGACGGTAGCTATGATGGCCTATGGGTGCATTTGACGGGGAAGGGACGGCAGCTCATACACTACATGTGGCCAGAAGCGCGCGGCATGTACGTCTAGTGTTCGTACTATACCGAAGCTATTTATTGCCGCTCGTTATGAACGTCAGTGCGATTCCGGTTTTACCAGCACGACCGGTTCGACCAATGCGGTGAACATAGTCCTCGTAGATCTTCGGAGGGTCAAAGTTTATAACGTGTGAAACGTCAGGTATGTCGAGACCACGAGCGGCTACGTCGGTGGCGACCATGACACTTACTCGACCAGTCTTAAATTCGTCTAGGGCACGATTACGCTGGGCCTGAGACTTATTTCCGTGTATGGCGACTGATGGTATGCCGCTTTTTGAGAGGCTGTCAGAGAGGCGTTGTACGCCAAACTTCGTTTCGCCAAAAACAATCACGCGTTCGAAGTCGTCTTTTGCGAGCATCTCAGTCAAAATATCGACTTTGTGAGCTTTGTCACGGGCATGTATAACATCTTGGTTGATGTGCTCAGCGGTTTGTCGTTGCACGACGGAAACGGTGAGTGGATCGGTCATGAATTCTTCGACGATAGTTTTAACAGCCGGGGTCATGGTCGCACTAAAACAAAGTGTTTGGTGGTCCGGTGGTAGCTGAGATGCGATGTAGCGAATGTCGCGCGAAAATCCCATGTCGCACATGCGGTCAGCTTCGTCGAGAATGAACGTCGTGACGTTGTTCAGAATTATGACATTTCGGTCGATGAGGTCTTTGACACGCCCTGGCGTGCCGATGATGATGTTTGGTCCATATTTGACCTGTTTGATTTGACGGCCAATGTTCATACCGCCGACGACAAGTGTCGAGTATAATTTTTGACCAGCCGAAAATTTACGGAACTCTTCGTCAATCTGGCTGGCGAGTTCACGAGTTGGAGCCAGTATGAGTGCTGCGATGGGCGCACGATACGAAAGCATTTTTTCAATGGTTGGCAAAAGAAATGCTGCGGTTTTACCGGTGCCGGTGTTTGCTATTCCTATAACGTCCTTGCCTTCAAGTGCCGGTGTGATGCACTGGTCTTGGATTGGTGACGGGGTCGTATAGCCAATGTGCTCAAGTGTGCGCTTGGTTTGGTCACTGAGGGCGAAGTCTTTGAACTCGTTTTTGGCGTTATACACGGCTGTTTCTTGAGCCTCGCTCGCTTCGTTCACGAAGTGGCTGTAGTGAAGTTCTTTGGTTGATCTGCCTCTGTTGCCACTGCCGCCGCGGTTTTGAAAACGGGCGTTGTTAGGACGGCGTTGACCGCCTGAATGATATGATCTTTGCATAATAAATACCTTTCCTTGTACGTTATATGCGATGAACGACAAGATAAGATAATTTCAAATGCGAGTATTCATCCAGTAGTTTGGTTTTATAATCTACTACCACTAATTTTAGCACAAACCGTATAGAAAAGCAAGCATTTCTAGATAGTCTCGCCGGTATGTCTGAAGTGTTGGACGTGGGCACGGTTCGCCGGTGTGTCTGGGCCAATTTTAGCGAAAGTGTCAGTTTTGCTCGCCGGTCGGTTGACTCCTCTTGTTGCCATGCACGTATGTACCGCGGAGATACGCACCATCACGAGCTCTGGCTGGAGCTGCTCGGCCAGAAATTCGGCAATTTCTTGGGTTAGTCTTTCCTGAACTTGTAGGCGTTTACTGAAAATATCGACGATTCGCGCGAACTTGGAAAGACCAAGGATTTTTTCACCTGGAATATATGCAATGTCGACATGCCCGAAAAATGGCAGCACGTGGTGTTCGCACAAACTGCTAAAGTGAATGGTAGAAACGACAATCAAGTCATGGTAGTCGTTGTTTTCAAAAAGCTTTACGGCGCTTTTAGGATCTTTGCTGTAGCCGTTCAGGCTTTCGCGAAGTTGCTTTTCAAATCTTGCTGGCGTTTCGACGAGCCCATCGCGTTCGGGGTTTTCGCCGAGTTCTTCGAACAGACGCTGTAACGACGAGCGAATAGGGTGCGGTGTTTGGTGATTTGTGATGGGGTTTGGCTGCATAGCGGGCTCTTAATACCATGCATAGTATCACAGAGGTGGTCAGGAGTACAACGACCGAGTGTCGACCGTGAATAATTTTCCTATTGATGCTTAAGGCTAGATGTTATATGCTTATACTTACAAACCCTAATAAAACAACAAGGAAGAACTCTTTATATGAGAAACAAGCTAATCATCGCTGCGGTTGTCCTGGTGGGGCTGGTATCAGTGGCTTACGCTGCCTTTTCGCAGCTACTTACTATCAACGGTACTGGTACTGCAAATGGTAACTGGAATATTGCCATTACGGGCATTACCCAGACAGCAAGCACTGGTGCGACTGAAAATGCAGCCCCGTTATTTACCGGTACGTCAGCAACATTCGATGTTGATCTCGCGTATCCAGGTGCGAGCGCAACGTACGAGGTTGTTATTAAAAATAATGGGACAATTCCGGCAAGGCTCAGTACTCTGACTGATCTTACAACCCTTAATGCCGCAGCACCGGCAGATATTCACTACACGCTCACTGGCGTAGCAGTTAATGACACGTTAGCAGCAAGCGCCACTGTCACTGCAACCGTCAAGGTTGAGTGGCTTACTGGCGGCTCGACGAATATCGATACTCAGTCGAAGGTTGCCACCATCGACTTCAACTACATCCAAGACATTTAGTCTCGTCTAGTTGTGTAAAAAACGTGCTCCTCTAGGCACAGACCAGGGAGCACGTTTTCGTGCACTTGTCATTTAGCGTAAGTGTTATATACTATAAGGAGTACTTAAAAATAAATCAAAAAGCCAACGACACTTGGTATGAAGAATAAATTTATCCCCATAGCTATAGTCCTCATCAGTTTCGCCTCAGTGGCGTATGCGTCATTTGCGAGCACGTTGACGATCAACGGTACTGGTACGGCGACCGGTAACTGGGATGTTAGGATAATCAGCATTACGCCAACGGGACAGATTGGCGCGACTGACCAGGTGGCACCTTCTTTTACAACGACTTCTGCAACATTCAATGTCGGTCTTGGGTATCCTGGTGCTACGTCTTCGTACCAAGTGGCCATAAGGAATCAAGGGAACATAAATGCTAAGCTCAGTACCATCACCGATCTCACTACACTAAACGCAACGGCGCCGACGTATCTTACGTATTCCATTGCGGGCGTTGCAGTGGACGATACGCTTGCGCCGAGTGCTACTGTCACCGCTACGGTAACGGTGACTTGGGCGGCAAGTGCCACCACAAACCCAGCCGGAGCCTCAAAAGCAGCGACGATTAACTTTAACTACGTACAAAACTAAGAAACGGAGTAAACAGGGTGGGAATTCGGCGACTACAGCGGCATCGTCCATTCCTTCGTCAACTTGGTTTACTTGTTATGATGCCGTTCCTCGTCATGGGAATGAGCTATGCACTGTTCAGCCAAAACCTGACCGTTAACGGGAACGAGTCGAGCGTCGCCTATGTCTCGAACAACTACACGACGTGGACATACACCAAAACGGCGACGTTAGCGGCTGGCATTTACACCTACCGGCTCAACCCATTTGTGATAAAAAACAACGGGGTTACGTCTATCACGGCATGGAGAGTTACTTTCGTGGTGCCTGCTGATACGACAGCGATAACGTGTCCAACCACGGTGGTGTGCTCTATTAACAACACGACACACACAGTGACTATTACGCGAACTGTCACTATAGCAAAAGGGGCAAGCAGCACGATAAATAACACAGGCAACTCCATCAGGTTTACGACTGCGACAGCGAACTATATCCCGCAAAACGTGGTTGTTTCGGCGACCTACGCCACGACATACGTTGCCATTACGGGGTTGACGGTCGTCGCGACGGCTGGGACAAAAGTTGGTGGGGCGTTTCCGCTCACCGTGACGATTTCAAATAACTCAGGGCAGCCGATCAGTGGTTGGCGAGTGACCGTTCCGACAACGAGGACGTGTACGTCGACGGTGGCGACAGGCGTGACGTATACGTGTACTACGACGGTGCTAACGTATACCGGAGCGGCTGTTGCAATCCCTGCAGGGGGACAATATGTTCTGAACACGACCGTCACCACGACGATGACGACGTGGCCAACGACCGGTGCGGCCGTGACGGGTAGGGCGTAATGTTTCAGAAAGTATTTACGGTTAAATCATCGGCGTGGCAGCTGCTTGCTGCTGGGCTTGTCGTTACGATTGGACCGCGTCTGGCGTGGCAGTTTGGCCTGGTTGACTCTCACGATGCACTCTATATTGTCCAGCCAGTGCTTGCGGTCCTTGCTGCCAGTCTTGCGCGTTTGTTGCTCCGTGGTCAGCGAGACAGAGTGCGCCACAAGGGCGACAAGGCGCTGGTGATCGCTTCGGTGTTGTCGGTATGGTTTGTGGTGTATTTCTTGTCGGGCCTCATGCTTACTTTTGTCCACAACGCCGTAGCATCGAGCTGGCAAATCATCGCGATAAATGTCTTGGCATTCGGCGTGGCTGCTGCATCTGTTGAATATATCCGTTATGGCCTCATGCTGCTGGCTGGACGACGCAATACTATGTGGTTTGGTGTTATTGTCAGTCTTGTTTTTGCCGCACAGCAGATCAGTCTTTTACAAATCAACGACGTTGGATCGGCCGTAGATGTCATAAAGTTTCTCATTACGTTTGTCGCACCGGCGATTGTGAGTAGTTTACTGCTGACGTATTTGTCGGTGTCCAGCGGCCTGAGTCCGCAGATGGTGTATGGTATTGGCATCGTTGCGCTGACCGTGTTGCCACCGATTATTCCAAAGTACGACTGGTACATGACGAGTATGTCTTCCGTATTGCTCGCAGTAGCGGTCTACATCATGATGGATCGTTCGAGGGCAGAAACCGATGAGGTCCGGGTTCGTCGGCGTCGACGACGGCCGAAGTTCGCTTTTGATGTTGCGTTTGGCCTCGTTATGGTGGCGCTCGTCTTGTTCATGACAGGGGTATTCACGTACAAACCAGTGGTGATTATGTCGAACAGTATGGAGCCGGTATTTAGCCGCGGTTCTATAGTTGTCGTGCAGCGACTGAACGACTCGATGGACATAAGCATAGGCGATATCATACAATATCAATCAGAAAACATAGTTATAACGCATAGGGTGGTAGCAATTGATACGGCTGAAGATGATAGTGGCGACCGAATCTTCACGACTAAAGGGGACAATAACCCAAGTCGTGATCCTCCAGTCAATCAATCGGCGGTTATTGGCGTCGTTCGCTCCACCGTGCCGCACGTCGGCTACCCAACGGTCTTGTTACGTGAAATGTCGCAGAAACACTAGAGAGCATGACGTATGACAGCCCCCGGTATTGATTATCGCCGCCACGTTCGCCGTCCTGTCGGCTTTATTGTACTTGGGCTTCTTCTTGTCGGGGCCGCTGTGTATCTTGCGTACGACGTCGTAAAGCGACGCGCGAATGTCGAGCCGATTCCGTCAGCCTATACCTACACAGTCAAGCAGTCAGTTGACAAGGGTGTGCAGTATTTCCCAAGTAGTTTTTATGAGGGAGGACCAGGCAAAAATGCTGCCTACGTCATGAGTCTGACGGACAAGATTACGGCAACGTTCCACTATACATTTTCGGGCTCAGAACAGCAGTCTCTTGCGTATGCATACGACGTCAGGGCGGTGGTTCGAGGTAAGTATTCGTTCAAGGGAGATGAAAGCGACTCGGCTGATGTGTGGACTAAAGAGTTCCAGATATTGAAGCCGGTCCACGGAACGGTCGATGCAAAGGGTGTCTCGTTTAACCCGAGTGTCGAAATTCCATTCGACGAGTATCGAATACTCATCGAGCAACTGAGGACATCGCTGACGCTACCGATCAGGAGTGAAGTCATAGTTACCTTTACGGTAAACGTATCGGGGATGGTTGACGGCACCGTGTTCAATGACCTGCGGACCGCTTCGGTGAGCGCGCCGATTGAAGAGCAAATCTATACATTGAGTCAAAAATACGACAAAGAGGATACGAAACAAGTAGTGCCCGCGAATGCGCAAACCAATGTCGACAAACAGGCTCAATACGAAACATATGGCGTGATTGCTCTTGGAGGGCTCGCGCTTGCGGCGTTTGTCTATGGCTTCCGAAGACAGATATTCAAAACGCCGTATCAACGCGAGCTCGATAAAATTTATCGGTACCATGACGGAATTATTGTTCATGCTTCGCGTCCGCCCGACCTTGCAGGCAAACGCATCGTTACTATGAAAAGCTTTGACGACATGCTGAACCTCGAAGAAGAACTCAAGCTCCCCATCGTCGCAGCATCGGTTGGTGTGGCGGCGACACAGTTCATAATCATCCGCGATGATGTGGCCTATATGTACCTGCTTGGTCATTTGCCTGTTCGGCGTGGAACGTCGCTAGAACAGATAGAAGCGTCGGTCGGCCATAAACTAGAAGCACGTCCCACACAGCATCCCCGAAAAATCCAGTAGTCAGAGCTTGCTGAAGGATATAAGCGCATAATTGACCCTCATGAAAAAGTTACGTTGCTTCTAGACCTTATAATAGTCAATTTGCTGGTGTCGAAACGTAGCATCCGCCATTTTCTGAGAGTATACTAGTGTTCATGACTGTTATTGAAACACATGGCTTAACGAAATTTTATGGCAAATCGCGAGGGATTGAAGACGTTAATTTGTCGGTCGAAGAGGGTGAGATTTTTGGTTTTATCGGCCCAAATGGAGCCGGTAAATCGACGACTATACGAACACTTTTGGGGCTAATAAAACCGACAAGTGGCTCGGCGACAATCTTTGGTAAAGACATCGTCAAAGACGGTTCGGAAATTCGCGAAGAAGTCGGGTACTTGCCAAGCGAAGTGTTTTATTATGACAACATGCGCGTGCGTGACCTGTTGCAGTACAGTGCTAGTTTTTATAAAAAATCAAAGCACGACATGGATATCCGAATAAACGAATTGACAGCGTTGCTTGACCTTAACCTTGGCAAAAAGATTGATGACTTGAGTTATGGCAACAAGAAAAAAGTCGGAATTGTTCAGGGTCTTTTACATAGCCCAAAACTCATCATCCTCGATGAACCAACAGGGGGGCTTGACCCACTTATGCAACAGACTTTTTTTGAACTGTTGCGGCAAGAAAATAAACGCGGCGCAACGATACTCTTTTCGTCCCATATTTTGAGTGAGGTGCAAAAGCTGTGTAGTCGGGTAGCTATCATCAAAGAAGGTGAACTCATAGCCGTTGAGCAGATGGAAAATTTGCGACAAAATAGTTACTTGAAAGTAAAACTTGAGCTGGCTGCGCCAATAGCAAAATCTCAGTTGACTCTTAAGGGCATGAGCAATGTCCGCGTCGTGCATGACCAGGTTTTTTTCCTTTACCGTGGCGACGTGAATGCTATGGTGAAGCAGTTGGTTGGTATGCGGCTCAAGAACATGTCCATAGAAGAGCCTGAGCTTGAAGAAATTTTCATGCATTACTATCAAAAAGGTTAGTGGCGATGAACGTTTTTCGACAAGAATTAAAAATGATCTGGAAGGTGTCTTTGGTATGGGTGCTGGTGCTCTGTGGTCTTGTGCTGATGTACATAACGGTTTACCCAACGTTTTCAAGTGACGCTGAAGCGACTAGAAAGATTTTTGCTCAAATCCCAGCGGCGGCAAAAGCAGCACTAAACCTTGATGTTGACACGATGCTGTCATTTCTTGGGTTCTTTGCATTTACGTTCACGAACTTTACCTTGGCGGCCGGCATACACGCGATGCACGTAGGAATCAGTATGCTGTCTCGAGAACCGCGTAGTAAAACAACCGACTTCTTGCTTACGAAGCCGAGAGGACGGACGAGTATATACTTACAAAAATTCTTTGCTGGGCTCACGATCATACTGGTAACTTGGGTAGTAGTATCTGCGGCTTCATTCGGTTTAGCGAAAGCATTTGGGGCGGGCAATTTTGACGTGCAACGCTTCGGTATGTTGATGCTTGCAGTGCTCGTTGTCCAACTTTGGTTTTATGCTTTCGGATTGTTTATGTCCCAAGTTTTAAAACATCTAAAAGCAATCATTCCAACGACACTTGCCTCGGTTTTCGGCTTTTTTATAGTCGGTATGCTCGGTGCGATTTTAAATGAGCCAAAGTTTCGTTACGTTTCACCATTAAAGTTTTTCGACTATGTCGGGATAGCGTCCGGTAAGGGGTATGAGTTGTCTTTTTTGCTGACAGCCGTCATATCAATGTTGGCTGCAGGGGTTGCCTCATATGTTATATACAAAAAACGTGACATAAAGGCGGCTGCGTGATGAACGTCTTTTTTCAGGAACTACGGTTGAGACGCAAAGGGCAAATTGGTTGGGTGATTGCCATGATAGTCTTTATGATTTTGAGTGTTGTGAAGTTCGACACACTGTCGAGCGACAGTGCAGCCAGTCAGGCGTTGCTCAAACAATTCCCGTCGACCATGCAGGCAATTTTTGGCATGACTGGACTCGATATGTCGACAGTTAGTGGCTATTTCGGCGTCTTGTTCATCTACATTTTAGTTATTTTGGCCATCCATGCCGGCATGCTCGGCGCCTCACTTTTGGCTGACGAAGAACGAGACAGAACGACGGAGTTTTTGTTTGTAAAACCGGTTAGTCGATCACGAGTAGTTACCCAAAAGTTGTTAGCTGGCTGTGTATACATAGTGATACTTTGGGTCGTGGTGTTTTTGAGTACATGGCTTACTACCTTTCACTTAACAAATATAGGCAACTTCATGCGTGATTTCTGGCATTTCATGGGGGCGCTAGCTATAGTTCAGGCTACAATGTATTCGCTCGGCGTTTTCGTGGCATCGCTCACAACGAACTATCGTTTGCCGACTCGGGTTGTGGCAATATTCGTATTTACGAGTTATATCGCCTTTGCGTTAGTGAAGCTGACTGCGACTCTTGACTGGCTAAAATACGGCTCCATCTTTTCTTATTTTGATGCCGCAGATGTCATTCACCGCGGCTCGCTGCAACTTGTATACGTTCTCGTGTGTTCGGCTGTTACGGTGCTCTGTATTGTCGGAGCGTATGTATTTTACAGGCGACGTGATTTAAACGTCTAGTAGCAAGAGAAAACGGTTATTTGCCGTTATTACAACACAAGAAAAAGATTTTTCTAGAATTGAAGTTATCCCGCTGAACGATTAAAGTCAGAGTATATGAAACTCAGACAGTCCTCAGTTGTGTATATGGTTCTGGGGATATTTTTAGCTTTAATCTGTGCATTGCATGTCTCACAACCTTCCGTCGCGGCTGATGCTGCTGGTCCTGACTGGCTTTCTGGGGTTATAACGACAGATAATTTTCAAACCATACTATCTACCAACGAATGGCAGAGCGTCATTGGTTCAGGACAGCCGCTAGAATGCCTTACGGCAAAATCGTGGTCAGGCCTGAATGGCTATTTTGGCGTGACGCCCGTAGAACAAGACACTCGGTTATGCGCTGTGCCTATGGCGTCCGGCTATATGGCGGATCATACGTATCTAGCCTATGGCGACAGATACTGGCAGTTTTTAGAGTACAACAGAGACGAATCGATAGTACCCGTCCCGGGAAAGTCGAGTGCAGTTATAGTGGACAGTAGCTACCCATTCCCCAAGCTTCGCTATGTTAGCGACTTACTCGGGCACTATAGTACATTCACGAAAGATATCGTAGGGAATGTTATCCGTTGGAAATCTAATGAAGCGTATGACTTTACGCTCAAGAAGGCCGATGGCCAAGATCTGGGCGTTGAGGGGCCACTGAGTTTTTCGGCTAATGGACGTTGGCTATACGTATCTTCAACGGGTAAGTCCCAGATGCTATTTGACGTCGAAACAAAACACACCTTGGCCTTTGCTCCATACCAACGATTGCATTATGTGAGACCAGTTTCCGTGAGCAACAGCGGTCGATTTGTGGCGGTTTCAGAGCGATATGAGGGCTTGTACATATATGACACGGGTCGATGTGAAGCGCAGAAGCCTGACTTTGAGTCGCGTAATTGCGGCAAACGTAATATTGAAACAGATGTGCGGGAGGCGTACATACAGACCATGGCCAATCCCAATAACTTTGCTTCGTTCTCCATATTGGCTCTACAATTCAAAAATGAGTCGACCCTTACCGTTACGGCGGGAGTTAACATGCGTGATGGAACGGGTCAGAACGTCAGTTTTGACGTTCATGTCGACTCCGGCCCACAAACAACAAGGTACTTGGCGATGGGGGATTCTTTTAGCTCGGGGGAAGGAGCGCTGAGCTATCGTGCAGGAACTAATTTTTACGTGGAAAACAACAACTATAACCTCTGTCATCAATCGACCGTGTCTTACCCGTATCTTCTCAATAAAACGTTATCGTCGGACTGGTTTGGTGACGTTGCTTGTAGCGGAGCGGAAATGAAGGATATTATTACTCCAGATGAGAGGGCATACAGGGAAGGTTACTCACAAGCATATGGACTTGAAGATGTTACTTATGATAATCGTATATTTGACGGGATGCTACCCGGGTATCGCACTCAACTTTCCTTCATATCAAAGTATCATCCTTCTCTCGCAACAATCTCTATAGGAGGTAATGATATTGGTTTTGGAGATATTGTGACAGAATGTGTTGCGCAAAAATATACCGGAGGAGGAAACTGTTACTCACAAGGAGTGACTAGAGACTGGCTTGCTAGCACTATTGACCAGAAGATTCCACTTCTTACGAATACCTTTAAGACACTCAAGAATAATCTTTCGGGAGAGCAGAAACTTTATGTCGTAGGGTACCCTCAAATAGTCAACCCAGGTTCATCATATACCGTATGTGGACTCAATGTTCAGATGACATTCGAAGAACGGACATTTGCGAGTAATCTCATAGACTATCTGAATGAAGCCATAAGACTCGCGGCAAATAATGCGGGCGTCAGGTTTGTTAACGTTAGCACTGCGTTATACGACTCAGACAAGGACTATCGCTTGTGCGGGAACCAAGGTGTTACTGCGGTTAATGGTCTTATCGCCGACCCACCAGGCGTTGATGTTTTTGGACATGTTTTAATTAAGAAACCGAACGACAAAGCATATCACGAGAGCTATCATCCTAACGTGCTGGGTCATATTTTGTTGGCTCGACAGATAAGAAAAATGACGAGCAACCTTTCAGCCAGTATGCCCGAGCCCGTACGAGATCAAGCCACTAAGGTCGGAGAGGACTTTCGTATCAAGCTCGTTGGTTACAGCGCGTCGATATACGACAATACTATGCACGTAAAACAGGAAGTAATCGATCAGCTTAATCAGGTAAATACGAGTATTTCAGTAAAGTTCGAAACGAAATCTATGTTGCCCCCTGCTTCTAATTCTACAGCGAAGATTGAGATACATTCGAACCCAGTTGTCCTAGGAGAGGTTCCGATAGACTCTTCTGGGACGACCACAACCAGTGTATCTATACCAGATAGCGTGCCGCTAGGCCCTCATGAACTACATATTTATTACACGGATATAGCCGGTAAGGTAGTAGATATCTATCAATATGTATATGTCATACATAGTATTGATGATTACGACGGCAATGGCGTACCGAATAGTCAGGAACAGTGCTTGCTCGTTCCTGCAAGCGGCGTTGACAGTGATCATGATGGCATTGATGACGCCTGCGATGGTGAATATGTAAAAGCACAAAAAGATGAAAATACATCCTCTTCATCCACTTCCTCAGAATCTGCTACGACTCAACGTACCAAGAGTGACGAGGTCATTGCTCATTCGGAAGCGAAGACTGCCTTACTGAGTCAAATTGACACAACTCAGATATTCTCTCAAAATCTTTCCGCCAGTATACTCAGCGCAAATCAGACGAGTAGATTGGATGATATAAGGGGGTTGTCCCCGCAAATACCGAATCCTAGCTCATTAGGCTCTAATGACCCAAAAATACCCGAACCGACTTTCGGCAATAGCATAACCGAGGAACACAACACTCGGCAGCCTTTGTCTCAATACGCTACTCAGGTTACACTAGGTATGGCGTTAGTGCTTTTAAGTATGTTTAGCATATATTCTTTCAGACGTCATAAACACCGCGTGAAACATAAAAAGGAGACAGATTATGAAGAAAACACACAAAACAAAAGATAAAGCATCGGATGTATCAACGAAGCCAGGCGTTTCAGCTTCCAGGCAACGAAGCGGAAAGACTCCCCGTAAGATTCATTGGATTAGGTATGGGGTTGTCTTCGTCGTGCTACTTGTCAGTGTAATTATTATTGGCAATTTTATTTATGCACAAAATTATAGAGAAACTCAGATACGAGACCTAGCAACTCGTTTGAATACTGTCGTAGAGGATATCAAATCCGTATACGATGAGATTTTGTCTACAAAACAAAATGTAAAAATATCAAGGTTCGAGAACTCTTGCGGACAGTCGAGTGACGTAGTGGGTAATGGAACCATTACGTGCGGTAGTTATGTGACTATACTTTTTGATAATGTTAGTGATTATTCCGAGTTTATGCGACTTAAAGGTAGGGTACATGAAATCGTGAACAAAAAGTTTTTATACAAAGAGGAGCACGTAATGTCGAGTGACCCACTAGGCCAATCGTTTTTTAGTAGTAATATAGTATCAGCAAAAGGAAGTAATTGTGACAGTAGCGACAGTTACTACGTTAATTCTCTCAAATACAACGAGTCTAAAAATCAAGATATAGTCTTTTCCCGAGGTGGTTACATTTGGAACATGTCATGCAGCGAAATATCTCCTGATTTTCTTCCTGGCTACTCAGTTAATAAATAAACCGAGTTAGGTTCTATGCCAAACCCAAAACGAACTACGAACAAAAACAAACAAAGTTTTCTTAATGTAGTAAAGAAACATCCAATCTTGGTTTCGATTTTCTGCATAGCAGTTGTAGCCGTAGTGAGTAATTCCATATAACGTTACTATGAGCATCAGAAAACACTGAATG
>CAYIYX010000010.1:0-18582 GCA_964367775.1 uncultured Candidatus Saccharibacteria bacterium | reverse complement strand
CTCGCGGTTCGATGGCAGATTACACACTTCTCCTTAAAATCGAGTCGCCATGATTCACTGGTCTTGTTGTTTGCAAAGATATATCCGCTTTTTGCCTTCGCAGTGATAGTAACACTGGAATCATCATAAGTAGAGTACGTCTGACCATTCGTAAGTCGAGTGTTCCCTCGCCAATACTCAACACCCGTGACTGTTGGGATAGTATAGGTGTCACCATCAGTACCACATAGATCAGCTATTGTAGGCTCAACAGGCGTCACAAGTATGTTCTGTGGCGTGTATTGTTGCTGTCCAAACTGCATAAACTGATTTTCAGGTTGCATGAACATGAGCGCAAGAGGCGCTACAGGTTCTGTTTCTGTAACTATTTCCTGTGGTTCGCTGGCCATTTCCTCAGGAACGACAGTTTCTTGTGGTTCAGTAGCTACTTCATCAGGAGTGGTTACTTCTGTGATGTTAGTGCTCGTGTCGTCAGGTAGCGTTGCTGCGGCAACCATCGTCGATAGTGAGCCGTTCGCAAAGACGGCGACAAAGAGCGCCAGAGCGATTTTTACGGTTTGTGAAAAACGTTGCATAGGGTTAGACCTCCGTCTGGTCCCACCCAGTTAGTAATACATAATTTTTTAGTACTAAATGTATGTGTTCTCTTCAGCACACGCGTTATTTGCAAAAAGTCAATAAATATTGTATAACATAAGCACTTTGAGACGGGTGCGTTGTATACTTAGGTGTATGAACAAAGGGTCAATAGATGACGGCGTTGTGTTTCACGCGGGTTTTCCGAACGCTGCCGAAGACGAGAAATTTGGTAGTCTGAGTCTTGATTCGCTCGTAGTGAAGCACCCAGCCAGTACCTTTTTCTGGCGTCTCGAGAGCGAGGTACCTGAACTTATGTGGCAAGCCGGAAGTACTGTCGTGGTTGACCGCGCGGTAAGCCCGTCAGAAAGCAAGCTTGCCGTTGTGGTCGTTACCGACGAGTTTCTGTTGTGCCGCTTCCGTAAAACTGGTTTTCAACGCCTCAACGGTGAACAAGTTGATGGTCGATTATGGGGAGTGGTGACGTATGTCATTCAGCCGGTCTAACTATTCTTTCTGTGTCTGCCCAAGAACTAAGATCCAAGATCTAAGAACTTGTGGTTAAGCCTATGTACGCACATATAGACTGCAATAACTTTTTCGTGAGTTGCGAGCGCTTGTTTCGGCCAGAGCTAGAAGGTAAGCCTGTGGCTGTATTATCAAACAATGACAGTTGCTTTATATCACGTTCGGCGGAGGTAAAAGCGCTTGGTATACCCATGGCAGCACCACTTTTTGAGGTGCGTAATCTGGTAAAATTGCACGGCATCACGCTTTTTTCGGCGAATTTTGAACTGTATGGGGACATGTCAGAGCGGATCGTACTGCTCCTGCAGGAGATCACGCCACTTATAGAAGTCTACTCTGTAGATGAATGCTTTTTAGACCTTTCCGAGCTAAATATTGCAGATTTGCACACGTGGGCAAAAAATGTACAGAAACGAGTACAAACAGAGCTCGGCTTACCGGTTTCTATAGGCGTAGGGCCGACTAAAACGCTGGCGAAGGTAGGCACGAATCATGCGAAAAAGCATGGCGGCATAACAGTTATAGACAGCGACGAAAAACGCAAAGCAGTGCTCGAAAATCTACCCGTAGCTGATGTTTGGGGTATAGGCTGGCGGACGGCTCCGAAACTTACAGAAAGAGGCGTGACGAACGCCTGGCAGCTTGTTACCGCGTCAGACGCATGGCTAAAGCGGTACTTCAACATCACTGGCATGCGCATGGTTGAAGAATTACGAGGTCTTGGCTGTCTTACATTTGGCGACAAACATGACAAACGTCAAAGTATCATGGTGTCACGGGCTTTTGGACATAAAGTAAGACAGTATCACCAACTTGAAAGTGCTGCGGCTAGTTTTGCGACGCGAGCGGCGGCTAGGCTTCGAGCGCAGGGCTCGGTCTGTACAGCCGTTGCAGTTTACCTGACTACGAGTAAACAGGACGAGAAAACACGGAGTGTGTCGAGGACGAAGCGACTAGCCGAAGCGACGGCCGATACGGGAAAGATTATTGCAACAGCAGTAGATCTATTGGGTGAGCTGTATGACCATGATTTTTCGTACCAAAAAGTGTCAGTGCTTCTGTTAGAAATTACTGACAAAGCTGCATGGCAAATGTCGCTAACAGAGCCGGTCGTAAATCGAGATAAAAAAGTTGAGCTTATGGCAGACATTGACGCGATAAATAAACGTTACGGTCTTGGTACTATTTGGCACGCTGCAGAAGATAAAAAGCATGTTGGCTGGCAGAGTAAACAAGCTCTCCTCAGTCCGAGTTATACGACTCGCTGGTCAGGGCTCCCGAGAGTAAAGGGTTAAAAGCGTGTACTATAGACAAATGGCCCCTGTTTTGATAGCATAGTTTGTGTTTCATTACACATGGTCCCGTCGTCTAATGGTTAGGACATCAGGTTTTCATCCTGGCAACCGGAGTTCAATTCTCCGCGGGATCACCACGAAAATAGCTCATCTTAGCGATGGGCTTTTTTCGTGGCTGCTCTCGCATGAGAGCCGGACCCGAAGAGTTCTCATACTGTCAAAAACAGTATCTAGCCGATGATAGAACCTGTAGCCTGTGGAAATTTATATCATTGAAGCGTCGGACCGGTTCATTTATTGCAGTATCGAACACGTACGCGGCTCGTTATTGTCCGGCCGCTTGCGGCACCGGCGCGATATACTCTAGTATTCCCGGTAGGGTCAGCGACTTTAATGCCCCACCTTTCGTGAGGCCTTAAATCTAGTACAGCTGTCGCCCGGCAGCAAGCCTTTTGTTAATAACGTTAGCATTGACTGACTAGTCAGATATAATGTAAGAATAATGTTTAAAATCCTCCAGCGTTTAAGTCTACCGCCAATATCCCAGGCAAAAATTAGTAGCGTGAGTAGTACCGGAATACTCAAAAAGGGAAATGAGGACAACGCGCGAATAGTCCACGGAAAAGCACGTTTCGTTTACTACAGTGATCACAGTATCCGTGTTTTTGGTGATGATTCAGTTCTATTACTAACTGCTCATTTAGCTGATTTTGATATTAAGTACGACCGCTCGTACTCTACATATTATGAATTTAAAATTAATAGCGAACCGTACTCGTTTCGCCTCGTTCAACTGGATACTATAAATACCCTGGTAGCGCTCTTAAATAGCCGACTGGTTACTAGCGTGAATTATCTTCCTCGCGATCATACCGATCCTTTTTTTCGAACACTCCTACGTTACCGCGCACAATACATGCCCGAAAATAATGCCAACGACCCTATCATGTTAAAATCCCTTCGGTCTACATATAGAGGTATGGGTGTTCTTATGCTCGTACTTGGGCTGAGTTTTACGGCGACAATCTTTGTAATAAATGGTGCACCTATCTTTTCATTCATTATGTCAGCGTTATTCATATCCGCGAGTGGCTTTTTGTTTATATTAGGAAAAAATGTAATTAGAAAAAAACTAAATACGCCGCCCCGTCCGATAAAAAGTTATTATCGACTATCATACTTAATCACAGCCACCCTCATAGCAGGATCGTTCGGGCTTGCCTATATGGGGCATACCGTCGGAAAAAAAGTAGCGAATTGGGTACCGACGCAAGCCACCTACAGTATGGGCACTAGCGGACGAGCCGTTTGTATGTACTCCGCGGACGATAAAGTGTACATGCAGTATGCCGAAGAAGTGAGTTGCGGAAAGAGTACTGATGCATCCAAACAACGACAAATATTCTACAACCCTCGCGATCCAAACGAAATTACCGATAGTAAAACTGACTTTAGTCGCATACCTGGTGTATTACCTTACTACCTCCCCGCATTTTTCATCGGCGAAGTAGCCTTGGCATGCTTATTGGTTACATGGTATTTTCACAAAATCAAAAATCAATACCTGCTCACTTACAACCATCAGAGTCTGAAAACATATAATAAATTGATATGGGTGGCGTTTTTTATCTACCTTTGCACCCTACTTCTGCCATCATTGTTACTGCTTTAGCGTAGTATATTCATATAAATTTCGAAAACTCAGCCTCCTTCCGGAGATAGAGCGTCAGAGGGATAGGCGCTAATTGGTTGCGGGAATATATCTGCTAGCGGATCACTACCCACGATCCTACCGATATTTTGATGAAGATCTACTGCGCATCAGCCTTGTCATCAATGTTTATGCAGCCGTGATTATTGCGTCTGTATCATTGTTGCGCGGGAAAACCTGTCAAGTAATGGATATTCATGGGCAATTCTTGTGCCGAAAATTCGGTGCATTATTTTTTGTTCATTGTTATATTTCAGTTTTTTAACTATATTCTTCTCCTTGAGTGTATAAGTTAATTTTTGTTTTCCACGAATTCGTTAATAGCCACATCAATTCGCTCCAAATCATCAACCAAAGAGTTCCATATTTCCCGAACTGAGCTCACCAAATAGATCTACAGATTAAAAAAGTTCCAGAATTTATCTTCTGGAACTTTTTTTGTAATTTCATCTCTGTAAAAGGGGTTCCACTCCCTGCTGACTGTTACAGATAAGCTGGGTTCATCGCTAAATATCCCGATATAATTACCGATATATGGTATAATGAGAGTATGAATAACCCAACATTTACCGTTACCCCTAAGGCTCTAGATTTCGTTGCTAAAATTGCTGAAGCAGTCGGTGAGTTACAGGGTTCGGGCGAGTATGCGCGCAACTTACGCCTACGCAAAGTGAATCGCTTACGCTCAATTCAGTCTTCGCTTGCTATCGAAAACAACTCACTGTCGATTGATGAAGTAGCTGATATCATAAACGGCAAACGCGTCCTCGGTGCGCCAAATGAAATTCAAGAGGTTAAAAATGCCTACAATGCATATGAGCATCTGCTACTGTACAACCCGTATTCGGTTGATGATTTCCTAAAAGCCCATCAGTACATGACCGAAGGCTTAGTGAGCAACTCAGGAAAGTTCCGCTCTAAGGGCGTCGGGGTGTATGCAGGCGACCAGCTTATCCATGCCGGAGCGAAGGCTGATTTTGTACCAGGATTAATCACTGATTTACTGGCGTGGGGACAAGCCTCGGACGTTCACCCGCTCATCAAAAGTTGTATTATGCATTTTGAGATTGAATTTATCCATCCATTTGCCGATGGTAACGGAAGGGTTGGGCGGCTCTGGCAGTCGCTTATCCTTAGCCAGTGGAATGAATTATTTGCTTGGCTACCGATTGAAACACTGGTGTATGAAAACCAGCAAGCGTATTACGATGCGCTTCATCAAGCTGGTCGGTCTGCCGATTTTGGTGTCTTTATTGAATTCATGCTCGATGTCATTTATCAATCACTCGCAGAGCTCCCCGTACACAAGGTTACCGATATATTTCCCGATATAGATACCGATATGTTTTCGAAGACCGAACTTGAATTTCTAGAATCTATCGCGGGCTACATCGAAAAGCATGGAGAAATTACAAACTACCGTGCGCAGATTTTGACGAATATGTCGGCTGAAAGTGTAAAGAAATACCTTGCGAAGTTTGTCGTGGCTGGACTATTTCAAGCGATAGGCGAGAATAAGGGTCGAAGATACGTCATTCAAATCAAGCTACCAGAAGCTTAGGGTTTGCCGGCGAGTTCTTTGAAACCTGTATCGAAGCGTTCGCTTGTGAACATTCTCCAGGGGGGGTCACCAAGTAAAAAGCTCTGCCTTCAGGTAGGGCTTTTTACTTGGTTTGATACTCATTGAAACGAACTCCAATTTCCGGCGAACATAGTGAGCGAATTGGGGTTCGGCAGAGTGGAGAAAATGAGAGAAAGCGACCCAACGGGTTATTTTCTCTCATGAGTGAATGGCGGTTGCTTTAGCTACTAGTGTAGATTTTGATTGACTGGTTTTTCTCACTTTTCTGTATCGATTCATAGACACGAGCCTTTCTAGCGAGTGTCCTACTTCAAAGGGACCTGGAGGGTAAATTCCATTAGCTACGGGTAACACTAACGACCACAGTTGTTTACCAAATAACTTATTGCATCGTATAATTTCTGAACAGATAGGGTTCCATTTCGACTCCATCTGGTTCACCAAAGTAAAACACCCATTCACGAGATGGGTGTTTTACTTTGGTTTCTGTTTTAGTTAGTTCTTGTAATATGAGCGAATTTGAAATATGAAGTATAGCCCGATTGTAGCGCCAACAAGCCCCATGAGCAGACTTCCAAAGTTGAAGAAGCCGTAACTAAACGTGTTAAGAACGCTATATGCGAGGCTGACAATGCTTGAGTAAAAAACGAGCATCCAGCCCTTGCGCTGCTGTTTTAACAGCATAGGAACTGACATGAACATGATTACCAGCTGCACTGCGAGTACGACAAGTGCTAGGTAAAACATTGGCCCAACACTTGCTGCAACGGCTGCACCGTATATACCCCCCATGACAGAGGTCGTATAGCTTGTGACGGCTACCGCTGCCATGACGGCAGGGATAACCGTGAGTGCGAGTAGAACACCTAGGACGAGTGTGATCCATGGACCATAGCGCACGATCCAGTCTTTCGCGGTCGTTGGTAATTGGTATGGAGCTTTAACGACAAGAGTGTCATACAACCAAGCTTCAAACTGGGCGAGTGGTCCGCTCACGGGCGGCTCGGGCTTGGTAGACGGTTTTAGCACCTGCTCCGGTCCTTTCGGTGCCTGGTCAGATTGTTGCTCTTGCATAAATACCTCCTCTCATGCATTTATAACAGCATGATTCTTGTAATTATCGTTATACACCTAACTCTTAAAGAAGTAAATGATAATAGTGCGTTATGATAGCGTATTTATGAGCGCCTTCAAGGTTTTTTCTTGTACCGCATGAGTACCGGCCAGGGGTTTTGTTGATATATGAGAGTTAATTTTTGCGAGTCTCGTTAGATTACCGATCACGATGAGCGGGTCGGCTATGCCATATATGATTGTGGTAGGAACGGTTGTTTCGGCGAGATGCTTGCCGGCGTATTGGCTGAGGATACCGGCACGGAGCGTACCGGCGAAACCAGAAAACTTTTCTTCACTGACTTCAGTTTGTGAAAAACCAAGGAGCTTTAGTTTTGCAGCGAGGTCGTATGCTCGGACGATTGATCTTGGATTTTTTAGGAAACGTTTATATATTTCTCTGAGAATTTTTTCTTGTTGAAACTGGAGGGGCTTGCTGGCGGATGGGTCACGGTATACAGGGGGAGAACAGAGGACTAATTGTTTCGTTGTTCGTCTGTAATGGTGGGCAAATTCGGCAGAAACGAGACTGCCGAACGAATGTCCGACGAGCACAGTAGGACCGGTTAAACCAAGACTGAGTTGGGTAAAGCGGACGTTTATAGACTGACGGTAGGCACTGTAGAATGTGTCATTTTCTGGGTATTTCGAATTACCGTGTCCAAGAAGGTCGACAACGAGATAATTAACGTCCTTCGGGAGTCTTTCGAGGAGTGGTTTCCAGAGTTTTCCAGTGTCAGCCAGGCCATGGACGAAGATATAAGTCGTGCCGAGGCGGTTGCATATACGTTTGTAGCGGATATGGAGGCGGTACGGCAATTTTAATGTGGTATGCAGTAGTTCGTTTACTGATTTCATATAAAAACTATAACACCTGGCGTGCACAAGAGAGAAAATTGATATACACTAGGTAGATAATTATAACGAAAAGAATAAAGGCATGCAGAAGAAACACATCATAACAATTGCTGGTCGACCAGGAAGCGGAAAATCAGCCACATCAAAACTAGTTGCAGAGAGACTTAGTTATGAGCACTTCTCGTCAGGCGATCTTTTTCGGGCGCTTGGCGAAAAACAAGGGCTTGATGTTCTTCGTATGAACCGGAGTGCGGAGCAAAATGTCGGGATTGATCATTTGGTAGATGAAAAATTGCAGCAAATTGGTCGGGACGATGACCGCAAGGTTATTGACTCAAGAACGGCATGGCACTGGATTCCGCAGTCGTTTAAGGTTTTTCTTGACCTAGATTTGCTAGCGGCGGCTACGCGCATTATTGCAAATGCTGAGCCCGCGAGAATGGAGAGTGAGAAAATCCCAAACGATGCTTTAGTGTATGCTAGCCAATTACAAGAACGTTTGGACAGTGAATCTCGTCGGTACATGAACTTGTACAAAATAAACCCGTACACGCTAGATAACTATGATCTAGTCGTCGATACCGAGGCAAATAGTTTAGAGCAAGTAACGAATATGGTTATTGCTGCCTATGAAAAGTGGCTTAAAAGTTAGGTCGTTTGCTGTATAAGTTTATGCTACTATATAGTTAAGTAAAATCATTAACATTTTAGCAAAGGGTGGGCCATGTATAAGTATCTTAAGTTCTTCGAAGATCTGTCAATCAATGACATCCCTGTTGTTGGCGGTAAAAACGCTTCATTGGGCGAAATGTATCATCATTTGAAGCCTCAGGGTGTTAACTTGCCGAACGGAGTGGCGACGACTGCCGATGCGTATCGATATTTCTTGCAAGAAGCTGGCCTAAACCAACGAATAGAAGATGAGCTACGAGATCTAGACATCACCAACATGAATGAGTTGGCTCGTCGTGGCGCAGCTATTCGTAATATGATTGTCGATGCAGAAATACCGCAAGATTTTCAGGACGAGATTGTGCGGGGTTACGAAGAGCTTTGTCGCAAATGTGGTCACGAGAAGAATGACCTTGTTTGTGCAATCCGTTCGAGTGCAACGGCTGAAGACCTGCCAAATGCGTCATTTGCCGGTCAGCAGGCTACTTTTCTGAATATTCAGGGTACTGCGGCGGTTTTGCAGGCTACCAAAGAATGTATTGCCAGTCTATTTACTGACCGAGCCATAGTGTACCGCGTTGAAAACGGTTTCAGTCACATGAAGGTGGCGCTTTCAGTCGGCATCCAACAGATGGTGGCGGTGCGTAGTGAATGTGCCGGCGTCATGTTTACGATCGACACAGAGTCAGGCTTTAAAAATGCTGTGGTAGTCAGTTCTATCTATGGACTTGGCGAAAATATCGTGCAAGGACACGTCAGTCCAGATGAGTTCATGGTGTTTAAGCCGACACGTGCCATTTTGAAGCGTAAACTTGGTAGCAAGGACATGAAGATGATTCCGGTGGCTGGTAGCAAGACCAAGAACGTCCCCGTTCCACAGAGCGAACGAGACCGATTTTCTATCAATGACGACCAAGTGAAGACACTAGCTGACTGGGGTATGAAGATTGAGGAACATTACGGTCATCCGATGGACATCGAGTGGGCGCTGGACGATGATGACAAGCAGCTGTACATAGTGCAGGCTCGTAGTGAAACCGTGCAGTCACGTCGTGATGTCAACGTTATTGAAGAGTACAAACTCAAAGAAGAAGGCCATAGGCTAGTCACGGGCACGAGCGTTGGTAGCAAAATCGGCGCTGGTCGTGCGAACAAGATTATGAGCGTTAAAGACATCGAGGATTTTAAAGAAGGTGATGTGCTAGTGACGCGTATGACTGACCCGGACTGGGTGCCGATCATGAAGATTGCCTCGGCAATCGTGGCTGACGAGGGTGGACGAACGTGCCACGCGGCGATTGTCTCGCGTGAGCTCGGCATACCTTGCGTGGTTGGAACTGGCAATGGAACCGAAATCATTCACGACAATCAAGACATTACAGTTAGCTGTACCGGTGGTGATGAAGGCTATGTATATGAGGGCATATTGCAGTTTGAAGTTGAGCGAACAAACATCGAAGATCTTGAGCGACCGAAGACAAAAATCATGATGAATATCGGTTCACCCGACCAAGCATTTGCCTACTCGCTCATTCCAAACGATGGCGTAGGGTTGGCGCGTGAAGAGTTTATCATCGACTCACATATTAAAATTCACCCACTGGCGCTACTACATTTTGACCAAGTGCAAGACAAACAAGTCCGTGCGACTATTAACGAGCTTACAAGAGGCTACGATGACAAATCCCAGTATTTTGTCGACAAACTAGCGGAAGGCATCGCAATCATCGGAGGGGCATTTTACCCGAACGATGTGATCGTACGTTTTTCTGACTTCAAGACGAACGAATACGCGAACCTCATTGGCGGCACGCAATTTGAGCCGACTGAAAATAACCCAATGATTGGGTGGCGAGGAGCTAGTCGCTACTATAGCGAGCAGTATAAGCCGGCTTTTGAGCTGGAGTGTAAAGCTTTTCTGAAGGTTCGAAACGACATGGGCCTCACGAACGTCAAAGGTATGATTCCGTTCTGTCGTGACTTGACCGAAGCGCATAAAGTTCAAGAAGTCATGGCCGGGGTTGGCTTGAGGCGTGGTGAAAACGGCTTCCAGCTCTACATGATGGTCGAGATCCCATCGAACATTATGCTAGCGGAACAGTTTGCTGAGCTGTACGATGGCTTTTCTATCGGTTCAAATGACCTGACACAACTGACGCTTGGCGTTGACCGCGACAATCACACCGTGGCGCACGTGTACGATGAAAATAATCCAGCCGTCAAGGCAATGATTCGCCAGGCTATTAAAGTTGGAAAAGAAAAGGGCATTAAAGTCGGTATCTGTGGCCAAGCGCCATCAGATTACCCTGAGTTTGCTCGTTTTCTCGTCGAAGAAGGTATCGTGAGTATGTCGCTTGCCCCAGATACCATCGTGAAAACGACCATAGATATCAAACAAACCGAAGAAAAACTCGGTCGTTAGACTAGCCTTCAAGAGATAAATCGTGTACACTAAGTAGCCGTTATGACAAATATACGACTAGCTCACCTTAACTATTTACCAGCCATAAAACGAACAAAGATTGTTGCGACCATCGGTCCAGCAACTGATTCTTACGAGACGCTTGAGCAGCTTATCGCGGCTGGGGTCAATTGTTTACGTGTCAACTTTAGCCATATCACCCCAGCTCAGTACGAGTGGGCCGAGAAGCTTCTGAAAGACATTCGCAAAGCAAGTAAAAAACTTAACAAGCCAGTGGCTATCCTGCAGGATTTACAGGGTCCGAAGATTCGACTAGGCGAGATCAAAGACAATCATTATCAAATAAAAAAAGGCGACCAGATACATTTGCGTTACGGCGCAGAACACGATGGTCACATACTGCCAGTGCAGCACGACCTTAGCTTGAAAGTTAAAGTTGGTGACCGCGTGTTCATATTTGACGGTAAGATCAAGGCAATTGCGACCAACATCGACCCAAAGACTCATACGGTTACGTGTACGGCTGAAAACAGTGGCATCGTGATGACGAAAAAAGGTATCAATCTTCCTGACACCGACTTTTCGGGTGATATTTTAACACCAAAAGACTTGCAAGACGTGGACTTTGGTGCGACACAGGACTTCGACTACGTAGCGCTTAGCTTCGTGCACAACGCTTCAGATGTTGAGATGCTTCGAGCATATCTTGCAGAGAAGAATTACGATGCCCAGATCGTTTCCAAGGTTGAAACCGAGACTGCGGTTGAGCCAGGACAGCTTGAGGAAATTGTGGCCGCTAGTGACGTTGTTATGGTGGCCCGTGGCGACCTAGCTTACGAAATTGGTCCAGAACTTGTACCAGCTATCCAGCGAGAAATCATCGCTCTTTGCCAAAAATACGCCAAGGTCAGTATAGTGGCAACTCAGGTGCTCGGAACAATGACCGACAATCCGCACGCCACGCGCGCTGAGGTCAGTGACATTGCAAATGCCGTTATCCAGGGCGCTGACGCTATCATGATGAGTGAAGAAACGGCTATGGGCCAGTATCCGCTCGAAGCAGTCGAGACGATGAAACGAACCATCCTTGCGACTCAAGAGAACGTTCAGATTCAGCCACTGGCTAGTCCAGACGACATGGAAACGACCGCAGCAATTATTAGCCGTTCAGCTGTTAAGACAGCTCACTACCTTAAGGCGGGAGCGATTATTGCAGAAACGAAGAGTGGTGCAACGGCGGCGTACATTTCCGCTAACCGTCCTTCACGAGAGATAATTAGCGTCACGAGCAACCCACGCGTTTGTCAGCAACTCTGTCTATTTTACGGAGTTAAAAGCTTTTTGAGACCGGACAGTGAAACTACAGGGTACGACCTTGTAAAAGAGCTAGTTGGCGGCGAACTTCTGAAAGAGGGGAGTACAATCGTGCTCGTAAGTGGACAACAGCCTGGCGTTAAAGGCGGTACCGACACGATTCGCGTACGAACAATTTAAAAGAGGCAGCTCCGCTCCTCCAATATGCCTCCGAAGTAAATTTGGGGGCATATTTCCTCTACGCGAAAGCCTGGCTGGCCTCGTGCCCATAGCCGCCAAGGATCACGGGGTTACTCTGTTTGTAGCTACAGATGAAAACTGGTATCATAAGCAGTATGAAACATAGTGGATTTTATAAAAAAACCATGCGAAATGTGCCGCTGGATAATAAAATCGTGCTCGTGCGAGCGGATTACAATGTTCCGCTTGAAAATGACGAGATAAAAGACGACTATCGTATACGTTCAAGTGTTCCGACAGTAAAAGCCTTGCTTGAACGAGGCTGCAAAGTAGTCATTATGGCTCATCTTGGCCGACCAGACGGAAAAGTAGTACCAAGTTTAAGTTTAGCGCCAGTTGCAATGCGTCTCGGCGAACTACTTGGTATTCCGGTGACTTTTGTTGCTGATTGCGTAGGGGATACCGTGTCGGCAGCTGTTAAAAACGCTCCAAAAAAGAGTGTGCTATTACTCGAGAATGTCAGATTTTACGCTGGAGACGAAACAAATGACCCAGAGTTTGCTCAGCAGTTAGCAAAAAGTAGTTTGGCTGAATATTTCGTACAAGATGGTTTCGGCGTAGCCCATAGGGCGCAGGCGTCAACCAGTGCAATAACCCAGTTTCTTCCGAGTGTTGCGGGCTTGCTGCTTGAGAAGGAGTACATGACGATCACGAGTGCTATGGAAAATCCCAAGCGACCCTTAATCGCTGTAATGGGCGGTGCAAAGATATCTGACAAGATTCAACTCGTGCAAAGATTTGTTGAGATTGCTGACAAAGTTATCATCGGTGGAGCAATGGCAAATAATTTCTTGAAATACAAGGGACACACCGTAGGCAAAAGCTTAGTCGAAGAAAATGTTGACGAGACGATTGATGGGATTTACCGAGTGGTACAGGAAAAGGTTGGAGATGAGCATGTCGATGAATTTCTCGTTATACCTTGCGACGCAGGAGTTGGCAAAAGTACTTCCGCCGATGAGCAAAGAGTTGATCGTTCGCTCAATGCCGTCGAGGCCGACGACATAATTCTCGACATCGGTCCTGTGTCTATGGATAAAATTGACCATGAACTAGACGCGGCCGGGACAATTATATGGAACGGGACGCTCGGTTACGCAGAACTTCCGCAATTCGCACATGGTTCGGCGCGACTAGCTCTCAATCTTGCGACACATTCAGACATAACCTCTATCATCGGCGGAGGAGATACGGCAGACTTTGCGCTTCATTGGGACGTCAAAGAAGGCGGAAGTTTCAGTCTTGTTTCAACCGGTGGAGGAGCAAGCCTTGAGCTTATGTCAGGGAAAAAACTGCCTGGCATTGAAGCTCTTATGGACGCATGAGAAGCGATGGGGTACAATAAACGTAAGAATTATAACAACGGGACAAGATGATATGCGTAAAAAGCTGATTGTCGGTAACTGGAAAATGTACAAAAACACGCATGAAGCGAGCCTTCTACTTCATGCATTGAGTCAAAAAGTGAAAATATATCATAGCGTAGAGACTGTTTTGTGTCCAAATCTGCTAGCTTTGCAGTCTCTCAGCCTACAGATCAACCGTCGTCAGTTTAAGCTTGGCGCGCAAAATTGTTATTGGCGCGACGAGGGTGCATTTACCGGAGAAGTAGCCGCCGGTATGCTCCGAGGGGTCGTCGACTACGTTATAGTCGGACATTCAGAGAGAAGGCATATTTTTCATGAAACAGAGCGCGACATACGGCAAAAGGTGCAGGCGGTTATACGTAACCGCATGAAACCCATCTTGTGCGTTGGTGAGACGGCTGGAGAGCGTGCAAATAACGAGACTCTCGAAGTCGTCAATGACCAGCTTACGAGCGGACTAGCAAATATTACTAGTGAAGAGTTGAGTGAAGTCGCGATTGCCTATGAGCCGGTATGGGCCATAGGTACTGGCAGAGTCCCGACGTCCGATGACGTTAAAGTTGTTGAAAAAACAACACGTAAGCATATAAGCGCTTTGTATGGTAAAAAAGCGGCTGAAGAAGTACGTTTCCTGTATGGTGGTAGTGTTGACGGAACGAATGCAGGTAGTTTTTTGGCGGTTGAAGGCGTAGACGGACTCCTTATAGGTGGTGCGAGCCTCAAGCCGGACGTTTTTGCGTCTATAGTCAAAGAAGCAAGCGTAAAAGCAAAGAAAATTAAATAGGGATGGGCATGGACGACATAAATTTTGATGAGCTCGACAATGCAGTAAAATCAGTGCTTCAACAAGCTCCCGAGAAGGAAGAACGTCAGGAATCTCAGTCTGATGTCGTTGAGCAACCAGGACAGAAGGAAGACGGAGACGTTGAACCGCACGTTGCAGCCACTGCTGTAAAACCAGCTCCTGTTATTGTCTCAAGGGCTCGAGGGCAGTTTATGGACATGGTACACCCATCTTCAGATATGACAACAGCACCGGTAAAACGAACTACGGCCTCGACATCGACCCGTCTATCAGGGGTTATGAAACCCCTAGATCCATCTGTCTTTGAAATATCTCAGAGTAGTCCAGAGCCGGTAGTTCATGAGACCGTTGAGCGTACACCACTAGATGAAGAGCTAGACGCGAAAACGGATATTATACAAGCAGACGACCGACCGGACCGGTTTGACGTGGCGGACGTTACCGACGCACAAGGACTAGCTCCGCTCGAAAAACTCAGAGGTTCTGATTTTTCTGAAGTTGCAGGCGTGGAAGAAAGTTTTACTACGACAGATGACGACGAGTCGTCGTCGGATGAATTGGTAACAGAAGACGCTTCAGAATCCCCCTTTATTAAAGGAACCGAGGTCGAGAAACGCCCGCTTAGCGCATTTGCAGAAACGGTTAACCAAGAAGGGGAGAATACTGTAGCTGACGACGCAAGCTCCTACGAGGGAGATATTCCACAAGCCGTTGTCCCCGCATTCCCTCAAGAGTTGGCTCCTGAAGTGGTCTCGGTAGAGGCCGATAACCCAGCATACGAAATAGAAGAATCGCAAACCGAAACAACCAGTCCTGATGTGTTAGTGTCGTCCATATCTCAACAGTACAAGCCAGAAGGCGCGGCTACTGACGACGATGACGCGCACCCAGTTTTTGACACAAAAGAGTACCATCAGCCACTGACGCCACCTGCTAAGAAAAAGCATACAGGGCTAGTCATCGTGCTCTCATTGTTCATACTCGCGCTTATGGGTGCTGGTGCGTGGTATGCGGTCGTTGTTCTGAAACTCATATAGAGTACCGCACTAACCCTATCCTGATGCTTACCGCTTGCCATTAACCGCGCCAGACGCGTCTGCTAACAACCGGATAATGCACGACGATAGGGTAGTGAGGTACTAGCCAAAACCACAACAATTTTACCTATGAAGTCGTATACAATAGTATGCGGTTATGGATGTATTTGAGAGTTTAAATGAAGCACAGCATCAGGCAGTCGCACATACGGATGGACCGTTACTTCTTCTTGCTGGAGCGGGCTCGGGGAAAACAAAGACTTTAACGCACAGAATAGCCCGTCTCGTGCAGGACGGCATACCAATGACCGCTATACTGGCCGTTACTTTTACCAACAAAGCAGCGAAGGAAATGCGAACTCGCCTTGCATCGCTACTGAACAACGACGTGGACAGCCGAATATTCATGCCCTGGATGGGGACTTTTCACAGTATTTGTGTCCGCATGCTTCGGTATGACGGCGAGCAGATTGGAATACCGAAGAATTTTGTTATTTTGGACGAGTCTGACCGTTTGAGTTTTATCAAAGCAGTCATGAGAGAGAAAAATATTTCTGAAAAGAACTATTCGCCTCGGTCAGTTTCGAGTCTCATAAGTAGTGCTAAAAACGAAGGCGTTTCGTCGACTGAATACGTAGAAACGGCTCAGCTTCCGCTGCAGAAAATTGTTGCCAGTGTTTTTCCCCGTTATGAGCAGATGAAGACGAACGCGAAAGCCCTCGATTTTGATGATTTACTACTAGAGGCGGTAAGACTGTTAAAAAGTAATAGTATGATTCTAGAAACGTGGCAAAAGAGATTCAAATATATTTTGGTTGACGAGTACCAAGACACAAACAAGGTACAATATAACCTCATAAAATTATTAGCAGGTAGTCAGCAAAATATTTGCGTCGTTGGAGACGACTGGCAGTCTATATATAGCTGGCGTGGGGCTGATTTTACGAACATTTTGAATTTTGAGCGTGATTTTCCCGGAGCAACGGTCATCAAGCTAGAAAAAAATTATCGTTCAACGAGACCCATTCTTGAGGCTGCACACAATGTTATTACCAAGAATCTGCAACGCTCAGAAAAAAAACTTACGACTGAGAACGAAAGCGGACAGCCGGTACAGATTATGTATACTTCGAGCGAGACGCATGAAGCCGAGTCGATTGTTGGTCGTGTGAGAGCAGCCGTAGACATGCAGCTTCGTGGGTATGAGGACTTCGTAGTACTGTATCGTACCAACGCCCAGAGTCGAGCAATAGAAGAGGCGATGCTGCGGTACAGCGTGCCATATAAGATGATCGGTGGCACAAGATTTTATGACCGATCAGAAGTTAAAGATATTTTGAGCTATCTGAGGCTGGTATATCAACCATCCGACAGAGCAAGTTTTACTCGAGTAGTCAACGTCCCAACAAGGGGACTTGGTAACGTCAGTGTCGAGCGTTTTCTGAGCTGGTCTGAAACGACCGGGTTATCTATAGTTGATGCACTGAAGGTCGTCGATGAATGCGGCGGCCTCACTCCTCGCGCGCGAAACAATCTAAAGGAACTTGGCGATGCGTTACAATCCCTGACCGATGAATCGAAAGATGTACCTTTGGCAAAACTTATACAACTAGTCATTCGACGCTTTAAATATCTCGAATATCTCGATGATGGAACAGTTAAGTCGGAAGAGCGTCAAGCCAATGTCAAAGAGCTTGTGAGTGACGCAGAGGATCGGCCAGACATGGATCTACAGACATACCTAGAGGAGGTAGCCCTGGTTTCTGCAACAGATGACAAGAATGATGCTCCAGCGGTAACGCTCATGACATTGCACGCTGCGAAAGGTCTAGAATTCCCAATAGTTTTTATGGCTGGCATGGAAGAGGGTTTATTTCCACAAACTAGGGCACTCTATGATCAGAGTGAGCTAGAAGAGGAGAGGCGGCTGTGTTATGTCGGCATGACTCGGGCTAGAGAAGAGCTGTATATTTTGTGTGCGAGTTCACGGCTCGTGTTCGGGTCGCGCCAGTACGGTCTTCCTTCGCGTTTTATCGATGACATGGAAATAGGAGAGGTCGCTCCGAGCGAAGCTTCCTTTGTATCTTCTAGTTTTGATGAGCCCCATGTTGTATATGACGAGGAGATTGGGTTTGCGGTCGGGGACAGGGTACGGCATCAATTATTCGGCGTTGGAACGGTTGTCTCTGTCGATGGTTCGTTACTGAAAATTAGCTTCGGTTCAAAGGGTGTAAAAAATCTTAACGCCGCGTTTGCCCCTCTTCAAAAAGCATGAGTACAATTTGCATCATTTTGCTACTTTTGATACAATGTTAAGCACGTTTGTTAGAGACAAACACAATGTTATGAAGTTTTTGAATAATATTTTCCACCACAATTCATTACTCGCCCTGGTTTTTGTTTCAGTTTTAGCGGTCGCGTCTCTTGGCGTTTTGTTCACTAAGTCTGCTTTCGCTGACGATCCGTCGGCTTCTAACTCTCAACGTCTCGTTACTATACATGACGGTGAAACAGAGGTCACGGTCGTAACTAGAGCTATAACTATCGGCGACGCTATCAAGGCGGCCGATATTTCTGTTAGCGACAAAGACATAGTTGAACCAGCGAAAACCGAGAAAATGGCGGCTAAGTCCTACCAAGTTAACATTTTTCGGGCCCGTCCTGTTGTTATTGTGGACGGCTCTAAACAGGTGCGTATCATGACAGCCGAGCAAAGTCCGCGCCAAGTTGCGGAAAAAGCTGGAGTAACACTGTTCGACGAAGATAAAACTACGTTCAAACGCGTAGATAGCGTGCTGTCTGGCGGTGGCGCTGGAGTCCAAATGATTATCCAGCGGGCAACACCGTTTAGTTTTACTCTGTACGGCAAGCAGTTCACGTCTCACACTCAGGCAAAAACAGTCGGTGACTTGTTGAAAGAAAAAGGAATCGTCCTTGGAACGACCGACGGAGTTTCTCCGGCGAAAGAAGCAGCTGTTACTGAGGGTATGAGCGTTCGGGTTTGGAGAAATGGTAAACAAACTGTCACGCAAGAAGAAGTCGTAACTCGACCAGTTGAAGAA
>CAYIYX010000009.1:0-18931 GCA_964367775.1 uncultured Candidatus Saccharibacteria bacterium | reverse complement strand
TGCTCGCACCAAACAATTACGCTTATTTATAGCGGTTGTGGTTTAAAGTGTCAAGTAATTTTGGGTATTTAGTCGGCTTTCGCTATACTTTGAACATTAACGAGACAAAGGAGTTTTTGAGTATGGCAGAGAAAAAGTCGGTTAAAAAGACAGCTGTCGTGAAAGAAAAAGTGGCGGTAGTTGCGGGACGTAGCTCTGGGTTTATTGCGTTTATACGGGAACAGGGAGTTGTCGGCTTGGCGGTTGGTCTCGCCATAGGTACGGCCGCAGGCGCGACGGTGAAGGCGCTTGTCGAAGGGTTTATAACACCAATTGTTCAGTTTATAGTTGGTTCCACGAAAGGTCTCGAGACGGCAGTGTGGCATCTCGACCTCTGGGGGCGTACGGCAGATTTTAAGTGGGGTGCGTTTGTGAGTTCAGCCATCACGCTGCTTGCGACGGCATTTGTCATATACCTCATAGTGCATTTTATGAAACTTGATCGGTTGGACAAGAAAAAAGACGCGTAGGCTCGACGATACTTTTTATACAGCTCGGTTTTTCGGGCTGTATTTATTTGTGATATACACTTCATTCGACTGACACTATTCCCGCGTAAGTCGAGTATAATGAGAGTTAGTTAAACGGAGGTCCTAGCTTATGAATATGCTTGAAAGTGCTGAGGCGGTTGTGCGGCGTGCGGCGAAACGAGTCGGTTTGAGTGCGGCTGAGACAGAAGAAGTCTTAAAGCCGATGTACGAACATCATTTTGAGATCACGGTGGACGGCATAACGCATCAGGCGTACCGCGTCCAGCATAACAATGCTCGGGGGCCGTTTAAGGGAGGTATTCGTTTTCATCCACATGTCGATAAAAATGAAGTACGGGCGCTAGCTACCCTCATGAGCTTGAAGTGCGCAGCTGTAGACATTCCGCTTGGTGGCGGCAAGGGAGGTGTGGCGTTTGATCCACGGGAGTACGATGAAAAGCATGTCGAAGAAGTGTCGCGTCAGTTTGTACGTGGGCTCAAAGACGTTATAGGGCCAGAAGTGGATGTGCCAGCTCCAGACGTCAATACCGATGATCGGGTGATTGGTTGGATGGTCGAAGAATACGAAAAGCTTACCGGCGATACCAGTCGGGCTAGCTTTACCGGCAAAAGCATTGAACATGGCGGCAGCGAGGGGAGAGCGGAAGCGACTGGGCGAGGAGGAGTTATTGCTCTTAGGGAATATTGTAAAGCTAACAACATAGACCCATCGAAATTGACCGTAGCCTTGCAAGGCATCGGGAATGTTGGTTTTTATTTCGCGCGAATCGCCGAAGAAGAACTCGGCGTAACGGTCGTGGCGGTGGCAAACTCTCGTCAAATGGTTGAGAACAGAGCTGGGCTAAACTTTACGGGGCTAGAATTTTCCAAAGACGCTTTGGCGGACATAGAAGGAAGCGTCCTGCCGAGTGAAGATATCATCGGCGTGAAGGCGGATGTGTTGGTTTTTGCGGCACTTGGGGAGGTTATACACGCAGAGAATCAAGCAGAAATTCAGGCTTCGCTCGTGCTAGAACTTGCAAATGGGCCAGTTGACGACATGGCGCATGAGATGCTCGAAAAACGGGGCGTGCACATCATCCCAGATATCATTGCGAACGCCGGCGGAGTGATTGTTAGCTATTTGGAGTGGCAGCAAAATAAAACTGAGGCACATTGGGATATTGAAACAGTGAACAGCGAGCTAGACGCGATACTGACGAATGCTGTGGCGGCTATGATATCTCGGGCGAAGGAAGAAGATGTCAGCATGACCGAAGCGGCCTATATGATTGCTATAGAACGATTAACTGGTCGGGAGAAAAACGCATGACAAAACCGGCATTTAAGCCAAAACGAATCTTGTGGGTTGACCTAGAAATGACCGGTTTAAGTCCGACGCACGACCGCATACTCGAAGTGGCGGCCATAGTAACCGACTGGGAGTTTACCGAAATAGCGACTTTCGAGGCGGTACAACGAGTCGACCCTGAGCTCGTCGAACAAAGAATGACCGGTATTTTCTGGGAAGAAAATGCAACAGTCAAGCATGCGCTACAGGCGCAGAATGCCCATGGTAAGTCGAGTAAGGCGGTCGAAAACGAGTTGCTGCAGTTCATCGACGAACACATAGGCAAGGAAGGGAAGGTTTTGCTTGCCGGTAATTCTATACACCAAGATAGGCGATTTGTCGAAAACGAATGGCAGCGTTTGAACGAACGACTACACTACCGCATGCTCGACGTGAGCGCCTGGAAAGTGGTGTTTGAAGGCAAATTTAAGAAGAGTTTCAAAAAAGCCGAGGCGCACCGAGCGCTCGAGGACATTCGCGGCAGTATAGAAGAGTTGCGCTACTATTTAAAGTCGGTCGGAAAAGTATGAAGCAGGCCGGCAGCGCGAGAAATGTGTTTTTGCTATGCAGTCAGGTGGCGTTTTTAGCGGTCGCCGTGGGTGGATTGACGGCCAAAACAAGCGACCAAGCCGGTTGGTTGGGACTTCTTGGATTTATGTTGACGCTCGTACCTGACTTTCTGCGTCGTACAAACAAGCTCGTACTGCCTCTCAGTTACGAAATCGTGTTCATTGGATATATTTTTCTCAGTTTTATCGGTGGCGAGAACTTCGACATGTACGGACGTTTTTGGTGGTGGGATCGCATGCTGCATTTTACCTCAGGCATTATCATAGGATATATTGCCGTACTCGTACTGCACATTCAAGAGCTGAAGCATCGTATAAAAATTGGTCACTGGTTTGCGGCTCTCTTTACGTTAGCGTCGGTCGTGATGAGCGCAGGGGTTTGGGAGATGTTTGAATATTCGGTTGATCAACTAGTGCAGGGTCATATGCAGTATGGACTCGTCGACACAATGACCGACATTATAAACGGGACTATAGGCGGCATTGTCGTTATACTCGTGACGTATTGGTACTTTAAGTATCGCCCGAAAAAGGGAGTGGTCACGAAAGCGTTTTCAAATTTTGTGAAGCTTAATCCGTGGGTAGCACAAGGAAGATAGGGAAAAGTATGCTTTCATTGCACAAACACAGGAGCTATAAAATACTAACTATCGTCGCAGGGATTGTCGTCGTCGGTCTGGCTGTTAGCGTTTTTGTGTTTACGAAGTCTTCCCAAAATCCCGCCGAGGTCGCACCGCAAGCAGCGGTGACAAAACCGATCATTACGACGAAAAGTGTCGACAGCAAGATGCTTGTTATGGGCGACGTCTACTGGGGTCGGTATATAAACGACTGGTCTATGGCTAGCCCCTTGAAATACGCGTACCCGTTTCAAAAACTAAACGAGTTTGAACGCGACAAGTATGACGCCTGGATCGCCGACATTGAATGCCCTATAACCAACAATCCGAAGGTGAGTTCAAAAGAGGAAGACAATTACCTAAAGTTTGACTGTTCGCCGGCGTATTTGCCGGAGGCCAAAAAATGGTTTACGGCTTTCACGCTGGCAAATAATCATACCGACAACCAAGGGGTAGAAGGTTTTGCGGAAACGAAACAGCATCTCGATGAAAACGGCATTCAGTACTTCGGTAGCTATGACCCGGAGGACTACAGCAATCTTTGTAATGTCTTGAGTATGCCTGTCCATGTGACGATGAGCGACAGTACAGTAAAACAGGGGAAACTGCCTATGGTGTGGTGTGGATATCACGGCGTTTTCAAGATACCAACTGCGCAGTCAGTCGATGTTATAAGCAAGTATAGCCCTTTGTTTAGTGTCGTGGCGGTGCCGCATAGTGGTAAAGAGTACCAACCTGGCCCTGACGAGATAAAAACCACGTCCTACCGTTCTATGATCGACGCTGGCGCGGATGTAGTAATTGGTGGGCATCCACACTGGGTACAGAGCGCAGAGGCGTACAAGGGCAAACTCATAGTCTACAGCGTGGGCAATTTTATATTTGACCAGCAAACGACGGCCGACGTGACCAGGGGTGCCGCCATTAGCATGGAGGTGAGTGTTGACGCAAAAGAGGCCGCCGACATCGACAAATGGCTCGCTCTGGGCGAGACTTGCGGGACATATGCAGACGATTGTCTCAGTAAGGCAGTAGAACAAAAACTCGCGAAGTTACCCCTGAAGTATCACTTTTCAGCACTTGGTAGTCGCGACGACGGAAAGGTGACGCACTTGGCAAACAGCGCAGAATTAGCTAGTATAAAACAACGCTTGAACTGGTCAATGGCTATGAACGGGTTAACTGGAGTATATAGCGGAGAATAACATGATTAGTGTCGTAGATGTAGAGACAATGATTTTAGAGATGCCGACGGCATACAAGGACTATCCCTTTGGTGAGCAGCCAGCGGTGTACTTTGTAGACCTCAGACCTAAGTCCTCAGACCTAAGTGAATCACAAGAAGCTAATCTCACATCTGGAGACTCCGGTCGCAAGATGTTTGCGCTCGTAGACGAAAAGAGTTTACCGGTTCGAATCAGCCTTAAATGTGACCCTCAGCTTGCGACGCTACTCCGCGAAAAATACGAGAGCGTTCTTCCCGGGTATCATCTGAATAAAAAACATTGGAACACTGTCATCTGTTCTGGGCAATTAGACGACCAGGAGCTACAGGACCTCATCCGTCATAGCTACGAGTTAGTTATGGCAGCTTCTTGATTTGTATGTAGTACGTGTTTAGGTGGTCGTCTGCTGTGGCGTAGGCTTTCTTGAGAGCAGAGCTGGAAGTCTTGGCGGATACTTCTTTTATAAGGCTAGAAGTTGCTTCCAGTTTTTGAACGAGAACTTTTTTATAGGTAGTGTCGAATGAGCCATTTACGAGAGCTGTTTTAAAGCTATTTGCGGTTGTCGCATCGGCTTCTACTTTTTGATGGCCGTTAGCTCGGCATTCATTTGGACAACGGGTGTCGCCTTTTTTATGGCTAAGTAGTCGCCATTGAGAATAAGTGAAAGGTCGGCATTGATTTTACTGAGGCTATCATCTCTGATATTCGACCGTGCACTTGTTGCCATGGTGGTTAACGCATCAAGACGATATAAAAGACGCTGCGTGATGTTGGTTGTGTTGGGGGTGAGCATGCTGGACACAAGTGCAATAATGACAATGAGCCCCACAAGACCCGCGGTAAAGAATAGGCCGCGTCGCCAGTCAAGGCCACTGCTCGACCGACCGCTGTTCGGTGTTGGGGCGCTTAGTCCTTTATATGTCGGATCCATACATCTATTAAAGCACAACTAGTATGTAGTAAGTAGCTTCTCGTGCTGAAATGATGGAAAAGTGAAAAGCTGACAGTGTATAAATGCTAATGGAAACAGGGGTGGTATAATGATGTTATGAACAACGATGCGCGGGAGGAAGTGCGAAGTCGACTCGCTATAGAGGATATAGTGGGTGAGTACGTGCAACTGAAGCGTGCAGGACGGACCTGGAAGGGGCTGAGTCCGTTTACCGGAGAGAAAACGGCGAGTTTTTTCGTCAGTCCAGACAAAAATATTTGGCATGATTTTAGCTCGAACCAAGGCGGCGATGTTTTTAGTTTTATCATGATGGTGGAGGGGGTTGATTTTCGAGGCGCGCTGGAACTTTTGGCTCGCAAAGCAGGCGTTGACCTCAGTATGTACGACACCGGTTCGTCAAAAGAACTCGCCGACAAAAAGCGGCGATTTTTGGCCATGAACGAGAGTGCAGCAACATTTTTTCAGCGCTGTATGATTAGTAACAAAGACGCTGTGAAATACGTGCAGTCGCGTGGACTAGACCGAACGGCCGTACATGAGTTTCGCATAGGCTATGCTTCGGAAAATGAGCCGTCTCTTGTTACCTTTCTGACAAAAAAAGGGTATGACGCAAAAGACCTACGCGAAGCGGGTCTGTCAAACAGTCGTGGCGGTGATCTTTTTCGTCAGCGCATGGTAGTGCCGCTTTCTGACGGACAAGGGCAGATTATCGGCTTTACTGGACGAATTGTCGGTGATGTCCCGGGCGCGCCGAAATACCTGAACACACCACAGACAATCCTGTACGACAAAGGACGTCACGTTTTTGGGCTATTTCAGGCAAAGCAGGCCATTCGAGAAGTCGACTACGCGGTCATAGTCGAAGGCAATCTCGATGTTGTCAGTAGTCATCAGGCTGGCGTGAAGCAGGTCGTTGCAACTGCTGGAACGGCTATGACGGAGCATCATTTGAAAGCCCTGAGTCGTTTGACGACCGACATTCGCCTCTGTTTTGACAGCGACAAAGCCGGAATTGCTGCTTCGGAACGAGCTATAGGCATTGCTCAGAATATGGGCATAGAGCTGAGTATTATCTCTATGCCAGACGGTTTTAAGGACCCAGACGAGCTCATACAGTCCGACCCAGGTCGTTGGGAAACTATAGTTGACGTGACTCGACCAGCCATAGAATGGGTTATAGATCAGTACGAAGCTCGGGGCGACATGACGAGCGCGGCCGGGAAACAGCAATTGACAACGGCGACGCTGAAGCTTTTGAAGATGGTGAGCGACCCGGTAGAACGTGAGCATTATTTTGACATTTTGAGTAAAAAAATTGGTACGTCACGGGCGGCCATAGAAGAGCGTTTTGGACAGAAAGATCTCGAAAAGGAGCAGAAACGCTTAAAATCGGTAAAAACAGAGGTAGAAATACTCAGAGAAAATGTGCAGCAAGACTATTTGTTGGCTCTTATGAGCGTCGAAGATGGGGCGGTAGATGTTGCGAAGGACTTGGGCGCCGAATATTTTGACGGCATGGAACGACAGGCTCTGTACACCTACATACTCGGACATAGGCTTGTAGATCTCGACAAAGAAATTCCTGACGAGTTGCATGAAATCGAAACCTATGTTAAAATAGTTACGTTAAAAGCATAGTCGCGGTACAGCGCTCTGGACGGCCAAGATAGGCTGGTTGAGGCAGTGAGCCTCGTGAGACAAATTAAACGCCAACACAAGAACCGACAAAAACAACGATTAACTGAGGCGCTCCGTGACTCGGAAAGCGCCCATAATGAGACGGAAAGTGAACGTTTACGGACGGCGCTCAACGTACTAATCAAGGAGGAAGACTAGTAGTGGCAAAAAAAGACGACCAGAGCTTGCAGGACGACTACGTTGTCGGCGGTGATATAAACGACGCGTTCGCGACGAACGACGATCCGTTTTTTGATGATGGTGAAGAAGAACTTGAGGAAAGTGAGATTTGGCAGGGTGATGCTGACTATTTCGACGAAGTTTCGGACGACTCAGTGCGTTTGTACCTACGTGAAATTGGTAAAATTCCACTTTTGACAGGGCCAGAAGAGCTTGAGCTCGCGCAACGCGTTGTCGCTGGTGACAAAAAAGCCAAAGACAAGATGGCCGAAGCAAACATGCGTCTAGTCGTGTCTATTGCCAAGCGGTACAGCGGCCGTGGTTTGGACTTTTTGGACCTTATACAAGAGGGAAATACCGGACTTTTGCGTGCCGTTGAGAAGTTCGACCCAGACAAGGGTTTCAAGTTTTCGACCTATGCCACGTGGTGGATTCGCCAAGCTATAACCCGTGCCATAGCTGACCAAGCACGCACCATTCGCATACCGGTTCACATGGTTGAAACTATCAACAAGTTGCTTCGTACGCAGCGCCGTATGACGCAAGAGCTCAACCGTGAGCCAACCATAGAAGAGCTTGCGAAAGAGCTTGAAATGGAGCCAGAAAAAGTCGAGTACGTCATAAAGATCAAACAAGATATTCATTCGCTTGATGCTGGCGTTGGTCGCGATGGCGACGATGACAGCGAATCGGTTCTTGGAGACTTTATAGAGGACGAAGACGCGACTAGCCCAGAAGAATCGGCCGCTGGACAACTCTTGAAAGAGCAAGTGGCGGGAGTGCTCAGTGCCCTTACCGACCGTGAACAAAAAATTATCAAGATGCGTTTTGGGCTCGACGACGGTAAAAACCACACCCTCGAAGAAGTTGGACAGGAATTTTCTGTCACCCGCGAACGCATTCGCCAGATCGAAGCAAAAGCCTTAGCAAAACTCCGCAAGCACAAGGACGCGAAGAAGCTGTACGAGTACCTCCAGTAGTAATGAGACACCCACAAGATAAACTTGTCGGTTTCTCATCGAGCAGGGTCGGCTAATGCCGACTCTGTCTGCTCTTCCGAGGTAGTTATAAAAATATCCACGAAGTAAATTCGTGGATATATTTATTTGTTTAGATGAGGGGCACGCCAGATAATGGAGTTATCTAAAAGGATGATCCTTTTAGATAAAAGTATGGTTATATTGCGAGCAGAGTTTTTAGCAAGGTTTTAACTTCGGCGACTACGGGCGTGGGTGCTTCTTCGACAAAACTGGCTTCTCGAGCGCGCCAGTCAAGTGACTTGACTTGATCGGCTAAAACGACGCCATCCATCTTTCGGCCTTTTATACGGACCTCAAACGGGTAGTCTTTGATTTTCGTTGTAATGGGACAGCAAATAGCCAAGCTGGTTCTTTGGTTATATGATTTTGGTGACAAAACGAGGGCAGGGCGCTTGCCTGATTGTTCATGTCCACGTTGAGGGGTAAATTGTAGCCAGATAACATCGCCAGTGTCAGGCGTTACCATGCTTCGTTTCCTTGTGCTTCGCCGGTGTCGACGCTCGAATGTAGATTTTCGGGTGTAATCTTACCAAGTAATGAGTCGAGACCAGCGGGCTCTTTTTTAACGGGGGTAAGCACGATACGCCCATCTTCAAGACTGATGTCGAGCCGTTGCCCAACATCCACACCAGCCTCTTTTGTAACGGCCTGCGGTAGCCGTATACCAACACTGTTGCCCCAGGGCCGAATAGTTTGTGATATATTCATATATACAAGTATATACATGAATTATGATTTGTCAAACAATTAGTGTAACAGGGGTGAAAGTTGACAAATATGGCCGATTGTGCTAGTGTCTATAGTGAAATAAGGAGAATAAACATGTCAGCACAACAACCAGAAGGTTTCGACCCGAACTCAGAACAAGCTCGAAACGGCGAGCGTAAAGGAGCGGAGAAAGATTTCTCGACGCAGCTCCAAGAGCGCTTACAAACGCTTGCAGAGCGTAACCCAAAAACTGAGTTTATGACTGGATTTGGTACTCAATTTGAAGGAGATAATGTAGGCTTTGAGGTGCATGTACAACAGCGTCCGGCCACAGATTTTCAGTTGATAGACTTCTCAATGGGGGGGGTAAAGGGAACATTACGCATTCAAAGTGGCCATGTTCAGGATATTCTTTCGTCAACCTACGGTGATCCGGAAGCTCACCTCGTTGATTGGCGGAAGATGGCCGATGACGAAGAAGCCCCTCAGGCTATACGGCTTATTGCCGGGCGCATGCACCACTTCGTGCATGGTAAAGAAAGTCCAGAACCTATCGACAGGGCGGGTATCATGGCGATGACACAGGCTATATGGGATACCGCAAGGGAGATCAATGCACCAATCTTGTACAGCACATATAATACCTACGAAACACCAGAGGGAATGGTTTCCGTACATGGTTTTAGCGACATTTCGAACACGGAGGGCGAATATCTCCCAGATGAGACAAAGCCCGGACAGATGATTTCCGTTGGTGGTTCCGGGTTTGACTATAACAGGGAGGTGAGAGACGGCGTTGTTTCGGAGCATTTTGCTGAGGATATCTCACTCGATACATTGCCGTCCCTGACTGATGAGGAACGAAAAAAACATCCGTATGTTGTTATACCAGCGGAGCAGGGTAGACCCCGGCAGGATGATGAGCATATGGCATTTGATCAAGATGGGAACCCGGCGGAGCTGTCTTACCCTGAAACTGGGTTTACTGTCATTTCGGCTAACGTTGGTAATGGAATGACGATACGTTTTCAGACGTGGCATAAAACTCGCGAAGAGGCCCAGGCAGAAGCTGACAGAAGGTATGCATGTGACCTTGCTCTCGAGCGGTCGAACCCTCACGACATAACACCGGCGCGTCAAAAACAAGTTCTCGATGCGCTTGATGCGGCGTTGCTGGCAACCGAGCTGGAAGTACCTGATGACCTCAAGTCATAGTCTGTTATACTGTTTGCCATGAACATGAAGATTATCGGTATCGGTGGGACAAACGGGAGCGGAAAAGACACCCTTGGGGAGATTTTAGCGGAGAAACACGGCTATAAATTTATTTCGTTGACCGATATGCTACGGGCGGAATGTCGAGAGCGTGGCTTACCAGTAGAACGTGAAAATTTGCGGATGATTAGCGCTGAGTGGCGGGAAAAAGGTGGGCTTGGCGCACCAATCGACAAAGTTGTCGCAGCCTATGAGGCGCTTTCAGAAGCGTACGCAGGCCTCGTGACTGCTAGTTTACGCAATCCTGGTGAAGCCGACCGCGTACATGAACTTGGCGGTACGGTGGTGTGGGTAGACGCCGACCCGAAGGTGCGGTATGAACGGGTGATTGGTTCAAATCGGGGCCGTGACGGTGAAGACAATAAGACTTATGAGCAATTCCTACAGGAAGAACACGACGAAATGTACCCGAAACCAGGCGCGAGCGCAACATCACTGGCAACTATAGAAGTGAAAAATCGCGCTGACATGACGATACTGAACGAGTCGACCCGCGAAGCGTTCGAGGCAAAAGTTGCTGAGTTATTGCAACAATAACAGAGGTGCTTATGCTTGCAAAACGGAAAAAATCATATACTATGATTTATCGTGGAAATACAAAGCAGGATACGGGAAACGAAGGCTCGAGCATATACTGGAAAGCCATTCGGTTTTAATGTGTATCTTGATAAGGTCAATCAAGTTCGCGGTGACGATACAACGATAGTGCGTCGACTGCTGGGTCTGTATTTTGAATGGACGGAGGGAATTGATGATATCGCGCAGCGGAGTCTAGCTCGTCGAATGGGAGCATTTGTAGCGCGAGATTTACGAACCGAAGGTAAGCTACTCATTTCTAAAGAAAGTGTGTACTGGGATATGTATGCAGACATGCTTCCGTTGCGACGTAAACAGATTGATACTACAGAAGTAAGGAAGATTGTATGCCAACAAATGGCGGGTTTGGCGGGAAAGAATAGAGCCGAAGGTGATGAAACGTCCCAGGAAGTATAGCGTGGAACACTCTCACAGAGCATGAAAGCGTATCTGTAAATCGCTAATAGAGGTATACTAGAGCCATGAAACGGTTGGCAGTCATAGACGGGAAGTCCGTGTTTTACCGCGGGTATTACGCCATGCCAAATCTTTCGACGAAAGATGGCACGCCGACGGGTGGCGTGTACGGGTTTGCGGCGCTGTCGCTAGAACTTATAAAAAAGCTGAAGCCAGATTATGTGGCAGTGGCGTGGGACAAGCCAAAAACAAACATTCGCAAACGTCTCGAGCTGTACCCAGCGTACAAGGCTGGCCGAAAACCAGCGCCACCTGATTTTTATGAACAAATTCCTATACTGCATGAGTTGCTCGACGCGTTTGGGTGGCCACTGTATGAGTTGGATGACTACGAAGCCGACGACATACTGGGGACTTTTGCTAAACAGGCGGAAGCGAAGGGAGTCGAGACGTGTCTCATAACTTCTGATCTTGACGCGTTGCAATGTGTTGGACCGCTGACACATGTGTACGCCATGAAAAAGGGTTTTACGAACATTGAACTATTCAAGCCTGAAAGTTTTGAAGCAAAGTATGGCATACGCGTCGACCAATTTTTAGACCTGAAAGCGTTGAAGGGTGATAGTTCGGACAACATACCGGGCGTGCCGGGAATTGGTGAAAAAACAGCGGTCGACTTGCTACAAAAGTACGAAACATTGGATGGCGTTTATGAAAATTTGTGGCAACTCAAAGACAGTTTACGGCGCAAGCTTGAAGACGGAAAGGCGAGTGCCTACTTGTCAAAAACCATTTCCGAGATCTGGACCGATGCTCCCGTGGAGCTTGACTGGGACGTTGCGGATGTCACGGACATTGACCCAGTGCGACTCAAAACCATGCTCACGCAACTTGAGTTTCGTAGCTTGCTGCGGGCGTTGCCAGACAACATGCGCACGGATGAACCGGTTGATGTACCGGAGCTACAAACTATAGACCCAGTGCGACTTGTTGCGTATGACGAAGACCAAAGAGCCCATTTGGCAGCGGCAAAACAAGTGGTAATTTTGCCAGCTGAACAAGATTTTTACGTTTCTGCTCTGCGCGGTGAGGCCGTGAAGCTTTCCCTTGAACAATTCAAAAAGCTCGAATTTGATTCAGTTGTCGTACACGGTGCAGATCAGGTTTTTTTGTCTCTTCTAAAATCTAATATCCAAAATCTATCATCTTGCTTCGACACGCGTCACGCCGCGTTCCTGCTCGACCCCCTGCGTAAGTCACGCGAACTGACTGACATGACCGGTGTAGACGAGAGCGACCCAAAACAGGCGGTAGCGGCAATTTGGGCGCTGTATGACGAGCAAATGGCGGAGTTCGAAAAGCTCCCGAAGCTTAAGAGCGTGGCGTTTGACATAGATTTTCCACTTATACCGGTTTTGGCACGTATGGAAAACCGGGGGATCATACTCGACACGGCGTTTCTTGGTGAGATGAACAAAGACTTGACTCGGGAGATTGCAGAAACGCAGCAAGCGATGTTTAGTTTAGTCGGGGATGAGTTTAACATTGGCTCGCCGTTACAGCTGAGCGAGGTGTTGTTTACGAAGTTACAGTTGCCGACACTTGGTATAAAAAAGGGCAAAACTGGCTACTCTACGGGACAAAAAGAGTTAGACAAACTACGCGGACTGCATCCGATAATTGAGCTTATAGAAAAGTTTCGTGAGCTGACAAAATTACAGAATACATATGTTGAAGCTTTGCCAAAACTGGTCGACGAAAAGTCGCGTTTGCATACTACGTTCAACCAAGACGTGGCGGCAACGGGACGACTCAGTAGTACTGACCCGAATCTGCAGAATATCCCGATTCGTAGCGATCTTGGTCGCAAAATTCGTGAGGCGTTTGTGCCGGCTCCTGGCAATGTGTTTGTGAGTGCAGACTATAGCCAGTTCGAGCTTCGTCTTGCGGCCGTTCTTGCTGGTGACGAAAAGATGATTGAGGACTTTAATTCTGGCGTCGACATCCATGCAAAAACGGCTTCAGATGTGTATGGCATTCCGCTCGAGCAGGTCAGTAAAGCCCAGCGCCGTGATGCAAAAGTCATCAACTTTGGGGTTCTCTATGGCATGAGTCCACATGGGCTAGCGGCCGCGACTGGCATGAGTTTTATGGACGCGAAAAAATTTATAGACGAGTATTTTCGTTTGCGAGCACCAATTCGTAAATACATAGACGCGACGATTGCGAAGGCGAAGAATGATGGTTTTGTTGAAACGTATTTCGGTCGTCGGCGACCAACGCCAGATGTAAAGTCAAGCAACTTTATGGTTCGGGCAGGAGCGGAACGTCAAGCGGCGAATATGCCTATACAGGGGACAGAGGCCGACCTTATGAAAATGGCGATGCTGAAAGTTGAACAAGAAATTGATGGTTTTGGCGTGCAGGTGCTGCAGATTCACGACTCCATACTTATAGAATGTCCAGAAGAAAACGAAACAAAAGTTAAAGAAATTTTACGCGAATGCATGGAAAATATTTGTCCAGAACTTGGTATAAAACTGAAAGTTGACACCAGTTCCGGAGTGAACTGGGGCGAGGCATGATTCGGGCAGTTATATTTGACGGCTTTGAAGTACTGCTTTTGCATGCAAGTGGCCATTTTTTACAGAAACACGTGCCAAACCACGAGCTCGTAAAAGAGGCGTTCGAAAAAGTCAACGAGCTGTCGGACTATGGACGACTTTCTTATGAGGAACGCTTGGTGGGCCTAGCTCGAGCAACGGGCTTGAGCGTAGGTTTTGTCAGGGAAAATTTGTATAAAGATTTGATTCGTAATGACGACTTGTTCACATACATAGAAACGCTTCGGGGAAAATATAAAGTAGGACTGCTTTCGAATACTGGGGTAGGAAGCTTTGAACAGTTTTTTACCGAGAACGAATTACAAGAATTATTTGACGTGGTTGTTCTGTCATACCAAGTTGGTATAGTTAAGCCCGATCCTGAAATATATCGGTTAACAGCTCGTGATTTAGGGTGCAGCCCAGAAGAATGCGTTATGGTTGACGACTCCCAGAGTAACTGCGACGGAGCAATGCGGGCTGGTATGAAGGCTATACAGTATGAAGACTTTACTACTTTCAGAGATGAATTTATGGGTGTAATCCAGAGTGGAGCTTAGCATGAAAGTACTTTTCGTTTGTTTTGGAAACATGTTCAGAAGCCAAATGGCGGAGAAGTTTTATAACACGATGACGGGGACGAATGATGCTCGGAGCGCTGGAGTTAAAGCGACACTGTTACCACATGCTTCGAGGCGCGGCGAAGTGGTTATGCAAGAGATTGGCATGACGCTCGAAGGGCAATACAGTAAGCAACTAGCGCCAGAAATGGTGGAGTGGGCGGACCGAATTTTTTTGTTTTCCGTAGAGCATGTCCCGCTTTTACTCGACAATGATACAGTTGAAAACTGGAATATAGAAGACCTAGGGTTTGGTAAAGAGGGTGATACTACCGAGCTTGACCGTGAGACGATGAGAAGTATTCGTGCCAAAGTGAAAGAATTCGTTACTTCGTAATACATTGACAAAACGTAATACATTTGCTAAAATTCTTACATGACATTTAGCACAACCATGACAAGCAAAGGACAAGTTACGTTGCCAGCGGCATTCCGAGCGGATTTTGGCTTTCAAGAAGGACAGAGATTTGACGTAAGAAAAAGTGGCGGTGCAATACTCTTCGTGCCACAAATTGGCTGGGATGAATTCTTTGCAAATACCCATGATTTCGGCAAGAAAGCTCGAAAGATGATTAAAAACGGTGAGGCGTCTATATTACTGACAAATGCCGATATCGAGAAAGCGGCGAGTGAAGGTCGGCATCGTGGCTATTAGTACTATTCCAAGTCTCGATACAAATGTTTTACTCAGGATTATATTGCGTGATAACGCAGAACTGTTCAATGCGGCGCGGGCGCTCCTAGGGCAACACAAAAGTTTTGCTATTGCCGACCAAGCGATCGTAGAGATAGTATTTGCGCTTGGTGGCCACTATGAGTATGCAAGATCTGAGATTGCTGAGGTACTCATACAACTCATGAACAACCAACACCTCGTGCTCAATCGGGCACTATTCGACAAGGTATTGCCGCTGTATACGCGCCATAGTGGGGTATCGTTTACGGATTGTTGCCTTGCGGTGTATGCCAAACTGAACAAGCAAGCGCCGCTGTATACATTCGACAAGAAGATGGCACGGGACTTGCCACATGTTGAACTGGTACAATAAACACATGAAGATCATTACAGTTGGCGGCGGGTTTTTGGACATCGACGGGCTTGGTGCGGGCGTGGCGTACGCGGAGCTTCTGAGGGCGCAAGGAATACCGGCAGAGTTTGTGAGTACTGGCGGTATGAACGGAAGCGTGACACCAACGATTCGGAGCTGGGATGCCCCAGTCAACACAGCAGACATTGTGCATGACGAGGATCGTTTTGTTGTCGTCGATAATTCCGCACCAGATTGGCTCGAGCCTTGTGTTGTTGAGGGGAAGATTGACGAGATTATCGATCATCATCTTGGGTATGAGGCATATTGGCGCGCGCGTGGCGTCACGACCGACATCGAGTTTGTTGGAGCGTGCAGTACGCAAATTTACGAGCGATGGGTGAGGGCGGATAAAATCGATGAGATGAGTAAAATGAGCGCCGGTTTGCTAGTTAGTGGTATTTTAGACAACACATTAGATTTCAAAGCAGGCGTCACGACCGAACGCGACAAAATAGCGTACGCAGATCTGCTTAAAAGGTCAGGGCTAAGTGGCATATGGGATGAATGCTACTTTGAAGAATGCCAGGACAATCTAGAACGTAATCTTGAAAATGCACTCATCTATGATACGAAGAAGAACATTCAGTATCAGGGGTACGAAACACCAGTGAATATATCTCAGATTGCAGCGTGGGACGGTACGCGATTCATGGAGAGGAAAGATGAATTATTACGACTTACTGAAAGATTTGGAGCTGAGCGGTCGGTGCATATCATTAGTATTTCAGAAGGAAAGAACTACTTCATAACTCCCTCAGAAAAGTTGAGAGCGTTTTACGGGCAGGTTCTCGGGATTACATACCAGGGCGATACAGCCATCAGTGATCGTTTGTGGCTGAGGAAAGAAATTATGAAGATGGCAATACAGAAGGAGAAAAGTGGTGAATAACGAGTGTTATTTTTGCACAATAGAAGAAACCCGCGAGCAAGTGTTCTTCGAAAATGATCTTTTTCTGGCTCAATGGGACGGGTATCCTGTTGCTCCAGGTCATGCGGTCGTCATACCAAAACGGCACGTCCAGTTCGTACATGATTTGTCGCGTGAGGAGCTTGAGGGCATGTTTGTGTTTGCACGCGACATGGCTGAAGTTGTTCGGGGAACGAACCTCGCCCAGCTGTACGAAAGCGAGTTACAAAAACCGCAAGAAGATTTGATACGCCTGTATTTTCAAGAAACTCTAGAAAAGTCGAAGCAGCTTGAGGGTGCGCCGGAGGCGTTCAACTTTGGCATCAATGATGGACTGGCGGCAGGGCAGAGCATACCGCATGTCCACCTACACATCATTCCACGCTGGACGGGGGACGTCGAAGATCCGCGGGGCGGCATTAGGCGAATTTTATCTAGCGACAAATATAACGAAGGGTTAATAAATGAATCATGAGCGAGTTTAGCGTCAAGGAAGTCCATGAAAATGACTTACCGAAATTGGCCGATGACATGTACATGGACCCAACATACCTGAAGCAGGTGAAGGAAATGATGGCGAAAGATTTGTTTGTGCTGTTTGCGGTTAAACATGGTGAGACGTATGTTGGTCGCTGTACGCTTTGGCTCGCGCCGGCTGATGAACCGGAACTCAATGAAGAAATACCTGCCGTACCGCAGGTAAATGCACTCGAGGTCCACCCGAGTTACCGACGACAAGGCATCGGGACTATGCTGTTCGACGCAGTCGAACATGAAGCACGTAGGCGTGGGCATACACTGATTGCTATAGGCGTTGAACCGGACAATGACGTGGCGCGAAAACTGTACGAAAAACTTGGGTACACCTACCGAAAAATTTTAGGGAACGATATACACAAGTACTCATGGAACGAAACCCTGGAAGATGGAACCATAAAAAAGTTGTTTGGGGAGTCGATGCTCATGGTGAAGGAGCTATAAAATGATTAAAGCTGTTGTTTTTGACTGTTTTGGCGTGCTAGTCGAGAGTACCTACGCCTCATTTCGCGAGAAGCATTTTTCAGACAGCCCCGAGAAGATGCGGGAAATGCACGACATAGACAGCGCCGCTAATCTTGGGTATATGACTCAGGACGAGCTGTATATGCGTTTGAGCGAGCTTGCCGGCATTTCGCTCGAGCAGGCCGTAAAAGAACTGACGGGGAATCCGGTGAATGAAAAACTTTTTCGCTACATAGACACGTTGAAACCAGAGTTTAAAATAGGTTTTATTTCAAACATTGCAGGAAATTTTTTGGGAAACCTCTTCACCAAGGAGCAGCTAGGCGTTTTTGATGATATGGTTTTGTCGTACAAGACAGGATTTATAAAACCGGACCGGCGCATTTACGAACTGGCTGCGCAAAACTTAGACTTAGCGCTTGATGAATGCCTATTTGTTGATGACCAAGAACGATATGTCACTGGGGCGATTGACGCTGGTATGAGAGGCATTACGTATAGAAACTTCAGACAATTTGAAGCGGATATACATAAGCTGTTACACTAAACGCATGAATAGTCATTGGCGTCGATGGCGGCCGGTTTTAAGCGGAGCGAATGTGCAAGCGGCGGTAACTTCCTTGGAGGTGTTTGCCATTGTTGAGCGACGACTGAGGAAGGTCGACATTAGCAAGCGCTCATGGCGGAAATACCAAGATTTTACCGAGCTAGATAGTTACATAGACGGCGCCCGTGGTCACGCGATTGGGCTAGACAAGGAACGCGCTCCGAGTATAGAACGCGCCGAAGCGTGGCTCTTTGCATTGGCGCTCCAAGCCCCAAGAGCAGCGGTGGCGCAAGAGGAGATGGACAAGCATCCGCATGGGTACCATAACAAAGAACATCGGCTGTTTGAACTGATCGATTTTAACGACGCCTTCGACTCAGCCATTCTGGCTCTCCCGCGTGAACTGTTACCGCATGTGAAAGAGCGAGTCAAAGCACTGTGTGACTTTATGTGTCAAAAAGTAGGAACGCGGTGTTTTTCAGACGAGCAGTACCACGCCATAGTGCATGGGTTGAGTCGTGAAATCGCCGTTTACCTTGGCCTACAAAAAGAAGGTTTCCATGTTGAGATGTCGAACCGACGAGAAGACGCATTTGGGATCGACATGATTTTTACTGACCCGAAATCTATGCGAACGGTTGGCGTCGATATTAAAACGCATTCAGCGTACCATTATCGCGTGCAACAACTAAACAGGGAAGGTCGTTTGAGCGAAGAAGGTTTGCTCATGGCTGAACGTAATGGCTTTACGGCGGTAGTGAATGGCCGCGACGCAGAGCAGCGACGAGTGGTGTCATGGCGGATAGACCATGAGGTACTTGGTGAAGTAGTGAACTTTGAGTTTGAAGAAACAAAACGGCTTGGTGAGACAGCACGAGCGATCGTACTACGGTACGGAGAATAAAAGACCATATGCGGTAAAAGCTTAACGAGGCGTTAGCCGAGCTTTAGAGGGTAGAGGTGGCGATTTCGGATTCACCCCGAAACGTCACCGGAGGGGCGTGCCCCTCCATAAGAAATAGACTTGCCTTAGCATAAACAGTATGTAACAATAGGTCCAA
>CAYIYX010000008.1:0-18954 GCA_964367775.1 uncultured Candidatus Saccharibacteria bacterium | reverse complement strand
CTTAACCCCATAAAAAATCGAACTTCCGAAGGTAAACCGTCGGCAAGTGAGTTTTCTAACAACCGATGAAACTGAGCGACTCATCCAGGCTGTCGACGTCAATAAGTCAACTGGTATACGCGATCGAGCCATCATCGAACTTCTCTTCTCGAGTGGACTTCGTGTCAGTGAACTCGTCAACCTCAATCGTGACCAAGTTAATCTCAACCGTGGCGAGTTTATGGTTCGAGGGAAAGGCCAGAAAGACCGCCCAGTCTTTGTCAGCCCTGAGGCAACAGAATGGCTCGCAACATATCTTACTACTCGATCCGACCAATCAATCCCACTATTTATCCGGTGTAGTGGTTTTAAAACTGGTGACGAAAAGGGTGAAAGTTTCCGCATAACCCCACGCTCAGTTCAGCGTCTCGTGCAGTGCTATGCCAAACTCGCTGGTATCACCAAGCACGTCAGCCCGCATACGCTACGCCACTCTTTCGCCACCGATTTACTTATGAACGGCGCCGACCTTCGTTCTGTCCAAAGCATGCTGGGTCACAGCAATATTGCAACCACGCAAGTATATACCCATGTCACCGACCAGCACTTAAAAGAGGTGCATACAAAATTTCATCGTTCTCACGGTGAGGACGCTGGCTAATTACAGTTATACGTCGAGCTAATAGCGTTACTTGAAACTGTCATGTTTTTACAGACAGGGGCGGCCGAATTTAACGCATCCTGCGGCAAGGATGTACTCGAAGCTGCATAGCTAACCTGAGCACTGATTCGCCTGAACACATCATTTGTTCGACCTGTGGCATCGATCCACGGCTGAACGTCGTCAAAGTTAACGGGAACGCCTGCGTTTTGGGCGGCAAGCTGCAGGTTTGTTTGCTCTCCATAGAGGATTCTTGCACGAGTATAATATTGTGTCCCTCCGGGGCCACCACCGACGAACCCCGTTAGTGTCACCGAGCAACTATACGAGGTAATGCCGCTTGCTGCACATGTTGCGTAAGTAATAGGCGCACCGCCGATGCGAACCTTCCCTATAACAAGATCTCTAACGTCTAGTACATTTATATCCTTACTTGCAGCCGCACACCCTCCTGCGCCGTTGCACGGAACGATATATACAGTCTTCGATCCCTGTTCTATAGCATTGAGGTCGGCGAAACCTGCAACTGTCGCGACATACGGTATGACTTGCAGCTGGATGACTGGCATGTAAGCTGCTGCTCCCCAAACACTCAGCGTCGGCCACTCGCTCAAAGTACCTGTGCGAACAGTGTACGAACCATCTCCCGCCCATGATACCTTTAGATTCGAAAAAGGTGCGTCTGTCGTCAGTGACTGAATACGCTCATTGTCTTTCGTAAGGGTTGTCGATACGTACGGGGTTTTTGTCTGGATAGTCATACAAGAAAAGTATTGCTGATAATCGGCAGCCCCGCTACCTCCTGTTACGCCCTCGCCCGTGACACTATCGATTGGTACCGAAAGCGTGCTAGCGAGCGTACTCGCCGCGCCTGTTTTGAATACGTCACAGTTGTCCTGACTATTGAGGGCTGCGTCACACCCTGACGTACTATAGCCCAGAGGGTCTGTTTGCTTTAACTTTTTACAGTACAGAAGTACACGCTTGCCCTCTTCCACGCCACCCCTCGCGGCAGCGAGCGCGCTCGCACTGAGGTCGTTATCTGTAGTCTGACGCTGATCATCAACGACGAGCGTAACAAACCCAGTCACGATAAGCGAGATAAATATCATAAAGAACATCACCGTCATCAACGAAACAACGCCTCTTTCGTCGTGATTCTTGTGAAAATAGTTAAACATACGCTTAGCTCCCCCTCGAGTATACAGTTGTTTCAAAATCGCCAAAGGCACAGAACTGATTTTGTGCATTGCAGGAATAACCACTCGCCGTTGTCGCGTCTGGAATAGCAAGGTTACTGCCCGCCGTCGATAGTACGAGTCGTATGTCCCATAATTTACCGTTGGACGTTACGGAAAAATAGAGCGGTGTTGTGTCAAAGCCAACTAAGTCGACGGATTTCGCACGGGGAATATTCGGAAGAGATGGGCTCGCCTCGCAATAACTCCCTGTCGCATCTTGCACTGACACGAATCGTAGAACCGTACTGTCGTCAAGCCTATTCTTGTATACCGTTGGCGCTTCACCCTCGACGTTCCAGGCATACGTTATACCACCAACACAAATGCGTTTATTTGCGGGGAGGTACGTCGGCTTAGCATACCGCATCGACTTTCCGAGCGAGTCAAAGATCTGACGACCGGTCTGATTTATCTGCCGTATAGAGAGTCCTTTTGTGTATAGTCGGGTTGCCTGCAGTATAGCAGCAACGACAAACAGGAGCATAAACGATACGACCGCCATAGTAAGCATCATCTCTATAAGCGTAAACCCTGCCTGTTTCTTATTTGTCATATAACCTCACTACCGTTGACATGACCTGCATATTTAGGCTGCCCGTAGGCCACCAACAAGCCCGAATGTAGAAGTCTTTATACGGCACTAGTAGCCCTGTCGGGCTGGAAATCTTCTGTATCCATATGCCGTCTCCAGGACTCGGAAATCCAGTAGCTTTGGCCTGCGTTATGGCCGAAATTGCAAGGTTGTTACTGCCGTCACGGGTAATTGCGAAGGCACCGGTAGTCGTCGAGCACCCGTCTTCTAGAGCGGGAACTGTGCTGAGAGACGGAACCAGCGCCTCCGTTCTTATGGTCTGCCATGCATTTGCAGCCGCTACGTTGACGACGTACCCTGATGTATCTCCCGAGTCTCGTATGAAGAATTCGTCACGTGCATAACTTAACGCCTCTGTCTGACGGTCAAGGAGTAGCCTGACCTCTGAACGCTCCATGCTATCGTACATCTGCGTTACCCCTTTGTTCATAAGCGAAAACGTTCCGACTAATACAACGGCAAGTACTGCGACAGCCACAAGGACTTCAACAAGCGTATCTCCGGCTTGAGTAGATTTTTTCAGGGACATATAGCGGTACCCGGGTTATAGTTTGTCGCAATATTGCCAGTGCCCTGTCCTTGGCTGAAATATAAAGCTGAACGAATACGCGAAACTGAAGCCGTAAAATCAGCATCATTTTTAAGGCAAACTACTAGACTTGGGATTGTCGTCGAACCTGGAGGATTATATGCTCCACCAGAACCAGTTCCTACGTCATTATTTAATACCCATTGAAGCCCCATTGAAGGGCCGACTATATTGTCATAATACAAGGCTATGATGCGCTCAGAATCAGGCACTCGCATGTACGCAATTGCATTAACGTTACCTCTACCAGAACCTGACGGAAGACTTGTAGAACGAGTAAGCGTGTCGATTTCTGCTCCCCACTTCAATTCGTACGTTGCGCTGTCCGATATTACTTCAAGAGTTACGTTCTTCAACTTGTCTGTATCTGACACTCCAACACCAGCATATGCATCTGGAAGCTTGGTTGTCGACACGATATAGTACGTATTTAACGTTGTAGAATTCTGCTTAACTATGAGCTTGCCCAGCAACAAGCAGTCCTTGCTCGCTCCGGGTCGAATAGTCTCGCTGGCACAGGACGTTGTGCTGTCGCGAGTATTGACGCCGGTCACTACCTGATCATACTGAGATTGAAAAAAAGCTTGTAGGTTGTCTGTACTGTCCGTGAATCTCTGGCGAGATGCCATAGATCCAGCCCCTATAAATACCATAAGAAACAGCATTCCGGTCATCCCAAGAAAGAGCATAGCTTCGATTATAGTAAAACCCGCGGATTGCCCGTTCATCTTATAGCTAATTATACCACAAGCACTATATACTAGATGTAAATATCGCCTGAAAATACCACGAAATAATGGCTGAACCGAACAGTAGCGCAATCACCGTCGCTACTATGAGAAACGGCCCAAACGGTATGCGACTCGTCCGCTTAATTTTACCACTTAGCAAGCCTGGTAGTATGATCAAAAACGCTATGATATTGGCAAGAATCACAGCCAAAACGCCCCGCCACCACCCGAGAGTCAAGCCCATGAAGATTCCTAACTTAACATCTCCAAGGCCTACCCAAGCTCCTTTAGACACGATATACAAAAGACCGTACACTCCAGCGACGCTCGTAAGGCCAAATATTATCTCGAGCCCTGCGCTTGCAAGAGATACCTGCTCGACACCTAGGTAGTATATAAAAGCCCAAACAACCCCAAGACCAACCAAGGGAAACGTAAGCTTGTCCGGCAAAAGCATCCAGCGCAGATCGTACAGAAACGCAGCAGCAAGTAAAACGATCATGAAAAGCCAGATAACCAGAAGCGCCCAGCCCCCCACCGAGAAACCAAATGGCCAAAATACATAAGACAAGACAAATGTGGCCGAAACCCCCACTTCCGTCAAAGGGCTGTCGTCGATTTTTTTATGACAATACCGACATTTTCCCTTCAGGGAAATCCAACTCACGACTGGAACAAGATCGTACCAGGCCAATACGTGATGACAGTGCGTGCATTCACTGCGTTCACTGACAAAATTGCGTTTTTTTCGTAAACGCCACACGAGCGCATTGACAAAACTGCCAAAACAGAGCCCCAGTAAACCAAATATAGCTACTTCCATTACCTTTATGCTACCAGATGCCTGAAAAAATGAAAACCCCGCACGAGTGCGGGGTTTACACAAATAGCTCTAAGACCTACTGGTTATCTTGACAAGCAAACCCTGCACCCTCTAGCTTCATAGCAACTGCGTATGTACGAACGCCAGTACCTGTCGTAAAGGTGTCTGCTCCTGCAGTACATTTCGCGTTATTGAGGTATGTCCACTTTCCTGCATCAACAGTGCCAGTGCCTAATGTTGTGGCGAAGTTGGTGTTGTAGGTTATTGGCGTAGGATAGTCTATGCCCGTCTTAGGGTCCTGCCACGAACCACCATTTTTAAGATATTGGTTCACGAAACCAGCAGTGGTCACGTCTTGCATCTGCGCAACCGTTGGGACAGCTCCCTTTTGATTTGCCTGGAACTGATTAATTTGTGCTCGTAGACGACTGACGTCGCTGCGTCGCTGCGTATCTTTTTGGTTTGATTGCAGCGTTGGCAATGCAATAAACACCATGAGGAATATCAGACCCGCAATTGCGAGCACCAGGACGACCTCGATGATTGTAAACCCTCGTTGTTTTCGTTTGTTCATATCCACCCCTTACTATTGAGTTAATGCATTATGTTGATTATGGGCTTAATTATATGACAACCGCTACTAAAAACACAAGCGCTTTCGTGCAATTACCTCCCTGCGGCTCCTGAGCCGACTAAGTTGTAGATCGGGAACAACACCGCCCCAATCATCAAACCAGCCACGCCTGCCAGCATAACCATCAGTATAGGTTCGATCATAGTCGAAATAGACTTAATTGTCTGGTCAAGCTCATTCTCGTAAAACGTCGCTGCCTTGCCGAGCATTGCGTCAATTCCCCCGGACTGTTCACCGATACTGATCATCTGAGGGACGAGTGGCAGTACGTAGTCCTCGCTTTTTAAGGAGCTCGACAAAGACTTGCCATCTCTGACCTTATCGGACGCACGGTTGATAGCTTCGGCTACGTAGACATTATTCACTGCTCGAGAAGCAATTTGTAACGTCTCGAGCATCTGTACCCCCGTTGACATAAGCGTTTCGGTTGAACGAGCAAACCGCGCCATATAGAGCTTGCGGAACAGCGGACCAAACATCGGAACATTCAGCTTTATGCCATCAATAACCCTTCGTCCACCCACTGTTTTCGACCAATTTATACCAAAGTAAATCAGTACTCCAACAACGATAAGTACTATCCACCAAAACTCGATGAGAAAGTTTGCCGCTGCAACCATTACTGCAGTAGCTAGTGGCAATTCTTGATGTAAGTCCTTGTACAATTTCTGAATCTGCGGAACGACAGTCACAAGCATAAAGACAATGACGCCAACCATGACAAGACTGACTATGGCCGGATACACCATGGCTCCTTTGACCTTACTCATAATTTCTGCGTCTTTTTCCTGTTGATCGGCGATTCGTTCTAGGGCTTTGTCTAGCGTACCAGATACTTCACCGGCGGAAATAAGCGCGATATACACATCGTCGAACACTTTCGGGTGTTTTGCGAATGCCGCCGACAACGTTGTTCCGCCCTCGATGGACGCAGTAATTTCTTGGATAATGGCCTGCAGTTGTTTGTTCTCGGTCTGTTCACGAACCGTGTGTAGGCTTTGCGTTAATGGCAGGCCTGCATTTATAAGCGTAGATAGTTGACGCGTAAAGACTACTCGAGCCTTTACGGAAATCTTGTTTGATAGCTTCGACAAAAAGTTCTCTGTCTCGGTTGCTTCCATGATTTCCAGAGGCACCATACCTTGAGATATGAGTATCTTTGCCGCCGCCTTTTCGCTGTCGGCTTTTATAGCTGACTTTACTATTTTGTTTGAGGTTGTGTCTCTTGCGGAATATTTAAAATCAAGCATAGGCTCTTAACCCCTCATCATACGATCGAACTCTGAAAGGTCGACCGCAAAGTTACGCGCTTCTTCGTTTGTCACCTGCCCTGACTGCACTAGTCCAACCAGAGTCTTGTCCATAGACTGCATGCCTTGGTCTCCTCCGGTCTGAATGACCGCGTCGAGCTGATGAGTCTTGCCTTCACGTATGATATTTCGAACGGCCGGAGTCGCAATGAGAATTTCTGCCGCGACAATACGACCACCACCGATAGACGGAACTAGTCGCTGGGAACATATACCCATCAGGATATTGGCAAGCTGCGCGCGGATCTGTGGCTGCTGATGCGGCGGGAACACGTCGATCATACGATCTATAGACTGCGATGCGCTGTTGGTGTGAAGTGTCGCAAATACTAGGTGTCCTGTTTCGGCAATGGTAATGGCCGCTGAAATGGTTTCGAGGTCACGCATCTCACCGATGAGTACGACGTCAGGATCTTGACGAAGACTAGAGCGGAGCGCAGCCGAGAACGAATAGGTGTCATAATGCACTTCACGCTGAACCACGACCGACTTTTTACTTTTATGCGTAAACTCAATCGGGTCTTCAATAGTAATGATGTGGTGTGACTTCTCGGTGTTGATTTTGTCTACGAGAGCCGCTAATGTTGTTGATTTGCCAGAGCCGGTAGGCCCAGTCACGAGCACTAAACCACGCGGGTATTCAGAAAATCCACTCACGATTGCTGGCATACCGAGTTGTTGAACGCTTAAAATCTCGTTTGGAATCAGACGAAGCGCAGCTGCCAGGTTGCCTCGTTCATGGAAGGCATTGACTCGGAAGCGGCCAAGGTCGCCAAAGGCAAAGCTGAAGTCAAACTCCTTGTCTTTAAGCAGTATCTGTTGTTGGTCTTGGTCGAGAATAGCGAAAACCAGTCGTTCAACGTCATCCTCACCAAGGGGATCGACCCCTGCAATCGGAGACAATGCCCCGTCGATTCTGAGCATTGGCGGTAATGCAACTTGAATATGAAGGTCGGATGCCTTCTTGCGAATCACGTCCTCTAGTAATGTCTCAATCCGTAGTCCTGCTGCCATACCCACTCCTTTTCTTATGCCATATTCGCGGCAACGCGATTTACTTCTTCTAGTGTTGTTAAACCTTGAAGCGCCTTTAGATATCCATCTTGACGCATAGTAACCATGCCTTCTGCTATGGCCTGACGTTGAATTTCTGCACTTGTCGCACGCTTCACTATGAGATTTTGGATATTTTCAGTTACATCCATAACTTCATACAGCCCGACGCGACCCTTGTATCCACCCGGCGCCTGAGGAGAGTCCTTCCCCTTCATTAAAGTATAAGTGTTTTGCCCGGCTAACGGAAGGTCTTTATAGCCCATATCTTCCGCCGCACGCGCAACATCCTCTTTCGTTTTGGGCAATAACATACCGACAGTCTCTCGTATGCTCGCCATCTCCCTTGCATTTGCCGCCACCGCCTCTTTCTTGTCAGAAATACGTCGGACAAGTCTCTGTCCAATAATAGTATTTACGGTACTGGCAATAAGGAACGGTTCTATGCCCATGTCGAGAAGTCGCGGCAAGACACCGGCCGCCGAGTTCGTGTGAAGCGTTGAAAACACCAAGTGACCCGTTAGCGATGCCTGCACTGCCAAGTTTGCTGTTTCTCTGTCTCGAATCTCACCTACCATGACGATATCTGGGTCTTGACGCAAGATAGAACGTAGTCCGCTTGCAAACGTCAAGCCAACCTCGTTATTTACTTGTATCTGGTTCACGCCGGCCATCTTGTATTCGACAGGGTCTTCCAGTGTCACGATATTTACCATGTCGCTTTTGATCTCAGAAATCAGCGCATATAGGCTCGTAGACTTTCCAGAACCAGTCGGGCCAGACGTCAAAACCATGCCATTTGGTTTCACGATACCTTTACGAATCGCTCTCAGAGCACGCCCGGCATAACCCATCTCTTCAAGTTTAAAACTACTGCCTGACTTGTCGAGCAGACGAATGATAACCTGTTCACCCCAAATCACTGGGCTAATAGCAATACGGAGGTCGACGTCTTTGTTAGAGACATGTACCGCAAACTGGCCATCCTGAGGCACGCGATGTTCGTCAATCTTTAGGCTCGACAAGATCTTTATACGAGAAATCATAGCTGGCTCGATACTCTTCGGCAACTTCATAATCTCTCGAAGTACCCCGTCTATGCGACAACGAATACGTAAGTCTGTCTCGGTTGGCTCGATGTGTATGTCAGAAGCCCGTGCACGCACCGCATATTCGAGTATGGTATTAAGCGCCCGAGAGATTGGAGAATCTTGACTGATCACGAGAGCGTTACTTCCGGCCTCTACGCCGCCCTCCCCCTCGTCCGTAGCGGCAATTGCCTCGCCAACACCCTTAGCCAGGTCGGTTTTATATTGATCGAGAACATGCTGCACGCCCTGTTCCGAAGCCATATATACTTTCAATGGTCGCTGCACCTTGTTCGACAGAAAGTCCACAGCCTGAACGTTGTTCGCATCGATCATGCCTATAGCGAGTCGCTTGGCGCTGCTCACCCCTTCGCCAAGTTCACCAAGTGGAACAGCCATATAGCGTTCGGCGAACTCACGCGGCAAAAGAGCAAGAACTTTCTGGTCTATAAGAGCGTCTGTAAGGTTCACATACGGTACGGCACTAACCTGAGCAACTACCCTCGTAAGGGACTCGTTGTCGACAGCCTTACTTTGAACCAATTCTGTTAGGAGGGGCGTAGCCGAGGTTTTCGCTATTTTCCGATGTTCTTCGAGTTTATCGGCCGTCAAAACTCCGGAATCGACGAGCAAGTTCTCGAGCTTTCCCTGAAGTTCTTCGGTTAGAACTGCCATATGTTATCAGCCTTAATTTTTAATGTTAAACGGTTGCTGGTCCGACTGATTGCCTATAGTAACGCTCACCGACGGGTTAATCGCATCCGTATTAAATACCATTGAGTCTGGTGGATTGTTTATAGAGCCAGAAATCGAGTCTGTCGACTTTACGCCTACTGGATTCAGAGCGGCTTTCCCGAACATAACATTTAGCAACGAATACGTCGTGAGCACGACAAGTCCGACCACGACTAAGATCAACGCTATTTCATTACGTTTCATGGCGCTACCTGCACTTCCTTAAGCTGTACGTCCTTCGGGGGCTGATAGTAGGTAGTTGCCGTTATAGTAGCCTGCATGTTTGAAGCCGTTCCTTGGATATCTACAGAATTGATGGTGATGGGACGAATCGATCGCTCCATGTTGCGCAAGGCCAGTTGTATCTGGGTGTAGTTACCCATGATGACAAAATTACAGTCGAATGGTATTGGTCCTTTAGTGCCGGGAGTGGTAGATGAAGCCGTCGAAGCATCACCCTCTTCTGCCACCGAAAAAGAACTAAGCACTGCTCCAGATGGTCCGAGAACCTCGCTTTGCATAGACGTCGCAAACGCTGCTTTATTTTCCTCTGTCGGCAAAGCGTCTATGATAACTTGCAATGCCGTACTATTCTCGCCCTTACGAAGAGCCGTTAGGTTGTCGTTGGCGATTAGCTTCGTGACATCAGCCTTAAGGCCGTCATAGGCTTTGTTGTTATTTTCGAGCGTCGTGCTCGTGCTAGACAAAACTCCATATATCTTGTTGTTAAACATCAGTTGCTGCATGAGAAACTGAGCAAATACACCGCATACCCCTAGTACTATCGAGGCAATCACTATCCACACAAAAACCGTTTTGTTTGCAGCGCCAATCAGTTGTCTTTTACGTAGACCAGTAGTGACATTGTCCTTCTTTTCCATTAGTTGGAGCCTCCGTTGTCTTTGAAAATCTCACTCGGGGCATTTGTCTTTGAGTCAGATATAGTTAACTTTGGAACATTGAGCTTTACTTCTGTCGCGTCAGGGCTAAACGCTTCTTTCGAGTACGTGACGCTGAACTCAAATGACACATAGGCGATGTTATTCTCGCTCGATAACGCTGCAGATTTTATAGAAACCTGCGGGAATAGCTTCAATTCACTCGATGTCTCTCCATTTTTATAGGAGATTGTGGCGTTTTCGAGTGTATTTTTAAATGTATCCATGCCTTTAAAGTCTGTCGCATTTCCCTGTATGTCCATCGAGGTATCTTTTTGACTTACCTTGATACTTCCAATCTTTACATTGTGAGGCGGCGCTGGATTCAGCTGCGGAAGATAGTCGAAGAGTCGACTGTACAATATCTTGTGATCGGCGTCATGCAGTCCTTTCAAAGCATCGAGCTGATTCTGAATTGTCAAATACTTACCGACTTCAGGTTTTGCTGCGAGAGTACTTTGTCTCTTAGTAATTTCATCTTTCTTGAGGTTAATCATGGCACTCTGAGCAACATACACAAATAACGCCAGAACAATAGTCGCCCCGCCAACCGCAGCCATAGTCAGTATAGACAGGCTAATAACTGTATTGCGTGTCCGCTGCGCCTTTATGAACTCTTTTTTAACATCTGGTAAAAGGTTAAGGCCAATCATACATCACCTTTCTGAGCCAATCCGACAGCCACCGCAAACTGGGACGCTATTTCTTGAAGCGCTGCTTGATCACCCTGAGGTACGCGTACGTATTGCCAAGGGGTAGCCTTTTTCGTATTCAATCCGATTTTTTGCGAAAGATACTGGTCAAAACCGGGTATAGTAGCTGCGTAGCCCGACAAGAGGATCTCAGAAACTGGCATATCGGGGTACTTTGTCTGGAAAAACTTAACTGACTTCACGATTTCTGACACAAACTGGCTCATGGTCGCTTCGAGCGCGCGGACAATCTGGCCTTCAAGTTTGTCGGGAAGGAGGCCGAACTTCAAAATGAACTGCATACCCTGTTGCTCTTGAATATTTAAGTTCTGGGCAGCTGCCTTTACGAGACTCCTGACACCTGTAGGTATGGCTCGGATAAGGCGAGGAGAATCTCCTAGGGCGACTATAAGGTCAGATCCCATGTCGCCGAAGTCGAGTACGACACGACCGCCTGTCGATGCAGCTGGCAAGAGAGAGCGACAAAGAGCCACTGAGTCAGGCTCTATAGCAACGACATTAAGCCCCATAGATTCTATAAGATCTAGTCTTTGCTCCGAAAATGAGTTCGCTATGCTTGCTAGCAGTACTTCATTTTTAGTCTGATCTTTGAGAGACCTGCCCAGTACGGCCCAGTCAACTTTCGCTTCATCGAGACTCATGGGAATAAATTGTTCAGCTTGGTACTTTATGGTACTGGCAAGCTCGGATGATGGCATGTCGGCAAGTTCTATAACCGTTGCGAATGTCCGGCTAGACGGCGCCCCTACGACAACATTTTTGGTACGAATACCACTCTGCCCTATAGCGGTTGCAATAACCTCTGAGAGCTTCCGTTGATCATCGATGGAATCGCTACCGGAAATTCGAATATCAACCGGAACGCTCGCGTACTTCTCAAGATTCCAACCGTTACCGGCTCTCGATAACTGTACAACCCGGATGGCAGTTGTGCCAATATCCAGTGCAAAGAAGTCGCCCACCGAACCAAACATTTTCATACTTGCTTATAGTATACCATAAGCTTGTTGCGTGTTAAGCCTTTTTTCATATTTAATATCGAGGTGGAAGTTCGGTTTCTTGTACTGTCGTCACAGTCACGCTTGCCGACTTCGTGCTCAGGTCGTACGCGGTCAGAAACACCTCTGGTCGCATCCGGATTACTTCAGCCGGTTCGCCATCGCTTGCGCCACCATAGCTACGGTTCAATACTAGACTATTTACTACCTGATTGGCCACCGTTACCGCACCGTGAATGTCTAGGCGGTGATTACAGGCAGCCGCAACGACAGACGTTATAGCGGCCGACTTCGCAGCGTTTTCGGCTGGAGATGCTGGTCCTTGGTAGCAAGTGACAAAAGACGAGGAGGCGTAAAAGTTGCCTGCTACTTCGGTGACCGTTCCGCTAATCTGTATCCTTCTTGCCGCTATGGTTAGTGATGGCAGCTGTGCAAACGAACTAACGCCACTCGTGTTGTAGGTGATATTACCGTCTATAGTAACTGTGTTGTTTGGTGCATATATAGAAACGTGACTACCTGGAGCCATATTTGATGCCGTGATGGTTATATCTGAAGTTGTTCTGTAGACACCAGTACCGGGTACGGTCATTGAACCGCTCACTAGTACGGCCCCCGCTGGAACAGCGCTTATGTCTGTTATTTTATGGGTCGATGAGTACGAACCGAGGTTCGGGAGTGATGCTGGATCCTCATTCGCAAACGTCAGCCATGTGCCACTCGTCATACCGCTCGTCGAAGAATCTTTCCCAGTCTGGCCAGCTGAACCGAAGTAGTTAATTTCTCCTGTCGAGAAGACGCCATAATCTCCGAACGAACCGAAGCTAGAGGGAGCTGACGCGGTAACCTTGGCAACCCCAGTATAGGGAGCGGTTATGGACCCGCCAGACCAGAGACTCCCACCAACAATAGTGAGGTATGGAGAAGCTGCGACAAGAACACAGCTCAGGACGCTGTCACGGTTTCTCGCAACATTACCTGATGCGTCTCTAGGATACACCGAAAAAGTACGACACACTTGGGTTCCTACGGGGTAATTCATCAGCACCGTTTCACTTCCTTCCGAAGTAGTCGATACCGCTTGTGGATACACCCTACTACCTGACAACGCGGCGACATTCACACACGTTACACCAGGCGCCAATGCAGTATAGGTCGGGCACCCTGCAATGCTATCTTTTTGCGTAAAGAAGCCCGCTGGTGGCGACACTGCTGGCGGGATGATGATGGCGCGAGGAACATGGGTCGTTGCATTGGTAGCGGTTCCTGCTCCGGGATTATCTACGCTATACGAAAAAACGACCGAGTCTCCCTGTTTAACCGTTGTAATCGGCGTCGTCACGTGCGGCGTCAGTGTGTACGAACGGACGACGGTGACGCATGCGTTCGTGCCATCCTCATAGCCAGCAGCCGAATTACTTCTTGGCTCGTACCGCGGATACTGGCAGTACATCGCACCAACGGCTGCCGTCAGAGGTACGGTAAAGGTGTCGGTGTCGGTATTTTTTTCTTGTCCAGAGGTAAATGTCCCTACGTTATGCGATGCTTTTGCGGTTCCCACGCCGCCACTCACTATGGTGCTGGCAGATATACTGGTTGAAGTATCTGGTCCATCGTTCTTTACGTAATGCCGAAACGTCACCGACTGGCCCCGCACTACTGTAGTTACGGCGACTCCTGCTGAAGTGGCTTCTGTACGGCCAGACATAGCCCAGGTAGGAGCTGGTGGCGGTGGTGGTGGCACAGAGGGTAGGCCCGGGAGTCCACCAAGTGGGTTTGCACAAGGATATTCAAGGATATACACAATATTCCCGCCCGTCGACGTATTCCTAAAAACGAGCAGTGATTTTGATACCCCAGGACTATAGCCATCGGTATTGAAAAATTCATCGCGGGCACCTGTACTACTATTTTTTCCTGAAAAAGAGAGGGGGCCGTAGTTTTCGGGTATGCCGTTTATTATGGTCATAGAAATATTAGGGTTATTTACCCGTGTTACAACTTCCGCTAGATTATTCCTCTGGCCAGGGCTCCCAAGCATCGTGGCGATGATAAACTGAGCACCGAGTCTGTTCTGTACCGTTGCGGTATCTGGGACTGCGTTTCCCCTGTTAACTGCAGGCGAGTTGTTATATCGATCTGTTAGCCAGGTTATAAACGACGCTTTATTGCCAGACGATACGCCCGCTAAAGCGTTTACTCCGGCGCCTCCGTAGACAACGTTGTTTTGGCTTGTACTTGCGAAAGTATCGTTGCATTTCAAATCCCAGTCAAAGTTCGTGGTACATGCCGTACCTCCTTGGAAATAGCCGGGACCTTTGTACGCATCTACCGAAGGACTGCTCGTAGCCGCAAAAAAAAATGAAACAAATAGCGCAAGCGTAAATACTCTTTTATGGTTCGACGGCGAAAACATCATGCTAGTTTTGCTCCAAGCTTGTTAGTTTTTGGCTATAGTATACATACGGTGAAGCTGAGTTGTCATCCGACGCTTTCGGGCTCAGTTCGATCGCTTTTTTATAGTTGATTATTGCATTGTCATTGTCACCTTGCAGCTCATACAGACCAGCAAGCTGTCCGTATGCCGAGCCGGTTTTGGCAAATTCGGCGTATTGTATACCTGTTACTATGGCGCCTTTGAGGTCGTTGTCTAGCTGTTGGCTGGCGATTAATTTCTCGTATAGCTTGATTTTTTCGGCATCGGTCTTAGCTGAATCGAGCTGGCTCGACAGGTTAGACGGTTTTTCTATGACTATGCCCTTGTTTTCGGTACTGCTAGCCTCGGGAACTTTGGCAGGAGAATCTCGGTAAAATACATATAATAGCGTTGTCGCAACAGCCAAAACAGCTAAAACAACCGCTGTAGCAATAACCACTCTTTTCTTTGTAAACAACTGTCGAATCTTGCCTGACTTTATCATACTTATACCAATAGTACTGTAGTAATTTAAAAACCACAAGCATATTGCAGTCTCACGCAATCTACTGTCCCGTAGGGGTGGCCTAACCCCTTACTTCACTGGTATACTTGAACTATGAGTTTATCTATAGGCATCGTAGGTCTGCCAAACGTCGGAAAATCGACGCTTTTTAACGCGCTCACTGACGCGGAAGCGCTCGCCGCCAACTACCCTTTCGCGACTATTGAACCGAATACGGGTATAGTCCCCGTCCCTGACCCAAGGCTGGCGGTCCTAAGCAATATGTACCATAACGCGCCTGTGAAACCTGCAACGGTTGAGTTCGTCGACATCGCCGGTCTTGTCGCAGGAGCTAGCAAGGGCGAAGGTCTCGGTAACCAGTTTCTCGCGAGCATTCGCGAATGCAACGCTGTAGTCCACGTTGTTCGCGCATTCCATAACGATGAAATCCTCCGCCATGACTCCTCACCGATCGACCCCAAAAACGACATCGACGTCATACTCACCGAGCTGATCCTCGCTGACCTCCAAACTCTTGAAAAATTCATCCCGAAAATGCAAAAAGAGGCCAAAGTCGACCCCAAAAAGCGCGTTGAACTCGACAACCTTCTCGAACTACAAAAGACTTTAGACACCGGTTCCCTTCCAAAATCCAAAATCCAAAATCCATCTTCTTCTTTGCAACTCCTGTCCGTAAAGCCCGCGATTTACGTTTTCAATGTCGACGAGCAAACTCTTGCCAATGACGCGAAAAAACAAGAGCTGCAAGCCCTCGTAGCGCCTCAAGACTGCGTCTTCATTTGCGCGAAGCTCGAAGAAGAACTTCGTGGGCTCGACGACGCAGACCGCCAGGAAATGCTCGAAAGTTACGGCGTCAGTGAGTCTGGGCTCGTCCAGCTCGTCACCGCCGCATACCACACCCTTGGACTCCAGAGTTACCTGACGGCTGGCGACACAGAAGTCCGAGCCTGGACTATAAAAAAAGGCGCAACTGCACCTGAGGCTGCCGGCGTCATACATACCGACTTTGAAAAAGGGTTCATAGCCGCAGTCGTCATGGACTACAACGACCTAGTGGTCGCTGGCTCAGAACAAGCGGTCAAATCTGCTGGCAAAATCCACACCGTCGGTAAAGACTACATCATGACACCGAATGATGTCGTAGAGTTCCGCTTTAACGTCAAAAAATAACAAAAATACCCTAAAAGTGAAGACCCGGCCTCTTCTACGCTTGGTGCGCAGTTGAGGCCGGGTGAATCGGGTTGACTCAACCGCCTGAAAGGCGGGAGTCAGCGCGGTCGGTCAACCCGATTCATTCTTCACCTCTCGGCCCTGGCCAGGGCCTCGGCGACCCTGGCTTCGGCCGTGGCCAGGGCCTCGACGACCTTGAACTCGGCCTTGGCCAGAGCCTCGGCGGCCTTGGGCGGCTTCGGGGCCTTGGGCGGCTTCGGGGCCTTGGGCGGCTTCGGGGCCTTGGGCGGCTTCGGGGCCTTGGGCGGCTTGGTGGGGGTGACGGTGTCACACCCCACGACGGATCCCGAGAAGCTCAGACCTGAGTCGGACACGACACTGATTGGCCCGTCCGAGGGAGACGGAACGGTGAAGATCACCGTCCACGGCGATGCCGTGGACGACTTGGTCACCACGGTGTTATTACCGTTGTTGACGACCGTGATGGTCTCCACGGACGCCGGGTAGGCGTCCCCATCGATGAACGTCACGGTGCCGTCGCAGGTGACGGTGACGCTTCCGGGCGGGGCCGTAGAAGTGGCCTCGAAGCCGGTGGTGGCGGCACTTGGCGTCGTGGTGGGTGCGGCGGGGAGTGGCGACGCGAGGACAATTGCACCCGCGAAGCGGGTGAAGCTTGAAGCGGACATGATTCCTTCTTTCCTTCCCGCTCTCGCGGGGTCGGTGTCGTAGGCGATGTTATGAATCGGATTGATTGTGAAGTGCGCCGGTCGGCGCACGTAGCAGCCAGCCGAAGCAAACATGCCTTCCTCCAGGTTGGAGGTGACATAGAACCAATTATAGCACGTTTTCTCGCTTATGTAAACAGGCTGTCTCACTCCTGGGGCGTTGTGCGAATACTACGGGTACATGATGGTTTCGATTTGCTTGGTAATCTCGGCAATCTTTGCCCACGACTGGCCCTTAGTCATAACAACGAGCACGTATGTACCCTGCGGGTGATACACTACGGCTGCATCGTTCAAATAATCCCACAAAAACCCGACCTTGTCTGCGACCACTCCTGCCGAGCCAGCCGGAATACCCTTGCGATACACCTGCTGTTTCATGAGCGAAAGCAGCTTGCCGGAGTCGGCAGCATTAAAGAGCGTTTGGTTCTGTAAACCGACCAACAACCTCTGTAAATCTGCTGCGGACGTACGCGCAGCATCGCCCGTCGTAAACGAAGTCGCGCCGGAAATCCCCTTTGCGTACAACGCCGCATTCACATTTGATCGTCCCCATTCGCCCAACCACTGCTCCGCGCAATTATTTGCCGAAACGACAATCGTCTTGCTCAAACAACCATCCACATTCGTGCCTTGTATAGGGTCAGACCAATGTATCTGCTCACCGTTAATTTTGTCAAAAAGAATTGCTGATACAAATAGCTTATAGGTACTAGCCGACACCACGCTCGTTGACGCGCCCGAAGAAGCCCCCCAGCCAGCGCCAGTGAGTTGCTGTAGTGATATCTGTATGCTCGTACCCCTCGTCACGTCGTTGACATACGCCTGAAGACCGGCCTGAGAGCTGCTGTATGTTCGGCTGTAGGCAACGGTTGGCGCTATAGCCCTGAACTGCACCGTCACCGTCGAACTACCATTTTCGAGCAACGCCTTCGTTAAGTCGCTCGTAAAAACGTCAAGATTAACTCCCCGGCCAGCCGGTGCATCTATCCGTCCAGTTTCCACGCCGTCAATCATGGTCACTTTTGTTGTGCCGGCGGGCTGCACCTGGGTTTTCGCGAATTGGTTCACGTATTCGGCAACTTTTCCCTTGTCCAAAGACAACTTCAGGTCATCGCCGATGTGTATCCACGTTGCCATGGCCGACTTGTCTGGAGTGCTGACCATGTTGGCGTCTAGACTACTTTTAACGGTCAAGGTTTTACCTAAAACGGTCTGTATAGTCGCCTTCACGTTCGAGAGCATTTCGTTCGTGATGGTCGGCTTTGAGATCTTTGGGCTAACGCTCACTGTGTTGGCTCCAAATGCATAGGTCGCTTTGCCGACAGACCGTACAATCTCGTCTGAAGACACCGACACCCCGTCTTCTGCTGGCGTAATGCCTACTTCGCCACCCGCCGCAAGACTCACCGTTCCGTTTTTGGGCTGTGACGTCATCTTTGCGGCCAATTCCGCCGCTTTCGTTTTCAAAACTTCGTCGTCAAACGTGACGTACGCGCTACGAATACTTGGCTTCAGCCACACTATAGAAAACGGTATAAGCCGTTGCTGCCACGAATACTGCATGAGCACATTGGTCGTTTTGTCCGAATTCAACGTCGCCCCTAAGGCCGAAAGCTTTGCTTCAGACGTCACGGCATTCGCTTTTAGCGTTACGGCGGTATCTTCAAATACGTCCTGCACCAGCGGCGTCAACTCACTAACGGTTTTGTTGCCAGCTGCTTTACCGTTCACGGTCGCATACGGCAAACTTCGGTCCTGCGGGTACAAGAACTGCGCCCCAACGACAAGAATCATGACAGCAACTATACCAACAGACACGCGCCAAATTATCTTCTTATGACGAGCAAAAAAACTGGCCTGAACGCCAATATACTCCGATGACTGAACGGTAACGGGCCGGTTTCTCCAAAAACGAAACATAGCCCTTAGTATAGCATGACCGTGTTGCGCTGTATCAGAAAGATACTACTTTTGCCGCTCAATATAGCTACCGTCGCGGGTATCTACCTTCACGACGTCACCGGTTTTT
>CAYIYX010000007.1:0-21109 GCA_964367775.1 uncultured Candidatus Saccharibacteria bacterium | reverse complement strand
TAAGGGTGGGTACGCCACAGCCAATAGCTTCAAGTTTCTAACGGGGGACACCGTGGCGGCCAGCGACAACGCAGCCCCTGGCGCTACCAACTCTCAGGTATACACCGTTTCATATATCGTGAACACAACTGGTAATCAAGCCCCGGGTACATACACAACAACCCTAACGTATATCTGTACGCCGACCTTCTAGCCTATGAAGCAACGTCTTTTTGCCGCCACTTTCGCCGCACTATTGCTGGTATCAACGGTATCTCCAGCAGTTTTTGCAGTCACGGACCCGGCAGCCGGTACAGGCTCAAGTCAAGCCTTAGAAATATCACCGCCTGTTGTTGAACTTTCTGGTAGCCCTGGAGAAACAGTAAAGACTCAAATCAGTGTTCGTGATGTTGCAAATACACCCCTTATAGTTACAGGTCAAGTGAATGACTTCGTCGCGAACGACCAAGAAGACGGATCTCCAAAAATCCTCATAGAAAATGGTGAAGAGAGTCCCTACTCAATGAAAAGCTGGTTTAGTCCGCTCAGCCAGCTCACGCTGCAGCCGAAGAAGATCGAAAACTTAACCATCGCCATAAACATACCAAAAACTGCTGCACCAGGCGGCTACTACAGTACGATTCGCTTCACGGCGAACGCTCCTGGCGTGGAAGGTACGGGCGTATCCCTTTCGGCAAGCCTTGGCGCGCTCGTTCTTATGCGTGTTAAGGGCGATGCAAAAGAGAGCTTGAGTGTCGCTGAATTTGGCACATATGATACATTCAGTCGTCCTGCCTGGCTTTTCGAGTCGAGTCCGGTTAACTTTGTACTACGCACTAAAAACGAAGGAAACCTCCACGAACAGCCTGTCGGACAAGCCACGGTTAAGGACATGTTCGGCAACACCATAGGTCTCGTCAACATCAACCTCGACAAAAAGAACGTACTACCTGGCAGCATCCGAAAGTTTGAAGCACCCCTGGACAAAGCCGTCATAGGCGATCGCATGCTGTTCGGGCGCTATACCGCAGACCTCGTCGTCGCTTACGGCACGAGCGGTGAAGAAGTTACTATGAGCGTTTCGTTCTGGGTCGTGCCATGGAAGCTAGTACTCGCTATCATCGTTGGACTCGTTGGCGGTTTCTTCCTCATACGCTTCGGTCTCCGTCGCTACAACGAATACATCCTTTCGAAATCACCTCGCCGCAGACGCTAGCAATTTAGATATTAGATTTTGGATGTTAGATTTTGGAAAATCGCAAAGGGTCACCGTGAGCCAATTATCAGGAAAGAATCTAAAGCCAATACCTACTATCTAAAATCATCTTCCCCACTCTTTCCATTCGCGCTTATGTTATGATTATTATATGGCTCGGTCGAAAATAAAAATTAGCCCCCGCCACCATAGCGGAAAACTTAAGCCACATGAACACACTTCGTATGGTCTGCTCGCCTTAGTGTTGCTCGTGGCGGTCTTTCCGCTCGTCGTGTATACCGCCTCAGCTGCAACGCCGTACAACGGCCCGGAGTCTGGCTCCATCGGCTTAAGCGGCATCGTGCCCGGTAAGCCGCCGACAACTGCCGCCACAATAACTGCACCTCCGAATGGTCAGCGTTTTCCGACATCACCCGTCACCGTTTCTGGAACGTGTCCGGTAACGACTCTTGTTGAAATCTATAAAAATGACATATTCGCCGGCTCTACGGCCTGCACGGACACGGGAACTTTCACGCTTGATGTAGACTTGCTCATCGGTCAAAATACGTTAGTTGCCCGGGTGTACGATTCTTTAAACCAGGCAGGGCCTGATTCAAACAAGATCATCGTTTTCTATGATGCTCTGCCTACGCAAAGCACGGGTATAAACACCTTGGATTTCGGTGGACCACAGCTGCTTCTTAACACCGATGCTGTTTTTCGGGGGACGTTCCCAGGTCAGGAAGTGTCTGTTCCTATAGATATCATCGGCGGTACGCCGCCCTACGCCATTAACATTCAGTGGGGCGACGCCACGAACAAGGTTGTTTCGCGTCCAGACAACACGACATTTCACCAACCTCATGTATACCAAAAAGCCGGCATTTACCAGCTATCTGTTCAGGGAAGCGATGGAAACGGTCGCGTCGCATTCATAACCGTTGCTGTCATAGTCAACGGCCAACCTGACGTCGCCGCAACGACTGCAGCAGCAAAAACCGACATCTTGGGACGTTTGCTCGTCCTATGGCCTCTGTACACGAGCACCGTCGCCATACTCATAAGCTTTTGGCTTGGTGAACGACGCGAAAAGGCTGTCTTGGCAAAGCGACATCTGTTACTGGCCTCTTAAGAGCGGGAAAATAGATTTTAGATTTTAGATTTTAGAAAATCGCAAGAGGACATAGCGAGCGAAGCACCATCTTTCGGCGAAACCTCTGCCTTTCCGGCAGCAGTGAGGCGATATACATAATCAGTTAGAGTCGAACGGGGTTGAGACGAATGATGGTGCAAGGGAAAGAGTGAGGAGAATTGTAAGGGCGAAACAATACAAAACTACCCTTGCATTTTACACGTAACTCGTTTATGCTTTAGAGTAGATAAAACCAGAGAGACAAAAAGGGTTTATCAAAACAGAGATTAACAACTAAAAGAGAGACAAAAAGGCCACCATGCTTTTTGAATTGTTCGGGAAAATCCGACGCATTTCCGCGTACGCCCTTGTTTTGGGCGTCCTTGGCTTTGGTACAAACACCTTGCTTGCTACCCCTGTTTCGGCTGCCACCGGTATAAACCAGCAGCTGAACTTTCAGGGGCGGCTTTTGAATGCCCAGGGTGCTGTAGTTGCCGACGGTTTCTATAATGTCGAGTTCAAAATCTACCAAGACGGTCCCGGCACGGCTGCTGGAAATCCTGGCGGTACGTTAAAATGGACGGAAGACTGGCTGAACAACAACGGCAACGCCGTACGAGTCGTAAACGGCTACATCTCTGTTCAGCTCGGTAGCATTACGCCTTTCGGCTCAAGTGTCGACTGGAACCAAGACACGCTTTGGCTCAGCGTCAACATCGGCAACACTGACGTTTCCTGTACGCCATTCGCCTCTTGTGCTGGTGACGGCGAAATGACCCCTATGAAACGCTTGTCGGCCGTTCCCTACGCCCTCAATGCCGGGAGACTAGGAGGCTTAGACGCGAGTGGATTTATCCAAAATACGACTTCTCTACAGACGGCAGACTTCAATATTGCCGGTACTGGCACGGCAACCACGCTGCAAACGGGTACGCTCGACACTGCTGCGGCCGGTACTCTGAACATCGGCACCACAAACGCAACAAGCATCAACCTTGCGAAAAATGTTACCGTTGCTGCCGGTATGAGCCTTACCCTCGCCGGCGGCGCGACTGGTACGCGTCCTGGCTCACCGACTGAAGGCATGATCTACTACGATACGACAACCAAACAACTCCTGACCTATGCCAATGGGAAGTGGCAGGCAGATAGAACTGATGCTGTCATTGTTGCTGCTAGTAACTCAAGTGATGCAGATAAAGCCAGTGCTGACTATGTCACAGACGGAGACACCGTCGCTGCAGCCGATGGCGACCAAGTCCAGATCAATGCCGCCCTGACCGCTGCAGCAGGCAAGAAGGTAGTACTCCTGGCTGGTACGTATACGGCAGATACTACTATTCTTGTCCCGAACAACACAACGCTCAGTGGTGTTGGCAACGGTACTCTCATACAACTCGCCGACATAGACGCAACCGACAACCTTATAGAAAACACCGACCAAGTCACAGGTACTGGTGTAGTCATAAAAGATTTACGACTTGATGGGCAGGACACATTAAACACGGCAGGCACACAGCACGGCATCTACCTTAATAACATGGGAGATGGTAGTGGGGCGACGGCTGTTAAGGGTGCAACGATTACAGGCGTTGTGGTTAAAGACTTCAATAGAAATGGTATATACATCTTCTCATCGAACAACAACATTGTCAGCAACAATACGACAGGAGCCAACTGGGAAGGTATATACCTTAGCGGATCGTCTAATAACTCTGTTTCTGGAAACATCACACAGAATAACTTTAATTCTGGATTGATCCTTCACAGTTCTACTAAAAACTCAGTCACAGGCAACGTCTCAGAAGGAAACGAATATTGTGGGCTCATGTTCCTCAGCTCGTCAAACGACAATACAGTGACAGGCAATAACTTTAAGGACAATGTTGATGCTGGGGCATATATTGACTATTCGCACAATAACATCATCGCAAATAACGTGATGAGTGGTGGCAGTGAGCCCTTGGTGATTGTAGACGGTAGCAAAAGTTCGATTACAGGAAATCACGTTCAAGGGGGGAATGCGGGGGTTAGCGTATCTTCATCGAATACTATTATAGTTTCACAGAATAATATATATGATGCTGGTGGTGCAACGAATAACAACGCTATACGCATTAATGGCTCAGATAATACTACTGTTACTGGAAATAATATCACCGACACGAGCGCTACAACGACTAATTATGCAATAAACATCGAAGATGCTACATCCGACAACAACTATCTCGCCGACAACCGCTTCAGCAGTACCCCAGGCACCAGCACCATCAACGATCTCGGCACGGGCACGGTTTATGCGAACCAACCCCGCGCAGAGAATGGCGGCCAACTAACGAACCGAACCGCAAACAATACGCGAGCATTTACTGTCCAAACAGCGGTAGGAGCGGATGTTTTTGCCGTAGACACGACGAACAGCAAGGTGCTCGTTGCTGGAGCATTAGACACGACAACCGCGACAACCTTGAGCATCGGCACGAGCAGTGCGACAAGCATCGTCGTCGGAAATGCAGCTGGTACGGCCGGACTGAACTTGTCTTCAAGCAGCATAACTCTCGGCTCAGTTAGCGCCGCAACAGTCGTACAGGCGGCTACGCAAAGCGCCGCAAATACGGCTGGAAATGCCCTGACTCTAGCCGGCTCTACTGGCCAAGGCTCCGGGAATGGTGGCGTCGTGACTATTCAGGGTGGAAACAGCGGTGCAAGCGGACTGTACGGCGGAAGTCTCACGCTTTCGGGCGGTACCGGCACGACTGCAAACGGTACGGTCATCTTGGCGACGTCGACGTTCCAAACAGCGACGACTGACTCGGGTTGTTTCCCGGGCGGAGCCGAGTCGACCACAACAACGAACTGTACTATTTCGCAAAACTCCATCAACAACAACGCGTCTGTCATAGTTGGCTTCACAAACGACGGACAAACTGCCTTGATGCCTGACCCATCGATCCTAACGGCTGGCCGTGTCGTGTACGTCACCGCTTCAAACGGAAGTAAAGACTTTACTCTTTCCGTCAACGGTGGCGGCCAAGGCAACCAAATCTCTATGCGCAGAAACACCACTGCCACAATGATCTGGAATGGCGCCGACTGGACGGCCGCTGGTGCTTCAAGCTCCACGACTATGCAGGCAGCCTACGACAACACCCTCCAAAGCGCTGGCGGCGCTGAGCTAGTGGTTAGCAAAACATCCGCTACGAACGGTCTAACCATTCGCGACAGTACGACAAACTCCGTCAACGGTGCTCTGCTCACCGTCCAGTCAAGCTCTGCTGCAAACCTATTCTCTGTCAACAGCAATGTTACCGAATACACAACCGACAGTGGCGCCGAAGTCGCTGGCGCAAGCGCGAGTACCTTCCCTGCCGCGACATGGAGTGCTGTTGGCGCTACGACAATCTCGCGCTACAACACTGCCGGAAACTACATCGCTACCGGACAAGGATCTGTTTCTGTCGTAACTCCTGCTACCGCTAACACTGGAGTAAAGAATCAACTCGCTAGTGCGTTGACAGCTAATACAACCTACAACGTCAGCTTTACTTCTCGGATTGCAAGCGGCACCTTTACTGATATGAATGTCTACTACTCTACTGACGGCAGCGCTGCGTCTGTTGCTTGCACAACTAGTGCATCGGCAGTAACGAGTGTATGGCAGAAGATTAACTGTATCTTTACGACACCAACGAGTGGCATTAGCACAAGTAATGCCATCCTCATACGACAAACCGGTGGGTCCGCACGAACCTTCTATATCGACAATGCCAGTGTCACGATTGCGGCTGATTACAACTTCGCAACCGACGGAAGCGTCAATGACAGCACCAACTTCGCGACAAACTGGTCTACGGCGGGACCTGGCACCGTAAGTGTCACTCGCAATACAAGCGATGGATACGATGCAAGCGACAGTGCAACGGCAACAATTACTTCAGGGGCAGCGAACGCAGGTATGCGAAACAAGCTCTCTTCTAGCCCCCTAAGCAATACACTGTATCGAGTCACTACTTATGTTAAGCTCTCTAGTGGCAGTTTCACCGACTTCAAGATCCGTTATAGCCCCAATGGTGGAACGAACTATGTTGACTGTGTTGACTACAGCACTCAAACAATCAGCACAACTAGCTGGACAAAAGTCACCTGCTATATCACGACAACAGCAACAGCCACCACTAACCCCTACGTTTACTTTGTCGAAACTGCTAGCGCTACACGCACCTTTCATGTCGACAATTTTTCAATGACGCTCAGCGCTGCCTCGACGCCAAACATCCAGGTTGGCGGTGGTGTTAACGGAGGACCAACGACACTCTTTACGCTTGACAAGGGTGCTTCGGCACCTATCGCGAGCGACAACGATGCGCTACTTGGCTCAATGTATTACGATACAACGCTTGGAAAATTACAGTGCTATGAGGCGGACGGCTGGGGAGCCTGTGGCTCAAGCCCGGATAATATTGTCACTATCAGCCCCGAATATACAAACGCCGTCTTACATGGCACAGGTATCGGCACCATGACAAGCGATATCTGCTCAGATACACTCAACATAAACGATGGCAGCTCTGGCCAATCGACGATTTGCGGCAGTAACGAGACTTACAACTTTTACAAATGGACTTCACCTCAGGCGAGTGCGCAAACCTACGGCATCTACGTGACATACCAATTACCGAGCACCTTCAAGAGCTTCACATCGGGACAAACCTCGCTCATGGGACGCACAGACAGTGCTAATGCAACTGTTAACTACCAGGTGTATCGCAATGACCCAACGAGTGGTTTGACCGCCTGTGGTTCATCGGTGTCAGTTTCGACAGGCTTGCAGTCATCATGGCAAGTCGGCTACGCTAGCGGTGCAGCAGACCCTTCAACATGCGGATTTGCACCGGGTGACAGTATTGTATTCAAGATATCCATCACCGCCAGTCAGAACGCCAATACCTATGTCGGTAACCTAAACTTCAGCTTCTCTAACAGATAGCCACCGCATCTTGATTATGTTAAAATAGTACATAATAATATGATGCAGGTGATATGAAGATACAGAAGTCAGTCCTCCGTCTTAATTTTCAGTCAAGGACATGGCGTCTTTATTGGAAGCGCTTTTTTTTGCGCCAACGATACTGGCGTATCGTGGCGTTATCTAGCCTTGGGCTACTCCTAGTCGGAACACTTATCTACAGTACATGGTGGTTCTTTGGACCCGCTAATTACACTCTTGGGCGTAGCGAGTCTCTACTACCTGCCGTCCCGAGCTCTGTTGCGGGTCGGTTGAAATACGACTCAAGCAAGCAGGAGTTTAACTTTAACAACGGACAGTCAGCTAAGAGCAGTGAAGCAACTGGTTCAATCTCGCAAGTAAGCGTCGTGGCGCACAGTATGGCAGCAAAGGGAGTAACTATTAGGGACGATTCTCGCAACTTCTCGTTCACGCTCACCCCGAAGTTCCGCGTCGCTGAAGGACGGCAACAAGGCGGACGAATATTGCACCCCCTTGGTGGACGTGATGGTTGGCTAGTATATACAATGCAAAATACAGGTATCAAGGAAGATATCATTCTCGAGCGACGCGGAGCAGACACTCGCGAGTTTCGCTACGAACTCGGACTCGGCAACACCCTCACTGCAAAGATTGAAGTGGATGGGAGTGTTGGGATATACGGCAATCAGCTTCTCGCAGGTGACATATCTACTGGCAGCGAGGCCGATGCAGCACTCTTGCAAAAAGCGCGTGAAAATGCTGAAAAAAATGTACTGTTATTTAAAATTCCTGAGCCATTTGTTGTCGAACCAAGCTCTCAGCCATCAACGGTCAAAACACAGTATCAACTCGATGGCAGTACACTAAAACTCTCGGTGAGCGGTCTTGCACGTGCGAATTACCCCCTATCTATTGACCCGAGCATCTATGTTGCTACCGCGCAGCAGTTTATGTTCGGCAATAACGAAACTAACATTAATTTTAATGTTGAGAACAGCCTTATCGAAAAAGGTCGTACGACCGGCGCTCGCTTTGATGAATGGAAAACCACGACTAGCCTCAGTACCGCCGCCTGGGGGAGTAGTACGGTCGTTGCAGGTGGATATATCTATAATATAGGAGGTACGACATTCAACGGTATCCTCTTAAATACTCAAGGAGCCGACAGTTTCATCGTGCCTCCCGGAGTAACCTCAATGACGATCAAGATGTGGGGCGGAGGTGGCGGCGGAGGTGGTGGTGGCAATGGAGCTGGAGGTGCTACAGGTGGTGGTGCAGGCTATATTACTGGTACGATTTCGGTTACCCCTGGTGAAACCATTAGTACGTACGTTGGTGGTGGTGGTGGTGGTGGCAACTATAGTTCTGGCGGACAGGATGCGGGTGGTGGTGGTGGTGGTGGTGGACATTCAAGCATCTACCGCAACTCTACGCCACTTTTCATTACCGCTGGTGGCGGCGGCGGCGGCGGAGCGCGCGTCGCGACCGCTGGTGGCGCTGGTGGCGCTGGTGGCGGTACGAGTGGCATAGCCGGTACGACGGTCGGAAATGGTGGCGGTGGCGGCGGCGGTACGGCTTCTGCCGGAGGGATCGGAGGGTCGGGCGGCAACAATAGCGGCTCAGCCGGAACCTCTCTCGTCGGTGGCGCGGGCGCCGACGGCCGAAGCTCGCAAGGTACCGATGGCAGTGGCGTAGTGGGCGGCCTCGCGTCGGCTGGCGATGGTGGTTTACCAAACGTAAACACAACGCGACCAGGTGGTGGTGGTGGTGGCTCAGGCTATTTTGGTGGTGGTGGTGGTGGCTCAACGACAAGCGCGAACGGAAACGCTGGTGGTGGTGGTGGTGGTGGCTCTAGTTATACCATTGGTAGTGCGACAGGCATTACAAACACAGCTGGAAGTGGCATAAACCCGGGTAACTCTGGTGACTCAGCCAGAAATGGAGCAGGATCAGGCGGTACGGGCGGAGCAAGCAACGGGAACGGCAATAGTGGCAGTAACGGCATCATAATCGTTACATTCGGCGCAGGCGCGACAGTATCATCATCCATTAACTGGGCCCAGTTCAACACCACAACGGGCACCATAGATAGCGCCAATCCTGGTAGTGGTGTTTGTAGTGGTTGGTGTACGACCCCTGCGTACAGCCTCCCAGATGCTCGCACAAATTTCTCGCTCGCTGCCTACAACGGATTCCTGTTCGCACTCGGTGGTCTCGATGACACCGGGACGCGCACCAACACGACGTACGTTACTAAACTAGGAGCCAACGGAGAACCCCAGCTATGGCACCCTACAGACACGAACAAGAGCAATTGGGCGTACTGGCATCAAACAACAGACTTGAGCTCCATACGATCCGATAGCGCTGTTGTCGCCTACAATAACCGCCTGTACCTACTGGGCGGGCGGTCGACGAGCGGTCCTGTCAATACGGTCGAGTATGCCGATATCAACCCCAATGGTACGCTCGGGTCATGGACGCCAGGAACGAACCTTCCCTCCAGCCTCTATGCGCATAGTGCACAAATATACAATGACAGACTCTATATTATCGGAGGCGCTTCGAGTATTGGCGGAGCACCTAGCGCCAATGTTTACTACTCTAGACTCAACAGCAACGGTGCGCTGAACAGCTGGATGCAGACCACGAGTATGCCAACTAGTCGTATGAGTAGCGGCGGTAACATCGCCGTCATATGGGGCGCGTACATTTACGTCACAGGTGGGTGTTCGACCGTCAATGCAAGCGGCTACTGTACAAACATTCTGTCCGACACTAGGGTAGCAAGCATCAATGCCGACGGGAGCATTGATGCTTGGAACACCATGTCAAATATATCCAGTCAGCGAACCAGTGCTGGACTGGTCGCTTGGCGTGATCGCATTTATACAATCGGCGGTTGCTCCTCTCAAAACGCGACCACTGGCGATTGTGACTCGGGGACGCTTGACTCGATTCTCTATGGAGAAGTAAACAGAGACGGCGATGCTTCGACTGTTGGGGCTACCGTCCCCGCCGGCACTGCGCCCTGCAGTGGCGGTAGCCCCACTGACTGCAATATGCCCGGCACAACATACGTTGGCAACATGCTGAATACGTCAATCGTCGTAAACGGATATTTATATGTGATCGGTGGTTGTACGAACAATACCTGTTCTACGACAAGTGGAAATGTCGCCTACACGGCTGTTTCCTCGACTGGAAATATGTCCGCGCCGACCTGCAATGCTCCAAGAAACTTACGCGGCAATATCTGGTGTGTCGACACGACAAACACAATCGCTGGAGGTATCGCTGCATCGAGTCCGGTTGTATTTAATGGCCGTCTCTACCTCGTTGGAGGCCTAGACGGAAGTGGTAATACCGACTCACTACATAGGACAATACTCAATGCAGACGGCAGTATTAGTGCGTGGACTACGCAAACATTGTCCGGACTGAGCATGAACAATGTTTCATATCAGTACGCTTATTCTCGGGCAAACCCCGCCTCAGCAAGTACAAACCCTGGGAATCTCTACCTATTTGGGGGTTGTTCTTCAAGTAGTAGTGCGGGTTGTACTGCATACAGCCAAAATGTCTACAAGTGCAATATTCAGGTGAGTGGCGCAATCGCCGGATGCTCGACAAGTGGTCAACTACAAATCGGCACACTCCCTGGCGCAAGCGGGACAGGACTCGGTATTATGAGTGGCACAGTATATGCAAACTACATATATCTAATCGGAGGCGTTGCTCCTAGTCTCGTCGACCTAACTACTGTTCGCTATGCGAAGTTTGACGACAATAATAACGTCGTAACTGCCGCGGCTAGTGGCTGGACTCAATCTCCCAATGAGATGGCTGTTGGTCGGCGTCGATCGGCTGCGTTTGGCTATAACGGCTATATTTACGTGGTCGGCGGCTTTGAAGCTGCCACTGGCGTTCTTGCTGACATTGAGTTTATAAAAGTAAACGTGGGTGATGGCAGCCTTGGTAGCGCAAGTGATGGCTTTACCGTTTCTGCGGTCGAGATCAACCAGCGATGGGGACTCACTGTTCCAGTGTCTAATTCTTACGCTTACGTTATCGGCGGTTGCATAGCGGGCGATAGTCCAGGTGGCTGTACGACTCGCACAGATGTTATTCAAACATTCCAGATATACAACAACGACAGCGGTGCACCTGCAGGGTATTCAACCAGCACAAATACCTACGGAACAAACCCGAACCGAATCGGCGCAAGCGCTACGGTACTTAACGGCTATCTTTATGTCGCTGGTGGTTGTACGAGCGCATCCGACTGTACGACCGCAATCGATACTGTTTCGTACGCCGCACTCGACGTAAACGGAGGCGTAGGCTCTTGGAGCAACACCACCGCAACACTCCCTGCCGTCAGGGCGTGGGGCAAGCTCCGTGCAGCAGGCGGCAGTCTCTACTACATTGGCGGACAAGGTAGCACTGCGACCGACCGTCGGACGGAGGTCTACTACGCGACACCTAGTAATGGCAATGTTTCATCCTGGGGTACTGCCTCAAACGGGCTTCCCGCTGCTCGAACAAACTTCGGCGCCGCCGTATGGAATGATCGGCTGTATGTTATTGGCGGTGAAGGCACTGGTACCGGTTGTACTGGAAGTAACGTCTGCAGTACTGTCTATGCCAGCCCCCAGCTTAGCTCAGGCGGGAATATCGCAAGTGCATGGTCCACTTCAAGCAGCTCTTTCGATGTAGCTCGTAGCGGCGGAGCAGCCATCGCCTACGCCAATAACCTGTACCTATTCGGTGGCTATGATGGGGCCAACTACCTAAGCGACACTCAATACTCGCAACTCAACGCCAGTACTGGCGATGCTGGAGCTTGGACATTTTCAACTAGCTTGCCAAAACCACTAACGCAAGCTGAAAGCGTTGCAGCTAACGGTTACGTTTACCTTATCGGCGGTCGCAGTGCAAGCACTACCTGCACGCCCATAACTCTTGCCGCACCAGTAAGTGCAAACACGACCATTTCAGCCGGCAATAGCCCGACGGGCGTCGGCGAATGGTATGAAACAAACCAGAGGTTCACTGGAGCTCGTTACGGTGCCGCAGCCGCCTATAGCGACGGCAAAGTCTACGTCATGGGTGGTGGCTGTGGATCAACGCTCGCCTATGCGAGCCCTGTCACACAACAAACCCCTCTGCTCTCACAACCGCAAGTCGCAAAATATTCGATCATGATGGATACTGACAGTGATGTTTTCCCGAATAGTTGGCTATTAAACGGTGTCGATAATTCAATCGGTGCCCGTTGGCGACTCAAGTATCGTTCGCAAGCGACATGTATTGCCATGACGACATGGGGCCAAGAAACCAGTTTTGGCGACGTTACTCTTGGGCTACCTGGAGTCTACACACCAAAGGACGTAAGCGGCAACAACACGAACTGCGGAGCGCGCTACTACTATTTCAATATTACTGTCGATAGCTCTCAAGCATTTGGATATCCTGATGACGTATCTCGCGGCCCTACCATTACCGACTTAACCCTTCAATTCACCGCCGACCCGAGCAAACGCCTTATGCATGGACGTACCTTTACGGGGGGTGTTCAGCAGCCTGACGACACGCCGCTGTATACCAACTAATGCCTATGGACACGAACGCAACAAAACTCTACACCCTCTGGAAAAAACAGCGCGCACTCCGCTTTCGTCTTATGGTCGTGCTAACAATTTGCATCGCCCTCGTTCTCTGGCTATGGCCGAGCGTTTTCCCTACTAAATCGTCGAAAACAGTACCGCCAAATGCGAGTGTAAACTCAAACTCAAACGCAAGCTCAACTACGCCTTCTGGTACTCTCCCCAAAGGAACCCCTGAATATGCAACCCTCACTCCCAACCAAAAATCAGTCGAATGGTCACGCGTTAGCCCGCCCAACCACAATGCCGTCTTTGCTTTTGCCGACACCGTTGGTAGTATTCCCATAACGGTCAGCGAACAGCCTCTGCCGGATAGCTTCAAACATGGTACTGACAGCCAACTCGAAGAACTTGCAAAAAGCTATAGCGCGAACAGATTCATAACCGTCGACGACACGAAAGTCTATATTGGCACTTCAGCCAAAGGGCCACAGTCGCTCATTTTGTCAAAAAAATCCCTACTCATTCTCATAAAATCGACTGCGACGCTTCATGACGAACAGTGGTCAGCCTATATAAGTTCACTCAACTAACATTAAGGCGTTACTTCTAACATAGCCTTGTAATAGGCAGATTTTTTCTCATTTGCACAGGTAACTTCAACTGGCCAGCTTCCAGGCAGGACATTTTTCGGCATCGTCCACGACCAATCAACTATACCGAACTCGTCGGCAATCTTCGGCACAAGCCCCGTGTCGGGCAAGGCAGTATTATGCACTTTCACGCTTATTTGACAGGCCGCTTTTGGATTAGTTCTTATGCTGAGTGATGCGTTCGAGCCTTGCACCACGGTAGTACTAAACGTTTGCTGTACGATCGCGACTACCGCGTCCGCAGGTGGTTGGTATGTATTGCGAACTGGCGCATTGGGTGTCGTATCGATTTTTTTCTGCTCGGTTTGCACCGGATGCTGCCCCATATACCAAACATACACAACCGCTCCTCCGACCAACAAAACCAACAGAACACTGACCGACACGACCACGCGCTGAATCGTTCGCTGGCGCTGGTATCGCTCATGTATCGAGCGCCCAGTTCGCGCATTTTTATGAATTTCTAGCGCCATAATCCTGGACTACTTGTTATTTTGCTGGTTGTATTCTTGTATCTTTTGCACAACCTGGCCGTCATCTTTAAGATTTTCGACATACAGCACCTGTGAACGACTCAGAATCATCTTGTCCTCGGGCCCATGCACTTCATTACCAAGCTTTATAAGCTCAAGCTTATCTCCCGACGCTGTCTTGTCTGTATCTACCTGGGTTGATTTCTGTACATAAAAAACATTCGTTAACAGTATAGTATCTGGTGAAACTGAAGTAACCTTACCAAAGTAAGACTCACCTGATTGCAAGAAGACCGCCTGATACTTCGACGTCTCAATGTATGAAGGTACGCCGCCGTTTCTGCCCAATACAAGCCACCATCCAAGAACCAGTAGTAGAACTAGCCCAATAACCCCGAACAGCATCTTCTGAGTAGGCTTTTTTTCAAATCTTGACGAAGCCCCGCCCTGCGCACGTCGCTGAGCTACCGCAGATGCGGGTGAAGACTGAGGGGGAGTTCCTTCCTCTTTGCGCTCTGGCGTATGTAATGTCGGCCTTTCGGTGCTACCTGTATATCTGTCCATCTAACAATACCTCTCTTATTTCACTGTCAATCATACCATAAGGGGTTCAGTGGGGTCTATTTGTCAAAAAGAAACTTTAAGTAATCTTTCAGCATTCGTGCACCCGAAATTGTCGGCAAGTACCCGACAAGTTGTTTGTGAATGAGTTTCGTGAACTGTGCGTCATCATGGAGCGACGCTGCTCCGCGCCGCATCTGTTCGTATAGCGAGCTAATTTCGTCATCATACGTTGCTCCGACCACCTCAAGACAAGCCAATGGCGATACGTCCGCGACGCCGCCATCGGCTGTCGAAATAAGCAGTTTCAAGTTCGCAATGTCTTTTTCCCACGATGTTCCGCAAGCTTCCAGTCCGATGATTGGGGCGTTTATGGCAATGTCTGAACCGAACGCCAAAGCTCTTCCAAGCGCTTCATCGTAATCTTGCAAATAGTGCACTCGCTCTCGTAACACTTCGTCATTGTCAACAAGTTTCAAAATCTCCTGAAGTTTCATATACATCCGCACATCACCCTGCCAAACCTTACCTGCCATAACAAAGTGCGCGTTGTTCTCGCTGAGGATACTTTTAAGTTCTTCAACCCGTTCAAACGGCATCCATGGTCGTTTATAGTCAGCAAAACGTCGCTTGAAATCAAATACCGCGGCATCTTCCGGAAGCTGAAAAACATTGCCGTATTGATCTTTTCTGAGACCAAGTATTTCGTTGGCTTTTTCTCTGGCGGCTCGTTTCAGACCCTTCAGTTCGACTGCCGTAGTCGCTTGTATGCGCTCCGTGTAGTCATCGGTTACGAGTCCAAATTTGTCGATAATTCCCTTGTCGAAATAGAATTGTAGTATTTCTGGCAACACCCAAGTACTTAAGTCTATACCATTCGTCACGGCGTGGAACTTCACTCGCTCCCCAGAGCTATCTTTAAAGTCGCACACCCTGGCATGTAACCGCGAAACACCATTTTTCGACTCAGTCAGCTCTATGGCAAGTGGACTAAGTCGCAACTTTCCATCTCTAAATTGTTGCTCCACCCAGTGCCGAACAGCCGGACTCTTGATGTTTGGCATCACAAACCGACGGAACTGTTCAAGGCTAAACTCACTTTCCGCCGCCTGCACTAACGTGTGATTTGTGTACAGTGTGTGCTTACGAACATACACCACTGCCTCATAGAGATTCATACCATTACTACACAGCTCATCGAGCCGAGCAAGCGCCGCGAAGATTGTGGCGGTTTCGTTTAACTGAATGACCGCTGGGCGAACGCCGACTAGCTTCAGGGCTTTATACCCGCCAAAACCCAACGAAACTTCTTGGTATAAACGGTGGTCACTGCTGCCCTCGCCGGCATACAGCTCACCGAAATTCGCTTCAGAAATTGTCAAAAAACGCGTTGAGCCAAGTATTTTTTCAAACACGCCAAGCTTGGTCTCGCCGCCATTTTCCGTAGATATAATCACGTCGTCTATGTAGCTGAACTCGAACTCTTCTGGCGAAACATGCTTCGACCACTCTGTTTGCACTCCGTCTTTGACAGACTGATGTAACTCACTCCTATAAAAAGGTGTGACGACTACAAAAGGAATCTCAAGCTGCTCGGCTACTCGACGGGTGTCGGCCGCTAAAACACCAAGTCCACCGCCGCCTTTTATGCCATTCGACTGGTCATAGACTTCCATGGTCCAGTACACATACGGCCGGTTAGTGGCAAGCTCGTTGCGGATGTTTCGTCGGTCGATTGCCTTATAAAACTCTTTCGGGTCTTCGACTTCAAAAAATTCTGCATGCCGCGTTGTCAAATTGTCATGTGTATCTTCGCCCACCGAATATTCCTGTTTCTTTAGTAGTTACTTATGCTTAAATTTTACCATACATGACTAACGTCTCAAACACGTACCCTCGAGCCATCTGCCACGGCAAAACATCTGCAGCCCAAGTCCTACCTGTTGCGTACACAAGGAGGACCTGGTGCGAAGCCGTTTTGCCGTGGCAGATGGCGAGAAGAGTGGCGTTTAGGCAAAACACTGATACACTAGTCTCATGCAAAAATTGCGTTCCGGCGTAGTAATTCACGGCGACCAAACTGGTCGAACTCTTGGTTTTCCAACGGCCAATTTTGATGCGTCACTCGCTAAAGACATCGAACGTGACGGCATCTATGCCGCCACAGTAAAATACGCCGGGAAAACCTTCCTCGGCGCACTCTACCTCGGCTCGCGCCTGACCTTAGGGGAAACAAAACGTGTGCTAGAAATCAACCTACTCGATTTTGACGGCGACCTCTACGACCAAATCCTCGAGTTTTCTGTCGAGGCATTCATTCGGGCACCCAAAAACTTCGACTCAGTTGAAGAACTGAAGAAGCAACTAGCCGAGGATGTCCTTGCCGTCCGTCGCGCTCTTGTCTGACTGCGCTAATTTATACGTCGTCGCGAGAAGCAAAACTGCCCCAATCGCCTGAGTCCACGTCAAACCTTGGTGCAAAAATAGCCAGCCGACCACCACTGACGAAAGTGGCCAAGCCAGTTCAAGAATTGATGCTTTTGAAGCTTCCACTTTTTGCAGGCCGTAGTAGTAAATGAGCAACGCGACCATACCAGTTGAAAATGTTATGGCGACAAGGTATCCAAACTGCTCCCATGACAAAGCGCCTAGAGACGCCGCACTGCCCGTTCCAACGACGAAAAGGAGCGCAAAAACTACCGTAAAAGCAAAACGCAGTGTCGAAATATGCAGGTACGAAGTTCCTTTGAGCGCATATTTTGAAAATGCCGTCCCGACACCCCAACATGCCGCCGCGCCAACCGCCATAAGAGCTGCGACGACTGTGCCAGAACCAGTTGCAAGATTCACTGTAAGACTTGGGAACGTGACAAAATACGCTCCGACAAGTGCCAGTACGGCCAATACAAGAAATTTTTTATCGAGTTTTTCTTTCAAGAGCAACGCTGCCGTTACGATGGCAAATACTGGGTTCAGTTGCTGCAAAAGCACAACCACTGAAAACGGTATGTACATGACTTGACCAAGCGCCGCCGTGTATAGAATCGTTCCAAGCGCGCCAGAAAATAATGCCACGAAAACTATCGCGAGCCACTGTTTTTTGGTTAAATTTTGGAACTTCTTCCATGACTTTGCGACGATAAATGACAAAACCGCTAGCCCAAGTAAGTGCTCCCAGAACACCACAACCGGCGCCGGTAACGTGTAGAGTTTTAGTCGCAAGAGCCCGTCTAGACTCCAAAGTAGTGACGCTAGCACAACAGCCAGCGAACCAATATGAACTAGTTTTTTCATATATAGTGACCTTTCTGCTCCCGAAGGAGCACTCACCTTACGGCGAGTCCCGACTATACGGTCGGTGAACGAATTGCACGCTCTCATCCTGACGAGTCAGGTCGACGACTTATGAAACCCTCGTTTCAATCACGTCCGATTGGCGAATTGCACGCCACCCTGGTTTTAAAAATATTGTAGTATTTATACTATCACAACATTTTCTATATCATGAATCTCAAAATCCAACCCTCCGACAAGCATTGCACCTTTCCGGTGCAGCGAGGCAGGATAAGCAGTAGTCAGCGCCGAGCGAATGCTTGGAGCGGGGGTGGGGTTTTGATATTCAGGTTTTATAGGTAAAAGCTGTATACTGAAGTTTATGACAAACGACTACCCCACACGCAAACTTATGATTTTTAGCGGCAGCCATGACCCGGGTTTTGCCGAAAGAGTTGCCGAAAAACTCGGCGCAAGCGTTAGCGATGCTCACGTAGAACGGTTCGCAAACAGCGAGCTCAAGGTCCGACTCGGTGAGTCTGTCCGTGGAGATGACGTGTTTATATTTCAAACACACAACCCCGACGTCAACGACGCTATCATGGAACAAGCTATCCTCATCGACGCTGCCAAACGCTCGTCGGCAGCGCACATTACGGCCGTCTGTCCTTTCTTCGGCTATTCACGACAAGACCGCAAAAGTCATGGTCGAGAGCCAATCACGGCCCGTCTGGTTATGGACATATTCACTATCGCAGGAGCTGACCGCATCGTTACCATCGACCTTCATTCTGGACAAGCTCAAGGCTTTTTCAATGGTCCATTTGACCACCTCATTGCCGGACCGGCCATTGTCGAATATATTCAAAATACCTTCAAAGACTACATGATGATTTCGCCAGATGCTGGTCGCGTCAAAGCAACCGAACGTTTCGCTAACCGCCTCGGCGTTGACATGGCTATCGTTCACAAAAACCGCACCGGTACGAACACTGCTGAAGCCATAACCGTCATTGGCGACGTCAAGGGCAAGCACTGCATCATCAATGACGACATGATCGACACCGCCGGCACCATTTGCGCCGCCGCCGCACTCCTGAAGAAGCAAGGGGCATCCAAGGTCTCTGTCGTTGCTACTCATGGACTTTTCAGCGGTCCAGCCTTCGAGAGAATCGACGCATCGGTCATCGACAGCGTTGCCGTCACCGACACATTACCACTGCCCGCAAATGCTTCAAAAAAAGTCTCCGTTATACCTATAACCGACCTCGTCGCCCGCGCTATTTCCGCCATCCACACGCATGGTTCTGTGTCCGACATTTTCCACGACGAAAACCACAGTTAGTAAACCGGCGCGCCTTCATGGACTCATGATAGCAAACTCATGGCGTCTATGGGATAATACGGACATGAAACTACTCCTAACCTCCTCCGGTTTTACGAACCAAGACATTGTGTCGGCTTTTGAAAAACTTGTTGGAAAACCTGCCAAAGATATATCCATTGCCGTCATTAACGAGGCATATGCCGTCGAACATAGCGATCACACCTGGAACATAGATGAGCTCGTGCGTATCCGTGAAACGGTCGGCGGCAACGTCGAGTTTGTAAACCTGCTCGCAAATGACGTCGCAACCGTCCGCGAACGCATTGAACTTTGTGATGCTCTGTTCGTACTTGGCGGCAACACCGACTACCTCATGTACCTTTACCAAAAAACGGGTTTCGATAAACTTCTCCCGGAGCTACTCAAAACGAAAGTCTACGTCGGTTCAAGTGCTGGTTCTATGGTCGTATGTAACCGCATATCAACCGAAGCATATGTAAAAATTTACGGTGAAAAGGGCGACTACGGCGTCACTCGCTACATGGACTTAGTCGACGTTGCCATACAACCCCACCTGAACAGCAGTCACTTCCCGAATAACCGCGAAGAAATTCTACTCGAAATCGCAGGATCATACTCAAAAACAATCTATGCCTTGTCTGACCCTGCTGCGCTTGCGGTTGATGGCGATGACCTGCGCGTCGTCGGAGCTGGATATATAAAGATTACAGACGGCAGTGTCGTGAATGAATCGTAACGAAAATATGGTAGCAGATTAGCAACGTTCAAAGAAAGAAAAGCCCTTTTCGGGAAAAATAGTGTATGAATGGCCCTTATTCCTTAACCACGTAGTCTGGAAGAAAATCAGGGACCGTCATAGAACACCCTATAGTGTACCCCCAATTTGAATTACTCACATTCTTTCCGTAAATGACGTAGCAGGGCAAAATAGCGCTATTATGTTCTAAATCAACATACATGTCATCAGTCCCAGAGTCGGGCATACTTATAGATTCACTTATATATTTAATAGAAAAGTCATTTTCTTTGTACGGTCCATCCGCAATGGCGTTCGCAGCGATACGCCTGTCCCCGTTGTTTTTTAAAGTTACCCGACCCGTCGGACCACATGATATATACCTCACTAACCAACTCGCGTTTCCTGTTGAGCATTCGTTACGAAAATACGAACTAGCAATATTGCCCTCTTGTGAAGCAAGAAGCTTGTCGTATATAACTCTTAGGTCTTTACTAACTGCCGATAATTCATTCAGGGTTTTTTGCTGTTCATAGTATTTGTTTGCAAGAGTGCTTACTGCAACTACTATCGCTATACAGAAAATGGACGCTAAGATTGGGCGTTTCTTTACTCCATTAAGAAAACTTCGCTTACTTGTGGCTGATATTCGTATATGGTTTGGCATAGAGTCTAGCGTATTTTAATCCGTGACTATGTAGCCCGGGAGAAAGTCGGGGACAGATTTAGAACATGTTACTGAGAAGGACCATTGACGCGTCATTGAGCTCTGACCGTAGCCACCATTACAACTTATGCCTCCGTACATTGATCTGAACTTGATTGTAGAGCCCGAATCATACTTACCGACATAAACTCTTGCCTTATTCCCGGAATCAAAAGGTGACCCCGCGGTTGCATCATCAAGTATCTTCCCCGATTTATCTATATCCATCGATTTCTTGATAACAATCGTTCCACCCGTCCCGCACGTTATTAAACCTCTCCCAACCTCAACGCTAGATTCGCTGCATTCATTGCTAAAATTTGAGCTACTAACATTACCTGCTTGAGAGGCAAGTATCTTATCGTATATAACCCTCAGATCTTTGCTAACTGCCGACAGGTCATTCAGTGTTTTCTGCTGCTCATAGTAACGGTATATGGAAGTACTCACTACG
>CAYIYX010000006.1:0-22267 GCA_964367775.1 uncultured Candidatus Saccharibacteria bacterium | reverse complement strand
TTTTCATTTACCGTCGTTCGCTACTTGCCAGCCGCCGCCGAATACACCGACCAAAAAGCCTTCGAAGCCGTGCTCGGCTTCTTCCCTCGCATCGTTCTCGCCAGCCTGATGGCCTTCTTATTTGGCTCATTCATGAACGCGTTTGTACTCGCTAAACTCAAGGTCAAAACTAAAGGCAAACGGCTTTGGTTCCGCCTGATTGGTTCTACCGTCGTCGGAGAACTTTTCGACACAATCATCTTTGGTCTCGTAGCTTTCGGCGGCATACTTGGGGCTTGGGACATGGTTGTCTTCATACTCATCGGATGGGGCTTTAAAACTGGTGTAGAAGTTGTCATGCTGCCCGTAACCTACCGCGTCATAGCATTTTTGAAGCGAAAAGAAGGGGTTGATCACTACGACAAAAAGACGAACTTCACCCCACTTAGTATAGACGTCTAACGAACACTTTTTTGAATCCCTAATTCTCCATAAAACAAAAGCACCACCCTGAATGAGCGGTGCTTTACGTAATATACGTTCTTGTACTAGACTTTGCGGCGAAGGAGGTACGTCGCAAGATACGCCCCGCCAGCGGCCACAAACGGAGCTAGGAAGGCAATGCCACCAGTTGAGGCAATGCGTTCAGGCGTAGCTGATGTACTCGCAGCTGCAGTCGCTACGGCAGCTTCAGCCTTTACAGCACCAGTTGTTTTAACGGTTGTCGCAGCAGCGGTCTCAGTGATCTTACCGCCGCTTTTGTCGCAGTTAACGCCGTCGTCACGATGCTTCAAATTTGCAGAGTTCGTGTCAGACGGATTACATGCTGACTGGTTCTTGTCTTCTTTGTCGCCAGCAACAGGCTTGTCGCTGGTTTCGGTGCTACAATTTACCCCGCGTCACGATGCTTTTCGGCACCATTGGTGTCAGATGGATTACAAGATGATTTGTTCTTGTCTTCTTTGTCAGAATCATCTGTAGGCGTTACTGGTGTTGGGATTGGCGTTGGTGCTGGCGTACTCTTCACGCTACCCATACAAACTATAACGTGACTAATGCCATAGGCCTTACCGTTGTTTGGGTTCGTACCCGCCTTTAGATTACTAAATGGCGCTGCAGTATAAATTACATTGACCGTACCAGCTTTTATAATCACTTTCGTCGTATTTGCAGGCGCAGTATACGACTCAGTAGTAATATTGTCGTATTTCACACAGCTCGTACCCCAGTAAGCAGCTTGATTTGCCTCAGGAGTAAACTTCTCTGTCGTGTATGCAAAAGCATTTGTCGCAAAAGTAGCCGGTAAAATAACCGCCGTAGCGACCTTTAAAAGATTTGTTCGTACCTTCATAACCATAAACCTCTCAGATTTATGTATGAATTGTAGCATAACTGTATTGTTTTGTCAATGCCTATGGCATATTCTTGCTTTGTTTTGTATTTTGTGACATGGAACTACAATACTCTACAGGAAACGGTCTGGTTGGTTTGCCATGGAAATAAGGGCTATGCGGACTAATACGGGTTATTTGCGTGAGCGAGGACGCTTTTTTGAAACTGGTACAGTTTCATCTGGAACACTAGGTGCAACAAGATTTATAACCGCAAAAGCTAAGAAGTTCGTAAAGAATGCTATGACGGCGATCCACGCCACACTCAACACCTGCCAGGAAACTTGCTGATTTAACAGACCGACGAGTCCAGCAACGACCAGTAGCGCAACGAAAACTATGACGTACATATATTGCAGCTTGGCTAGGTCGGACTTGTTCTTCCAGGTAGTGAAAATATCTTTAAACATATAACTCCTTCGCGAATTTATATAGATTATATCACTTCTTTGCGTTTAAAGCAATATTTACGTCAAATCGCTCTATTCGGCGTTGACTGTAATCTTTTAGATTCTTTCGGCGTCTGACGTGATTTTTGCCTGTTCGGCAACCTTGTCCATAATGCGGCTCACATCTTTGTCGGTAAGCGTTTTTTCGTAGCTTGCTATAGAAAGACGTAGTGTGATGGTTTTGTGGTCTTTGTCGTCTTCTGGCTGGTAAATACTGAGTGGTTCAAGTTTTGTGTCGCATTCGCCAGGTTGCCCGGCTGCTATAGCGTCCCAAGCCGTCCCAAAAACGTCGGCATAGTTCGTACTAACCGAAACTTTGAGAGAAATGTCCTGAGTGACTTTCGGAAAGCGACTAAGCGGCTGGTAGCCTTGTGCTTTGACTAAGCCAGAGAGCGCATCTAGGCTGATTTCAAACCCAGCCGTGTACTCGGAAAGCTTGAAACCGCTCACAACCGACTGCCTGTACTCGCCAATCCGACCAAGCAGAACATCGCCGACCATGATTTTCGCTGCGTGTTTTGGCTCGTAGTAAACGCTTGCGGTGTCGGCGTCGTTCGGGTCGAGTGGTTCAAAATCAAGCCTCGCTACGCCAAGTTTCAGCAGCGTGCTTTCTAGCAAACGTTTTGCCCGGTAGTAAGCGGCACCTTCTTTGGTTTTTTTGCTCGTATAGACGAGTGCGAGACGGTTAAACTCAAGCGGTAAACCTTCTTCATTTTCGAAACCTTTAACATGCGCTTTGCCTATCTCGAACAATGCGAATTCGTCGTGACCTAACTTAATGTTTGGGTGAATTTTGTCGAGCAAGCTCGGTGTCAAACTTAGGCGATAGTACTGAAGGTCGGGGCTGATGGCGTTAGAGAGCTGAAAAGCCAACACCTTGTCCTGGCCAGCTTTTTTGAGCGTATTTTCATGCACGAAACTGTACGTCACTACCTCGTTCACACCGAAGCGCGATAGATTTGCGCGGATGCCTTTTTTTAGTTCAAATACGGGGTTTTTCGCCGCTGGAGTAATGGTACGCTTTGGCAATTCAACCGGAAGTTTGTCAAAGCCATACAGTCGGCCAACTTCTTCGACTATGTCTTCTTTGTCGACTATGTCAGTGCGCCAGTACGGTGCCGTGATTTCGAGTACAGACTTGTCATCTTCAGGTGGATACGTGGCAAAACGCACAAATCGCAAGATATTACCTATTTGGTGCGGAGTAAATTGGACTCCAAGCCGTTCGTTTATAAATTCAGGGCTGATGCGCATAGAACCGTGTACCGAAGTCTCGTCTAACTGCCCTGACTTGTCGGGCAAATCAAACACCTGACTGGCTTGCTCTCCGGGGATCATACGCATAAGTTCGGCTAGAACTCGGCCGTTTTGTAGCGTCGACTGCCCCTTACTGAACCTCGTCAGCGCTTCGGTAAACAACCCGTGACGCATACCCGTTTTTCGCACTGTATACATGTCAAAAGTCGCCACTTCTAGGACTACGTTTTTAGTTTCTGCTGTAACTTCGCTGTTTCCACCGCCCATAACGCCACCAAGTCCGACGACTCCTTCGCCGTCTACAATAACGATGTCATCTTTCGTAAGGTCGTAGATTTTGTCGTTTAACAGCGTCACTTTTTCGCCATCTTCAGCCATTCGCGTTCCAAGTTTGTGGCCACGAATTTTGTCATAGTCATACGCATGCGTTGGCTGTGCTGTCATAAGCATGATGTAGTTTGTTGCGTCCACGACGTTGTTGATGGGTTTGCTACCAAGCGCGACCAGCTTGCACTGTAGCCAGAGTGGGCTCGGCGCAATGGTGACGTTTTTTAAAGCAACCGCCATAAAACGTGATACTTTGTCAGGTGTGTCGTTAAATACTGTAAGGTCAAGGCCACTCGCCTCAGAAAAACGCGCAACCATCCAGTACCAGTCTGGGTCGTTAAAATGCGTTTCCGTAGGCTTGTCTGTTGCAGCGGCTGGTTGCAAGATAGCGAATATCTCACGCGCTACGCCAAGCTGTCCAAAACAGTCTGGTCGGTGCGTAAACATCTTGTTTTCAATGTCGATGATGGTATCGTCCAAGCCAAAAAGTTCCGCGAAATTTGCGCCAGATTTTAGACTTTCGATTTTAGATTCTGGAACGTCTGCCTCTGTTATTTCTATAATTCCGTCGTGGTCGCTGCCGAGCGCCAACTCGTCGGCGGCTGCGAGCATACCGTTACTTTTAATGCCTCGTAACTCACGCGCGTCGAGCACGAACGGTTCTGCGTCGTTATAGGTTGCCGGTACGGTCGACTTCGGTGGTAACCAAGCGGCAAACATGTCCGCATGAACGTTCGGTGCACCACAAACTACTCGCACGAGACCATGTTCGTCACGTTCGACGCCCTGTACCGCTCCGTTGTCGTCGATCATACAAACCGACAACTTGTCGGCATTTGGGTGCTTCTCACACGCAACGACTTTGACTATAACGACGTCCTTATATTTTGCCGCTAAGTCGACAACTTCCTCGACCCCACCAAGCTGCTCATTTATCTTCTTGACTAACTCATCGACGCTGACGTCGATATCTACAAATTGCTTGACTGTGTTTAGGCTTACTTTCATCTGTTCTCCATTATAGCCTACGCCAATAGTTCATCCAATGTATTGCGAACATGTCGGTATACAAACTCGTGCCCAAGATCATTCAGATGAACGCCGTCTACGGCATAATAATTTTCTTGCTCAAGTTTGGAAAAATCTTCATAGAGTCCAACGCATACAACGTCAAGCTCCTTCGTCACCTCTTTTAAGACTTCTGCATATTCAGCAATACTATCTGAGCGGTAATATGTCCCCTTAAACTCAACCTCGCCACCACGTATCGGCAATGGCTCAACGAAGTATATTTTGTCGGTGTATTTTCTACCAACTGCAACAATTTCTCTGATATTTGCGCGGTATTCATCAACCGAGACTTGAGAATTACCATTTACGATTCGGCTATCGTTCTTGCCAATCCCGACCATAAGTACGAGCGGCCAAGCTTCGGCTGCTCGTGTTGAAAGCTCAAAATCAAGACGTTTTAGCAAGTCAACCGTCGTTTCGCTACCGACCCCAAGATTGTACACTTGGACGCGGTCGCTACTTTTTGTTTTGACGTATCGCCGATTCATTTCTTGCTTCAAGCGGTCAACCCAGCCACCAGCAGTATCCCAGGCTCCCATCACGAGACTGTCTCCTGTGCAAATCACCCTGTAGCGCAAATTCATCTGCAATCCTCCATAATCTCATAAATATTCTCTACCATGCCCTGGACGTACTTTTCAGAATGTTCGACAGTGCCAGCGAGAAGCTGCTTTTCGCTTACCCATGTAACAGCGGCGACCTCGTCCTCAAGCACAAAATCGTTCGCTAATTTGTCGCATACGCCATAAAAATACATGCAAAAATATTTACGGTTGTCGGCGTCTATGTAGCGCTTTTTACCGCTTTTTAACTCTAATTCAGTCAAGCCAATTTCTTCCTGAATTTCTTTAATGATGTTCTGTTCGTACGTTTCGTCGTACTCCAAAGTTCCGGAAACAGCCGGCCCCCACAAACCACCGCCATTTTTCTTTTTGGAACTACGCTGCGCTAGAAGGACTTCGCCTTTTGAATTTCGAAGCCACAAAGCCGAAACTCGGTAAATATCTTTTTCAGGGTCGAACTCTTCTTTCCACTTATGACCAATGAGCTTGTCATCTGCATCGACAATCTGACGGTATTTGCCAGTCCCGCTCACTGCATGCGCCGCTTCTTGACACTACTCGCCTGTTTTGTTACACTACGAACATCACCATGACCAGATAAGCCTAAGGTTTCGACCGACCGCCGATGCTGGTCTTTTTCGTACGAGAGAGATTGTTTAGCCTTACCGATAACGTCGATATGTGCGCTATATTTACGAAGCAAACTTGAATAGTGTTGGTTCGGACATATGATACGATATAGCTTGTCGCTCTCCAACAGATATTCAGCCAAGCAACTAAAATCACCATCCCCTGAGACGATTACTGCTTGGTCATAATGTGCATATGTTTTCGCAGCGGCATAGAGCACTAATTCTGCATCTACGTTTCCTTTATACGTCTTTCGTCCGGCTTCTGTATACTCGACAGTTTGTTTGAATACCAGCTGAAAACCAGCATCCGATAGATTTGAGTATAGCTGCTCATTGCCTGGCACGAGACCGATGAAAAGATACGCTTTGTCAACTTTATATTTGTTTTTCAAATACAAGCGAAATTTTTTGAAATCTAACTTCCAACCCTGCGACTGCACGCCAAGGTTGAGGTTTTGACTGTCGATAAAGGCGTAGACTGTTGGATTTTTACTCACGCCGCCAGTCTCTCGTCAAGTTCATCCATTGTTTTCAGGAAGGATTGTTCAAGGTCGATCTTATAATGATCTGCTAGTACCAACAGAGACCAGAAGCAATCACCAAGCTCGTGTTGCAACTTTGCGTCAATGTCGCTACCGCGCCGCTTACCCTCTTTTGCCATAACAAGCTTCATCAAATCGCCAACATCACCAGCAAATCCCGCCGCATAGTCAATACCATCCCATTGCACCTGACCCTCTTTGGCATTTAAAGCATCGTATTTTGCACGAATCTCTTGGGCTCGTTTCTGCAAATCGTGAAGATCAGCCATAGCTAAAACTGCCTCAAAAAGTCTAGCTTAGCACTTTCCAGATGCCGAATATCTTCGATGTTATGTTTCATCATGATCAGACGGTCTACGCCACAGCCGAAGGCAAAACCGGTATACACTTCAGGGTCGATGTTGGCGGCTTTGAGCACGTTCGGGTGGATCATGCCACAACCAAGCAGCTCGATCCACTTGCTGTTCGAGCAGACATTGCAACCATTTTCACAAAACGGACACTCGAGCGCAAACTCAAAAGATGGCTCGGTAAATGGAAAATAAAACGGATTCACGCGCACATTTAGCTTGCGCCCGTAGTATTCTTCCAAGAACTTCTGCAGCGTTCCAACGAGCATACCAGCGTGGACACCCTTGTCGACATACACTCCTTCAACTTGGTAAAAAGTATGCTCGTGACGCGCATCGACGTCTTCGTTTCGGAATGTCCTGTCTGGTACGATAACCGCAATGGGTTCGCCTTTTTCGAGGTTCTCTGCATACTTTCTCATAGCGCGATTTTGCATAGTACTGGTATGAGCTGGAGCAATGAGTGGGTCGCCGTCTTTGTCGGTTTCAACGGTCATGAAGGTATCCCAGTCGTCGCGTGCTGGGTGTCCTTTTGGAAAATTCAAGGACTCAAACATGTGGTACTGGTCGTCAATCTCACGCGACTCTTCCATAACAAAACCCATGCGCCCAAAAATGTCGACGATAGTGGCAATTTCGTTCGTCAGTGGATGCACAGTTCCTTGTTCACTTGGCAGCAGTTCTGGTTCGCTGGCGTTTATGTCAAACGGCGCCGTAACGTCGATAGGCGCAAGAGAGATTTGAGATTCGAGATCCGTAGCCTGAGAAACTTGCTCTTCAAACTCGACTTTTAGCGCGTTGACAGCTTGACCGAAGGCTCCGCGCTGATCAGCAGGTAGCTTTGGAATTTCAGCGTACAAGCCTTTTAGTTCTGCGGCTTTTAAAATATCTGCCTTGTGTTCAAGTGTTTCAAAACGCGCGAGCAAAATTTTCTTAACTTCTTCGATTTTTTCCATATTATAACTTAGTATAACAGAGAACCCCGTGATGTTCACGGGGTTCTCTTTTCAAGCGGTCAGTCGCTATATATTACGCTTCGTTTTTCAAACGATAAGAAACTAGCAGGAAAAGATTTCCACCAAGAGCGGCACCGACAAGTGAACCGACAATCACTTCAAGTCCGAAACGGCTTGAAGGAGTTGTGGTAGCTGTAGTGGTTTCGCTTGACGACTGTTGGTCGCTTCCGTTTTCGCTAACTGCTAAAGCTACGGCTGGGTTCAAAACTGCACCATTTACCAGTATAGGACGGTCAAGTTTAACCTTGCTGGCTTCTTCTTGACTAGCCATGCCCTCTACTTGAGCTTTGTAGCGTTCGACACCGGCTTTCTGAACAGGCGCAAGCATGCCAACACCCGCTACTAGAGCGATAGCTAGTGACATACCGATACCGACAGCCTTTGAGCTAGTCGATAAACCTTCTCGGCTAATGACGCTCGCGATGCCAAACATAAAGATGGCAGTACCAATGATCTCAATAAAGAGTAGTGGCAAGTTAAACTGTGCAAAGTTCGCAAAGCCTACAATGAACTCGCCTTTTGTCATGACATTCACGACACCTACTGCGAGAAGCGCTCCGAGGAACTGACTTCCCCAGTAAACAGGCACCATGATCGTCTTTAGCTTACGCATAGACCAGAGTCCAAACGTTACAGCTGGGTTAACATGCGCACCAGAAATACTGCCAAGTCCCATAACGAGTACGGTCAATGTCAGACCAATAAAGAATGGGTCAATGAGCCAGTTACTGAGTACCTTGGCCTGTGATGCCATGTATGGTGACACCGCAAAAGCCGTGAAAGCTACGATCGTCAGGATAAATGTCCCGATCAGCTCCGACAAAATGATATTTGGCAGAGTCACTGGAAACAGTGCTCGTTTCTTTGACACTTTCAACTCAGCAGTTGTTACTGCCTTCGTTGTTTTTGCAGCAGCTGTTGATTTAGCCGCTACTGGCTTTTTAGTTGTTGTCGTCTTTTTAGCTGCAGCGGTCGCGCGGCTTGACGGCTTCTTTGAACTGGCTTTGGTTGTAGCCATAGTCGTTTCTCCCTCCTAAGAGTTAACGGGTATAATACATAGGAAAGTATAGCATGAACAGGAGAAAATATGGGATTATTTTTACGACAAGATGAAAATCGAAGCGAGCTACAAAGTAAGATCATCGCCGATCTACAAGAGAAAGTGCGCTCAAAAGCGGCTATGGAAGATGAAAAAGAACATGTGCCAACTCTACTCGAAAATCAGCATGAAACCCGCACAGCAGGCGTCGTCATAGGCTTGCTCCTTATTGCCTTGGCCATAACCGTGGTATTCGTAATCGTAAGGGGTCGTTAGTCGTCAACGTTCGGTCTGTCGAGCGCAAGTGGTTCAACACTAGCAGTCGTGTCTGCAATTTTTACAACATCTTTATCCATAGCCGCTAAGCTTTTGTGGGCCGCGTTAAAATGACCGACTGTCGTACTCAGAGTATTGCCGAGTTTTTGCATGTACGTCTCATGAGCCTGAATATGGCGACCAAGGTCCCCTACCCGCTTTTGAATATCTTTCGCCCGATCTTCGATCTGTAAACTTTTCAGTCCTTGCAGTACTGTCTGTAAATACGCAAGCAACGTCGTTGGGCTGACGATGATAACTTTTTTGTCTATAAATGCGTACTCTATAAGGTCACGCGCGTTCGTTCCGGTGTCGCCAACATTGTTTACGAGCAGGTCATAGTAGATTGCTTCGCTTGGTATAAACATGAAGGCGTAGTCTAATGTATTTTCATTTGGACGGATGTATTTGCTGGTTTCGTCTATGCGATTCTTCAGGTCAGATTTAAACAGTTTGACCAGAGTAGCTCGTTCTGTTTTGTCCTTCGCTTCAATCAAACGGTTGTAGTTTTCGAGACTAAACTTTGAGTCTATGGGTATGATACGCCCCTTGTCGAGCTTTATAATCGCATCTACAATCTCGCCGTCTTTGAACTTGTATTGTGTTTCATACACATGAGGCGGGAGTACGTTTCCGAGCACGGTATCTAGGTAGTATTCACCCAAGCCACCTCGTTGTTTTGGGTTGGTCAGAACATTTTGCAAGGTTTTCAGCTCGTCGGCAACATCAACGACGCGTTTGTTCGTGTCTTTCAGTTCAGTCAAATTTCGAGTAATTTCCGTAATGATTTTATTTGTTTCGCTTGACTGCCGCTGCATGGAAGTCATCATAAGAGCCTGATTTTTGTCGAGTCGATCGCTCACGGTAGCCTGTAGATTGTCTTTAAGTAGACCAAGGCTTCGATTAAGCTCTGTTATGTCAGCCTTGATAAACTCTGCGCCAGATTGTTGCTGCAACGCATTGAGTTTCGACACCAGGAAAAAAGTTACAAAAACAAAACCAAGTACCACCACGACCAACAAGACTACAAGAAGTGTATCCATCGTCTCTTAGTATAGCATTAGAGAGATATGAGAACTCGGAACAAAATAACGAGAATGGTTATAACGATCACGGCGTAAAAGAAGCGCTTTGCGGAAGCAATCCAGGTAAATAATGCGTAGGCTAGCGCAAAGAGGACCGTTTCCCAGAGGAATCCAACCCATAGATCTGACGATACAAACCAGAGACCGACTGCCCACAGTGTCGCCAAAGCCGCTAGCGTCACTAACAGTGGACGAAACACATTCGCGCGGATTAACATAAACAGTCCAATTATAGATACCACGACGTGAGCGATGATCCAGGCGGTTAGGTCGGCATTCGCACAGGTCGAAGCTGTGTCGGCAGAACGACAGAATACTGGGTCTAAAATCCAACCGTTGATAGCTAGCATTAGCGCCCAACCAAAGAGTCCGACAAATACGCCTATAGCCAGTCCTGCAAATAGCGAACTACGACCTGCTGTGAGGGACGGGGTTTCTTCAGTCGTTAGATTTCGTGCCATAATGCACTTTATTATCAACCTCTTGAAAGCTCTTGTCAACCTCTTATGTTTATGTCATGCTTTTGCTTGTAGTACCAAACAGTTCCTACGGTACCTGCCACGAGTCCGCCAACTATGTCGAGGGGCGTGTGCACCAAAGCCAAGACTCGCGCTACACACATGACGACAGTGAGCGCCATTAACCCATAAGACAGTTTTTTATATGGTGTAAGAAAGTACACCGCCATGACAATGACCGTTGCTAGCAGGGCGTGATCTGAGGGGAAGCCGGGATTGTCTATGTATGCCGCTCCGGCCGTGACGCCTTTCGCAAGAAAAGGACGAGCTTCGTCTGCGTGCAGCAGGCTGATAAACTTTCCGAATGTAAGCGATGTGAGACCTGCCATTATGACATACGGAAACAGTCTTTTGATGTCTGGTTTCGTTTTGACGAGCCAATGCGCTCCAGCTGCAACTGAAACAAGAATGATCACTAGCAAGCTACCATCGGCAAATATTTTCACAAACATATTACTTTGCGCCGTACCTCTCGGCCGTTTTTTCCCAGTCAACCACTTCCCACCAAGCTTTCACGTAGTCAGCGCGGTTGTAGGTATAGTCCAGGTAGTATGCGTGCTCCCAAACATCGAGCGCCAAAATAGGCTTCGGCCCACCGGTCATGAGTGGACTGTCTTGATTCGGCGTAGTCAGTATAGAAAGGTCGGGCATGAGCCAGGCCCAACCGCTACCGAAAACCCCAAGCGATTTAGCGGAAAAATCGTCGACAAAGGCTTGAAAAGAACCGTATTTCGCCTCTAGACCCTCTAGGAGCTCGCCAGACGGGCTTTTAGTACTCACTGGCGTGAGACACTGCCAAAAAAGCGTGTGATTGTAGTGGCCACCGCCATGGTTACGCACCACCGTACGAACATTTTCCGGTACGGAGTCAAGATTGGTTATAAGTCCTTCGAGACTCTTCCCTTTTAGCTCTGGTGCAGCGTCAACGGCCGCATTGAGTTTGTCGACATAGGTCTGGTGATGTTTTGAGTGATGAAGCTCCATAATCCGACCAGATATATACGGACCGAACGAGTCATAGTTATAGTCAAGTTTTGGTAGTTGAAATGGCATATATGCCTCCTTAGAGTGTGCCTCTCATTATACCCTTTCGGCTCTAGACTTTAAACTTAGAGACAATCTTAAGCGTGCGTCTGTTCGATATTCGCTTGTAGCGATACTTTTTCGACTGGCTTGTCATTTCCAGCTTCAAATCCGTACACTAACACTTGCCCAAACTTCATCTCAACGTCAGCAATTCCTTCGTCACTGATGTCTTCAAGATATTTCATAAGTGCGCGTATGGAATTGCCGTGAGCAACCATGAGAATGTTTTCGCCGGTCTGAAGTTTTGGCAAAATTTCGGACTTGAAATACGGAATGACGCGTTCGTATACTTGCTTCAGGTTTTCACCGCCCTCGACTGGAAAATCCCAACCACGGCGCAGACCCGTAAAGGTTGCTTCGTCAACTTCTTTTTGCACTTCCCATTTGTTTTTACCAGTGTAAATGCCATAGTCGCGCTCATTTAGCTCTTGAGCGGCCGTCTTTGGTAGTTTATTGATTTCTGGTCGTGACATACCTCGAATAATGCCTTGTAAAGTCTCCTCGGTTCGTTTCAAAACAGAAGTATATACCTCGTCATATGTAACTTCAGGGATGATCTTGCCGATTTCTTCGGCGTCTTTAGCGCCTTTTTCTGTTAGTCCAACATCGGTCCAGCCCGTCCATTTACCGAGCACGTTCCACTCGCTCTCGCCATGGCGAGAAATTACTAATAGTCCTTTGGTGTGTTGTAGTTCAGTCATGTAAGTTATTATACAAGGAGAGGCCCACCTCTCCAATTTTCCTTGAGATTATTTCGAGAAAAATTGAAGGAGCAAGGCTGGTCCTTGATATACTAGTCACTATGAGTTATTTAATACAATCAATCACAGCTAGACAAATATTAGACAGCCGCGGGAATCCGACGGTCGAAGCCGACGTTGTTCTCGAAGGCGACGTACTCGGACGCGCTGCCGTTCCAAGTGGTGCCAGCACTGGTTCAGGCGAAGCTCTTGAACTCCGTGACGGTGGGGATTCTTACGGCGGTAAAGCCGTTACAAAAGCCGTATACAATGTTAAAAACCTTATCGCACCAGCTCTTATTGGCAAAGACGCCAGCGATCAAACTGCTCTTGACGAAGCAATGTTCGCCCTTGACGGCACCGAAAACAAGTCAAGCCTCGGCGCCAACGCCATCTTGAGCGTCAGTCTCGCCGCCGCCAAAGCCGTTGCCAGTGCCAAAAATGTTCCCCTTTGGAAGTACGTCGCTGAATTTACCGGCACAGCTACGCCAGACTTGCCACTACCAATGATGAACATCATGAACGGTGGCGCCCACGCTGCTTTTGCAACCGACATCCAAGAATTTATGATCATCTGCAAAGGTGCAACGACCGTCAATGAGGCCGTGCAAATGGGCTCGGAAGTCTACCACGCCCTAGCCAAAGTACTCAAAGAGCGTGACTACCCGACCACTGTTGGCGACGAAGGCGGCTACGCTCCACGCGTCCACAACGGCAACCGTGAACCACTCGAAATGATCTCTATAGCGGTTGAAAACGCCGGCTACAAACTTGGTACTGACATTGTCCTCGCACTTGACGTTGCCGCCAGCGAATTTTACAAAGACGGCCATTACGAGCTGAAATGCGAAGGTCAAAGCCTCGAAAGCTCACAAATGGTTGACTGGCTTGTATCTCTTGTCGACGAATTCCCGATTGTATCTGTTGAAGACGGCCTAGCCGAAGACGACTGGGAAGGCTGGAAGGCTTTACATGCTCGACTCGGCGACCGTTGCCAGCTCGTTGGCGACGACCTGCTCGTGACCAACACCAAACTTCTGGAGCGCGCCATAGCTGAAGATGCTGCCAACGCCATCCTCATCAAACCAAACCAAATCGGCTCACTGACCGAGACGATTCAGGCTGTTCAAATGGCACAAAAAGCCGGCTGGAACACTGTTATGAGCCACCGTTCTGGTGAAACCGAAGACGTCACTATCTCGCACCTAGCCGTTGGCCTTGGCTGTGGACAGATCAAAACTGGTTCACTGTCTCGCACTGACCGCGTCGCGAAATACAACGAACTCATGCGCATAGCCGAGTTCGACGACTCACTGAGTCTTGCAAAGCCTTTCTAATTGAAAAACATTTGCAATAAAAGTCGGCCCTTTGCGGCCGATTTTTATTGCAAGAAAGATTGTCGAAAGGTAGATGCAATCTGCTCAAAATACTTCGCCGAGTCACTCCGTATTTTTGTTCCACTTATGGGATTCACTCGTTCAAAATACACGGCTTTGTTCTGCTTTGAACCGTCGAACCGATTTTCGAGATTTTCTGCATGTCGGGGTTCACCGAAATACCAACGAAAAACTGCAGCATCGGGCGCGATCTTCCGAACCTCTTTTTGCGCCCAAACCATCCAAGCATCCCAACCATTCGGATACGTTGGTATACCAAGTTTTGTCTCGTTGCATTCAAGAACAAACACGTCAGAATCGTTAGCGAAAAACTCATTCATAAGTTTGTAGCGCTTATGGACCGGTAAACCGATCAAAGCCCCGCGTTCGTCAGGCGTATCTGCGCCTCCGACGACGACGATCACGCCATCATTTTCTTGCCTTGCCCGTGCAATCTGCTCAAGATGTCCGTCATGCAGTGGCACGTAACCGCCGAATGATATACCGATACGCTTGCCCTTCAGCATGGTTATTTCTTGTTCTTAACGGCCCAATCATACGCGTTTTGAAACATTTTCATCCAAGGTGAGTCTTCACTCCAGTCGTCAGGATGCCATGACAGTTGGCGGGTCATGAAAGCGCGTTCCGGGTGAGGCATCATAATGGTCGCGCGGCCATCTGGCGTAGTGAGCGACGTAATACCCTGCTTTGAACCGTTCGGATTAGCCGGATACGCTTCGGTAACTTCGTGATGACTGTCCACATATTGGGCTGAAACCAGATTGCTTTTTAACACATTCTCTCTCGATTCGTCTGATGCGAACTCGGCAAATCCTTCACCGTGCGCCACTGGAATCGGCAAAACTGAACCGGCCATATCTTTGAAGAATACTGAGGGCGAATCGTTCAAACGAACTTGTGGTAAGCGTGCTTCAAACTGTTCGGAAACATTCTTGAGGAATCGCGGCCACACCGCGGCGCCAGGAATCAATTCCTTGAGTTCGGAAAGCATTTGACAACCGTTACAAACTCCAAGACTAAACGTGTCGGTACGTTCGAAGAATTCCTTGAACATGGCCCGCAGTTTTTCGTCAAACAATATAGTTTTCGCCCAACCGCCACCAGCGCCGAGCACATCGCCGTAAGAAAATCCGCCACAAGCCACGAGCCCAGAAAATTCGTCCAGCGAAACATCGCCAGAAATCAGATCGTTCAGATGCACGTCAACCGCCGTAAACCCGGCTCTGTCAAACGCCGCTGCCATTTCGACTTGTCCATTGACGCCCTGCTCTCGAAAAATCGCAACTTTTGGACGATAAGTCTTGTTTACGACTCGCTGGATGCTCGATGTTACGACGGCCGACAAGCCCAGGTTTTTGTCGTCCAAAATTCCCGCATACTCTTCCTCTGCGCACGCTGGATTGTCACGCAGTTTCTGTATTTGGTAGCTCGTTTCCGCCCACCACTGCTCGAGTTCGCCACGAGTATTTGTGTAGACAACTTTTCCGTTTTCTTTAAACGTAACCGTTTGACTGATAGTCGGATTTCCAAGCACGTATACACTGTCTCCAAGTGCTTGCAAAACTCCATCTTTTTCATCTGATGCAACCTGCAAAACAACGCCAAGTTCTTCGTTGAAAAGCTTCGCAAGCGTATCGCCAGGAAGGTCCGACAAGTCAATATCGAGACCAGAGCGACTCGCAAAAGCCATCTCGACAAGTGTTGCAAAAAGGCCGCCGTCGGAACGGTCATGGTACGCAAGTACTTTGCCCTGTTCCTTGAGCTTCACGAGGCTTATGAAGAATTTCTTGAGAGTTTTGGCGTCGGCGTCTGGCGTTTCGCTGTCAGTTTCGCTGTAAACCTGTGACAAGGCCGAACCACCGAGACGGGTTTTACCACCTGACAAATCAACAAAAACTAGAACGGAATCTGCCGACATATCGAGTTCTGGCGTCAGCGTTTTCGTCACATCTTCAACTGGCGTAAAACCGGTAACGAGCAGTGACAGTGGAGAAACCACACTTTTCGCCTCATCGCCATCCGTCCACGCCGAGCGCATACTGAGCGAGTCTTTTCCGACCGGAATCGTTAGTCCTAGAGCGGGACAAAACTCCTCACCAACTGCTTGCACGGTATCATACAAATCTTGATCTTCAGTACCATATCCCGCCGCCGCCATCCAGTTGGCTGAAAGCTTAACGTCAGAGATATTTTTAACGTCTGCTGCCAAAATATTCAACATAACTTCGGCTATAGCCATTCTTCCTGAGGCCGGCGCATTTATAGTAGCGATCGGCGTTCGTTCACCCATCGTCATCGCTTCACCGTAATTCGTGTCAAAAGCTGACGCCGTGACAGCTACGTCGCTAACTGGTACTTGCCACTTTCCAACCATTTGGTCGCGTGCGACAAGACCGGTAACGCTTCGGTCGCCAATGGTAATGAGAAACTTTTTGCTTCCTACGGATGGTAAATGCAAAACTCGCTTCACTGCATCTGCAACTGAAATACTACTCGTGTCGAAAGTGTTAACCTTCGCCTTTTTACGCTCAAAAGTCCTTGTCATCTTTGGCGGCTTGCCAAACAATGTCGCCATGGGTAGGTCAACTATATTGTTCTTGAACAAACTATCGTATACCGTCAAATGCTCTTCGCTCGTTGCTTCCCCTATAACCGCATAGGGACAACGTTCGCGTTTACAAATTTCCTCGAACCGCGGCAAGTCTGCTTCGTTGAGGCCTATAACGTACCGCTCCTGTGCCTCGTTACACCAAATTTCAAGTGGTGACATGCCGGGGTCGGCATTTGGAATATTGCGAAGTTCAACGGTAACGCCAAGGTCGGCATCGTGAACAATTTCCGGCACGGCATTGCTATAACCACCAGCGCCAATGTCATGAATAGAAACTATTGGGTTGTTGTCTTGCGCCCAACAAGCATCAATCACCTCTTGGCAACGACGTTCCATCTCGCCATTACCACGTTGTACGGACGCAAAGTCCAGGTCGGCTTTGTTGGCACCAGTTTGCATACTAGAACCCGCACCACCACCAAGACCGATAAGCATCGCTGGGCCACCAAGAATGATGATCTTGTCACCAGCACTCAGCTTTCCTTTTTGAACATGCTGGTCACGAATATTCCCCAGACCACCCGCAATCATAATAGGTTTATGGTACCCTTTTACTTCACCGTTCACTTCTTGCTCATAGGTTCTAAAATATCCGGCTAGGTTTGGACGGCCAAACTCGTTTGCAAACGCTGATCCCCCGAGAGGCGCGTCAAGTATGATACCAAGCGCTGAAGTGATGCGTTCTGGCTTACCGTACGGCTTTTCCCACGGCTGCGGGGCATCTGGCAAGTTTAAGTTCGAAACAGTAAATCCTGCCAAACCCATCTTTGGTTTCGCGCCACGTCCAGTCGCGCCTTCGTCACGAATCTCACCACCCGTGCCGGTCGCAGCACCAGGGAATGGCGAAATGGCCGTCGGGTGATTGTGTGTTTCAACCTTTATGACCGCGTGAATCGGTTCTGTATGGTACTGGTATTCGTGGCTGTTTGTGTCAGAGAAAAATCGCCCTGCTTCGTGTCCAGTTATGACGGCCGCGTTATCTGAGTAGGCAGAGAGCACGTTTTCGCCCCCTTTTTCAAACGTGTTTTTGATCATTTTGAACAAACTTTTTGGCTGTTTTTCGCCGTCTACCACCCAGTCAGCATTGAAAATCTTGTGTCGGCAATGTTCGCTGTTCACCGCCCCAAACATCATAATTTCTGCGTCGGTCGGATTTCGTCCCAACTCTTTGTACGCCTCGACCAAGTAATCTATCTCATCTGCACTAACTGCTAGACCTTTTTCGACGTTCGCTTTTTCGAGCTCTGCCTTACCGCCGCCCAACACATCTATAACACCGAGTGGTTTTGGTTGGAACTCGTCAAACAACGCTTCGGCACCATCAAGTGAACCAACTACAACGTGTGTCATTCGGTCGTGTAAAAGTGGGTCAACGAGAGCTCTAACGACTGGTTTTTTAGAAGCAATGTAGTACGCCGTACCTCGTTCGATGCGCTTGATATCTTGTAAACCGGTATTGCGCGCAATATCTGTTGCCTTGCTTGACCACGGTGATATAGTCCCAGGGCGCGGCATAACAAGATGCAGTTCACCGGCTTTTTCGCCAACATACGGAGCGTCATACGTAAGGAGCTGTTCCAGTTTCGCCTCTTCATCGGCAGAAGCCTCACTTTCGAACGCTACGAAGTGCACAAACTCAGCCGTCACGCCCGTAATGTTTGAGTCAACATTCTGAAGTTTTTTCAAAAGATTTTTTGCGCGAAAATCAGACAACGCTGCGATACCTTTAAAGACCTGCATGCTAACGGACCCCCAATGTTTCTTCTGTAAATGTAATATTTTTCGGTTTTATAACCACTTGTTTTTCTCCCGCTACAACTTGCCCGCCAACTATGGCTTTCAGACCATTTTTCTTGGCCTGCTCCAGCACCGTTTCGGCATCCTTTGGACTGACGTATATAGCAAATCCGACGCCCATGTTAAAGTTGCCGTACATTTCCGTGTCGTCAACATCGGCCTCTGTTTGCATGTGTAAAAATTCATTTTGCGGCTCGAGTATATCATCTATGATATAACTAAAACTGGCTGTTGCACGCATCAGTTTGCGCCAACCATGACCAGTCACATTCACCATGTAATGCGGCACGACCCCCGCCTCTAAAATGTCTCTGACTAGAGGTATATACAGGTGCGTTGGTGTTAAAATCGCCTCTCCAAACAACCGTCCATCCGGCAGTTCAGTTTCATATAACTTCGGATTTTTTTCATACAAATGTCGCACAAATGAAATGCCATTTGCATGGATTCCACTACTTTCAATCAGGATTATCACATCACCAGCCGCTAGTTTGTCACCTAAAACCAGCCGCTCTTTAGGGTTGATTATGCCAACTGCTGAGCCACCAAGATCGATAGTTTCTGGGTTGATTATGCCTTTTAGCGCTGGCGTTTCACCGCCGCCCCAAGCCGCGCCGATGGTGTCGCAGGCTGCTTTCCAGCCATTCACGAGGTCGGCCGCCCTTTCGCGGTCATTCATCCATACGCCATCACCGAGCGCAAAATACGCATTCACGACTTGCGGCATTGCGCCAACAACGACGAGATCATTCACGATCATCGCGACCGTGTCCTGTGCTAAAGAATCATAGTAAGTCTTGCCCGTCACCACTCGCATCTTGTCGGCGATCAAATTCTTTGTTCCAAGACCCTCCACGACAAGTGCCCTATACGCATCGCCCTCTTCCCAAACATAGGCCGACTCTCCGCGACTAGCAGTGAGTTCGCGCGCCCCAAAAGCACCAAGATTTGGCGCCGTGGACGCCGCCGCTTCCTGTGCCATAACCTTCACAGGATCAAGCGCACTATAATCCACACCTGTTGCTGCGTACGTTGTCTTCTGCGTCACGAGTCCTCCTTATTTCACGGTTCTTGAGTCGCCTTTTCATCTCTATTGTAGCAAGAATATGTCCTCATAGTATACGTGTTGAAACCCTAAACATACGAAAAGCTTCTTATCTCAAACCGTGTGCGCTCACGGCGACTATGTAATGTCCAACTCGAGTAACTCAAGATTTTTCGCTACATCCGGGGAGGCTTCGCCCGTTTCCAGCCAGCGCAGTGTCCGTAGTACGCCACCGTGCGTAATAATCAGCACCTCGTGATCTTCGTAGTGTCCACTGATCGATGTCGTGAACGCCTCAAGTCGCTTTACGACATCATCGACAGACTCGCCTCCATAGGGATGATAGTCGTAGTGAACTGTCTTATGCAGCTGTTCGATATTCTCACCATCTGGCATGTCTTCCCAGGAGTGGCCGGCAAGCGTACCCATCCGAATTTCGCTAAGAGCCGGTTCTATGACATAAGGAATGGCGGTATGTTTTGAAATAATTTCAGCTGTCTGCACAGCTCGTTGCAGAGGCGATATATACATACGCGTAATCGTCTTCGGTAACTGCTTCGCGATTACCTGCGCCTGCTCGGCGCCCTCTGGAGCTAGCGGCTCATCAATCTCGCCGTTGACGACGCCCTGAATATTCATGGGCGTCTTGCCATGACGAAGGGCGTAGATTTTCATAGGCCTGTAGCTACTGCATCACGAACCCTGGCGTCCGTATGAATAACTTCATCGTGCTGTTTCTGACGAAAAGCTTCATAACGAGAGCGGAGATCTGGGTCGCTCAGAGCTAAGATTTCCACTGCCATGAGAGCGGCGTTCTTGGCACCGTTTTCGGGCATAGTTGCAAGGGGAATACCAGGGGGCATCTTAATATTCGACCAAAGCGCCTCGTGATCGTGATTGTCGCGCTTGACCGGCACGGCAATGACCGGCAATGGTGTATGTGACGCCGTCATTCCAGGTAAATGTGCTGAACCGCCAGCCCCAGCTATGATAACTTTCAAACCTCGTTCTACTGCACGCGCCGCGTACTCTGTCATTACATCAGGCGTACGATGGGCTGAAATCACCCGTAACTCGCACGGCACGCCAAACTCTTTCAATGTGTCGGCCGCCACTTTCATAACGTCAAGGTCGCTGTCTGAACCCATAATCACGCCAACTATTGGACTGTCGCTCATATCATTTACTCCTATATGGTTAAACTTTCTCTAGCTTTTCTTGCTCGGTCTCTCGCTTCGTCGAGAGTGTCGGCTGTTGCGGTAATATGCCCCATTTTGCGGTCAATTTTCGTCGGTGATTTGCCGTAAAAATGAACGTGGACATCAGGAATCGCTAGGGTGTTTTCCAGTCCCGTCACTTCCGTTTCGCCGTTTCTTTCACCCAAAATATTTACCATGACGGTAGCTGGTGCTGTTAGGCTCGTGTCGCCAAGTGGCAAGCCAGTCACCGCCCGAACATGCTGTTCGAACTGCGAGGTACGATTACCTTCTATAGTGTGGTGCCCGCTGTTATGAACACGCGGAGCAATCTCGTTGACTAACACTTCACTCTCTGCAGTCAAAAACATTTCTATACCAAAAACGCCGGCACCCTTCAGATGTTCGGCGACACTGTGGGCAAGTTTTTCGGCCTTTTTTTGCACTTCGTCAGGAACTGGCGCTGGTGACAAGACCTCGACACAAATATTTCGTTCGTGAATAGTCTGAACAACTGGGTAAACCGCTATGTCACCGCTCACACTCCTGGCAACCAAAACTGCCAGCTCACGCTCAAACGGCACGAATTTCTCGGCATACAGCGCCTTGCCGGCAAAAGTTTCAAACGCCTCTTTAATGTCCTCAGTGCTCTCAACCACCATGTTTCCACGACCATCGTAGGCGCCATGACGAGTTTTAACCAACATTTTACCGCCAAAACCTTCAAGCGCTTGCAAGGCCGAAGCTTCGTCCGCGACCTCTTGAAACGGCGCAACCGGCACGTCGTGTTCATGCAGAAAAACTTTTTGGGCGTACTTGTCTTGAATCAGCCGAACAGTTGCAGGACTCGGATTGACTTTGACGCCAGACTTTTCCAAAATTTCAAGCACATTGGTATCAAGATGTTCAATCTCAACGGTTATAAAATCTGTCTTTTCAGCTAGCTCACGCAAAGCTTTTTCATCATAGAGATCAGCCACGATCTGTTCTGCACCGACTTGTGTTGCCGGGCAATTTTCTCCAGGATCAACTACGACAACGTCAAAGCCTAGTGGTTTTGCGGCAAGCGTTAGCATACGACCAAGCTGACCGCCGCCAACAATTCCAATCGTTTTCAAACGCTTCATTCCTTATATCATACCGTAAAACATACATTTTTGTTACACTGGAAGTGACAAATAAGGAGAGGTAATGATAGATACAACAGACTTTCATTTTGTAGGCCAAAAAAACGTTTACCACGGCAAAGTACGCGACGTTTACGACCTTGGCGACCACTTACTCATGATTGCAAGTGACCGTTATTCTGCATTCGACCGAATATTGGCGCTCATACCCCACAAAGGCGAACTACTCACCGCGACTAGCCGTTGGTGGTTCGAACAAACAAAACACATTGTCCAAAACCACACCGAAGCCTTCCCTGACCCGAACGTCATGTACTGTAAAAAATACACGGTGATACCTATAGAAATGGTCGTCCGTGGCTACATCACCGGTGTCACGAACACGTCTCTTTGGCACACCTATTCGGAAGGTCAACGCGACTACGGTACATTCACTTTGCCAGATGGCCTCAAGAAAAATGACCCGCTACCTGCGCCGGTTTTGACGCCAACCACCAAATTCGAAGTTCATGACCGAAACCTAACGCCCGACGAAGCGGTTAACGAAGGTTTACTGGACGCTAAAACCTGGGAGGAACTCAGTCGTATCGCTCTTGAACTGTTTGCCTTCGGCCAAAAAGCCGCTGCCGAAAAGGGCTTACTGCTAGTCGACACCAAGTACGAATTTGGCCTCGACACTGACGGCTCAATCGTCCTGATCGACGAGATCCATACGCAAGATTCGTCTCGCTATT
>CAYIYX010000005.1:0-22400 GCA_964367775.1 uncultured Candidatus Saccharibacteria bacterium | reverse complement strand
GCGCGACCTCGACAAGCCATTCCTGATGCCTATCGAAGACGTCTTTAGCATCAAGGGACGCGGCACGGTTGCAACCGGTCGTATCGAGAGCGGCATCATCAAAATCAACGACGAAGTTGAAATTGTTGGTATCCGTCCAAACCAGAAATCAGTAGTAACCGGCATCGAGGCTTTCAAAAAGAACCTCGACCAAGGTCAAGCTGGTGACAACGCCGGACTCTTGCTTCGCGGTATTGAGCGCGAGCAAATCGAACGCGGTCAAGTTATTGCAAAACCAGGCACAATCACTCCACATACCGAGTTTGATGCCGAAGTATACATCCTCAGCAAAGAAGAAGGTGGTCGTCATACGCCATTCTTCAAGGGCTACAAACCTCAGTTTTACTTCCGCACAACGGATGTAACTGGTGAAGTAGAACTTCCAGCTGACAAAGAAATGGTTATGCCAGGTGACACCGTAACCTTCAAGGTTACACTACTCGCCCCAATCGCTATGGAGCAAGGTCTTAACTTTGCCATTCGCGAAGGTGGTCGTACAGTGGGTGCTGGTGTTGTGACAAAGATTAACAAATAATCTTTACCTCAACGTTGAAAGACTCCGGTTCGCCGGAGTTTTTCTTTTGGCGAGTATCTTGCTATAGTGGTTATGAATATATTTGAAATGAAAGGGCTTAATAGTGGCTAAGCAAAAAGTTTTCGTAGTCGGTGGCGGTGGAATGGTCGGGGCGACGGCGGCCTATGCTATGGCGCTCAACAAGGCAGTTGAAGAGATTGTCCTCATTGATGTCAATCAAGAATTAGTTTGGGGTCAAGCGGCAGATATAAATGACGCCATGGGCTTTGACAGTGGTATTTTAGTGAGAACGGGTTCATATGACGAAATTTCAAGCGACGATATAGTCGTTATAACAGCCGGGGCGGCGCAGCATCCAGGCCAGTCTCGTCTTGAGCTCGTCGGGGTGAACGCCGGGATCATTCGGAGTATCATGAGTGAGGTTGCTAAGGATGGTCGGCAACCTATAGTAGTACTCGTTACCAATCCGGTTGACGTCATGACCTACATTGTGGCGACAGAATTCGGTATACCAAAAGGTCGGGTATTTGGCACCGGAACGACGCTCGACACGTCACGTTTACGTTCGACTATTGCTGACGAGCTGAATGTTCATAGTCGCGAAGTAGATGCGTATATAATCGGCGAACACGGCGATTCGTCATTTTCCACTATAGAACGGGCGAATGTTGGTGATATTTGGTTGAGAAAGTTTCCTGGTTATGAAAGCCGTGACTATAACGAAATCGATCAAAAAATTCGCGAGCGAGCCTATAAAGTTATTGAGTCGAAGAAATCGACCTATTATGCCATTGGCCAGGTGGTCAGTAAAATTGTCATAGCACTTCGTCGTTCAACCTATAGTATTTTCCCAGTCTGCTCCCTGTTTGAGGGCGAGTATGGTCTCCATGATGTCGTTCTCGGTATTCCAAGTATGGTAAATAACGAAGGCGTAAAAATTCTTGGTGGTTACGAGTTAACAGAGGAAGAGGTCGGTAAGCTGCATGCTTCAGCCGACGTCGTAAAGCACGCGATCTCAACTATCAAGATCGAAAACTAGAGCAGTTTTATAAGCTCGGCAGCGATGTCGCAAGGGGAAACCGCTATAGTCGCGATGTTTTTTGTGAAATGCACGTTTGCGTCTTCACTTGCATTGTCAGATATAGCGCGTATGGCTAGAAACGGTACGCTATTGCTGTGGCATACGTGACCGACGGCGGCGCTTTCCATATCTGTTGCGATCGCATCGTACAGTTCTACTAATGTAGCTCGGTTTGTTCGAGATGCAACAAACACATCGCCCGAGACTATGCGTCCTAAAACAGGGTGGAAACCTGTTATGTGCTGGGCTTGTTCTAGTAGGTTGGTATCTGACTTAAACACAGAGGTGTCCATTTGAGGTATTCGTCCTGGTTCGTAGCCAAACCCTGTGGCGTCAAAATCGTGTTCTAATGTGTCAGTTGCAAGGACGACGTCGCCAGCAGCTAGAGAATCATCAAGCGCTCCAGCAGAGCCGATATTCAGGATATGCGTACAGTGGAACGTAGATATAAGCTGCTGCGCGCACATGGCGGCATTGACCTTACCAATTCCAGAGATTGTAACTACGACGGGTCTTTCATGTATAGTTCCTTGCACAAATACGCCCTTTGCAACAATGTGTTTCATAGGAGCCTCGATAATTTCAAGCAGTCGAGCGATTTCTTCTTCAGTCGCGCCCATAATTCCCGTAATGTTTTTTGACATGTACGCTACTATACCAGATATCACTTTACAGAGGTAGTGTTTCGTGATATAATGCTTAGGTATATAAATCGTTCTGAGAACTGGGCAAGCCGTGACAAGATACGTTGCTTACACAGGTTACAGAACACAAGTGAAAGGATTTTCCTATGGCAGATCAGCCAGCAGTCCCACGGATTCGTATCCGTTTGAAGGCCTATGACCACAAGGTTATTGACCAGTCAGCAAAACAAATTATCGACACAGCGCTTCGAACTGGCGCGCAAATTGCCGGTCCAGTACCGCTCCCAACACGCCGCAGTGTCTTTACGGTCGTAAAGAGCCCGCACGTCTACAAAAAGGGCGGTGAAGCCTTCGAAATGCGCATTCACAAGCGACTTATAGACATCATTGGCGCGACACCAAAGACCATCGACAGTTTGCAGAACCTCAGCCTTCCAGCTGGGTGTGACGCTGAAATTCGCATGTAATTTACAAATTGCGCATGTCTCATATACAGTCCACTAGGGCTGTATATGTTTTTACGGTATTGGTGCACGTTCTGATATACTGTGCACATGGTTAAAAAACAAACAAAAAAGAGAAAAGTCCAGCCGGTTGAGGCGGACAGCGCATATTTTTTGAAGCTCATTTTGTACGTACTGCTCGGTGCCACCTGGATTCGTTTTGCTACGCCGTTGCATCTTGGCACTTTTCAGCTTAACGGCGCACCGTTAGGTATGCTGTTTGGTATAGTACTCGCGAGTCATGATCATTTCACCATGGATCGAAAAATTGAGTACGCAATCCTCATTATTATGACAATTCTCACGTACTTTCTGCCTGCTGGCATCATTGTGTAGATTATCTAGTTGGCGTAGCCTGGAGCGACTTGTTTCACGAACTCGTCAAGAGTTACGCCAGAACTGCTCAGAGCTTTTGCGAGTGGTATGCCGACATATCGGTAATGCCAGTGCTCACCGGCTATACCTGTTATGGACTGTTTTCCTTCGGGGTAGCGTTCTATAAAACCATAATCAGCGGCGTTGGTACGTAACCAGGCAATAGATGGGGCATCTAGGCTGCAAGAGTCGCCACTTGCAAGACAGGAAGGACTAACCGTAGATATGTCGACCGCAAGACCAGTTTGATGTTCGCTCGCGCCGGGTATGGCTACGTAGTCATGTACGTACTGCTGGCCACGCATGTTGAGGTATTCGTCGTAGATGGCTTGTTGGTCGGTAGCAGAACGATATGCGCTAGAAAGCATAAGTTGCACACCGTCTTTACTCGCGTCGTCAACGAGTTGTTTGAGGTAGGAGGTTATACTGAGCGAGACTTTATAGTCGCCATTTGCGTGCGCGACAGGTACATCAACCAGAGTAGGTATGTAATTCGTGTCTAGTTTGCGGTTAGCGCTCACCAGTTGCCATATATTTCCGACTGTAAATAACTGCCAGGTAGGGATTGTGACGCGCGTTTGTCCTATGACTACGGCTTCAACGACGCTTGGTGGGTTCTGAGCGGTAACGTTCGGCTCATACCGAATCGCTACCATAATGACAGCACCGGTCAAAGCTAGCAGTACCAGAAGTGCAGGCCAATTAGTTTTGCGTTTGTCTCTCGTCATGCGCACCTCATTATTGTACAATAAGCAGTATGAAACGGCATATGCTAGTCATGGTAATTGCAGTTTTTGTAGCGAGCATGGCGACGCTCACAGTAGCTACTGCTGTCGAAGCTCCTGGCTGCCAAACGACCGACGCCTTTTGTTACCAGCCTGCGGCCGAAAAGCTTGTACAGAGTATTCAGAGTGTTACGGAGCCAAATATTGCGATACCGAGTTGGTTAGGAGCTAGACAGTGAGTGACTTTACGAACCGCCACGGACATTCATTTTCTGAAGTGAAGATCGCTGCAGATACCTTGCCAGAGCCAGCTCACAAAACTGAATCTCTGACGCCAGCGCACCGTAAACGAAGAACCTTTAGGCTAAAAGCTATACATTTCCGCATTTTGGCGGTTATTCTTGTCTTAGGTGTACTTACTCCAGTTTTTGTCGGCGAATACGTGCGTTACGTGTATGAAGTACAGGTGACGAATGCTAAAAATGACGTGCAGTCGATATTTTCAGACGTGAAGAAAATACAAAAAAGCAATCTGTCGAGTGAAGCCTTGAAGCCCTTTGACGCCCGGCTTTTGACAGTACGGGACAAACTTTGTTCCGGTGGTTTCTGGGACAATCTTGCCAAGCTGTACCCCAGAGCGCTGGCCGCCTATGACGCTTGTGGCGCGTATCGAGCCAGAGTGGCGGGACTAGAGGCGGGTGTCAATGAGGCAGCGGCCCAGCTTGCGTACTTGACCGAACTTCAGACGTTGCTCGGCGGGGTTACAAAACCTGTCGATGAGCAATTTGCGGTGCTAAGTTCACAGCAAGAGCTTTGGCAGGCACTCGTCGATAATATGAAGCAACTTTCGGTGCCAACTTCGTTCAATCAAGCTCATGCTGGACTTTTGACTCAGTCTGTAGCTATTCGTGACCAATGGATTGCTCTCGTTGACGCATCAAACAGCTACGACAGTGCCAAATTCAGCGATACACGCACGAAACTAGACGCCACATACGGTGCGTTTCAGTCTCAGACAAATGTGTTCAATTCAGCGGTTTCTAACGCGCAGCAGCAGATAGCGGACGCTGTTTCAAGTCTGTAGTATTGTCAGTCTGCGAACTATAGGACCTTTCGGGGTAAAATGTTGACATTACCCCATATTTTTGCTAAAGTTAACAGGTTACTTTTAAGAAATATTAGGTTTCTTGGTGAGTTGAAAGGTCCCCCGCATGTAGAAATACAGGGGTAGAAACCGGCAGCTGCCAAGAATTTTAAGTGCAGAAGAATCGGGCGAAAATTTACGCTCGCGAGCTCTCTGTAACAAGGAAAGGGACGTAGATGAAAACTCTACTCGGTACCAAAGTTGGTATGACCCAAATCCTCGGCGAGGATGGTGTTGCTGTTCCAGTAACGCTTATCAAAGCCGGCCCAGTCACCGTGACTCAGGTGAAAACCGTCGAAACCGACGGCTACACAGCGGTGCAGCTAGGGTATGGAAATGGGAAGAACCTGAGCAATGCCGTGGCCGGACACGTTAAAAAAGCCGGCGTCACACCAAAAGCAATAAAAGAGGTCCGCATGGACGATCTTGGTGAACTGAAAGTTGGCGATGCATTTGACGTCGCTGTTTTTTCAGTCGGAGATAGCGTGGACGTAACGGGCGTCAGTAAAGGTAAAGGCTTCGCCGGAACCATTAAACGCCACAATTACAACCGCCAGCGCAAAACGCACGGTGGTAAAGGAGATACTCGTAAAGTCGGTTCTATCGGCTCGATGTATCCACAGAGAGTTTTTAAAGGCAAGACAATGGCCGGTCGCATGGGTCACGAGCAAGTCACGGTAAAGAATTTGACTGTTGCGTATGTTGACGCTACTGACGGAGTCATCGGTCTAAAGGGTGCTGTACCTGGTCCACGTAAGGGCTTGGTTCGCATCGCGGGAGAGGAGAAGTAATATGGCTGAAAATACGAAAACAACTCTTCCAAAAGACATTTTCGATGTCGTAGTCACGAATCACGAACTTTTGAAGGTTGCCTACACGGCGTACCTTGCAAACGCCCGCAGCGCTGCTGCTAAGACGAAAAAGCGTGGCGAAGTCAGCGGTGGTGGTAAAAAACCATGGAAGCAAAAAGGCACAGGACGCGCACGTTTCGGTAGCTCACGCAACCCAATTTGGCGCGGTGGTGGTATTGCCTTCGGTCCAACCGGCGACCAGAACTACACCATGAAGGTCCCAATTGGTGCGAAACGCACCGCTCTTCGACAGGCGCTTAGTCTTGCGAATCAGGCTGGCAAGTTAACCATCATCGACACATTTGCTTGTCCTTTGGGTAAAACCAAAGAAACGATCAAGCTCTTGAAAGACAATGCGGTTAATCCAGAAGCACGCGTACTCCTTGTAGTTAGCGCCAAGGACGACCTAGTCCGCCACGCAACGAATAACGTCAACCAAGTTAAGGTTGTTCAGGCTATGTATCTAACCGTCTTTGACATCTTAAATGCTGACAAGATTCTTATGGACAAGAAGGCTCTCGAGATAGTTAACGAATGGCTCAGTACCGCCAAGGGAGGTCAGAAATGAACGCTATAACCCCCCGAATGAGTGAGAAATCCTACCAAAGCGCCCAAACTGGCACGTACGTCTTCAATGTACCGCTTGATCTTGAAAAAGCCGCGATCATTAAAGAGATCGAGACTGTTTACAATGTGAAAGTTGAAGACGTTCGCGTTACTATCCGAAAGGGCAAAACGATTCGTTCAAGCCGCGGTAAGCGCGCGCAGCCAGCAATTGTTTCTCGCAAGGACACAAAGAAGGCGTACGTTCGCTTGGCAGAAGGCCAGAAACTCGACTTCTTTGGTGAAAACGAGAAGAAAGAGGAGAAGAAGTAATGGCACTTAAAGTTTACAAACCAACGACCAACGGCCGTCGTAACATGACGAGCCAAGACTTTTCTGACATTACCACTAGAAAACCGCTCAAGAGTCTTCTAAAAATTAGAAAGTCACGAGCTGGACGCAACAACCAGGGACGTATAACAACGCGTCACCAAGGTGGTGGTGTGAAGAAATTCTATCGCCTCATGAACCACGGCCTAGCCGCTGGAACAGAAGCGACGGTTGAGCACATCGAATATGATCCAAATCGCTCAGCTCGTATTGCACGTATTAAAGACCAGCACGGTCTATACCACTACGTTCTTGCCTCTAAAGGTATGACGTCTGGTTCGACGATTAAATCTGGCGAAGATGCACCGGTCGAAGCAAATAACCGATTACCTCTTGCCAAGATCCCAACCGGTACGCAGATCTATGCCATAGAGCTTCAAGCTGGCAAAGGCGCACAAGCCGTTCGCTCAGCTGGTACAAAAGCCCAGCTTATGGCAAAAGAAGGCGACTACGCGATGATCAAGATGCCATCTGGCGAGATTCGCAAGTTCCGACTTGAGTGCATGGCAAGCGTCGGTGTTGTCGGCAACGAACAGCATCAGAACGTCAAGATAGGTTCTGCTGGCCGAAATCGCCGCAAGGGTATTCGCCCAAGCGTTCGTGGTGTTGTGATGAACGCAGTCGATCACCCTCACGGTGGTGGTGACGGTGGCCGTCACGGTACTGGTAAAGCGCCTCGCACTCCGTGGGGTCAGCTCACGCTTGGTTACCGCACCCGTTCTCGTAAGTCTACTGACAAAATGATAGTAAGAAGCCGACACGCGGCGAAGAGGAAGAGAGGTTAATATGAGTCGAAGTCTCAAAAAAGGCCCATTCATCGATGCCAAGCTTGCTAAGAAAGTAGCAGCGCTTGGAGCCGACGACAGGGCTGTTATCAAAACGTGGGCTCGCGCCTCCACCATCACACCAGAGATGGTTGGCCGCACTATAGCAGTGCACAACGGTCGCGTTCACGTTCCAGTGTATATAAGTGAGAACATGGTTGGTCATAAGCTCGGTGAGTTTAGTCCGACCCGCAAGTTCCGTAAACATGGTGGAAAGGCGAAGTAGTATGGCCGAAATTTCAGTAAAAGCATACGCAAAAGGTGTTAGCCTTGCTCCACGCAAGATGAGCCTCGTAGCGAGTCTTGTCCGCGGCCGTACGGTCGCAGATGCGCTCGTTATCTTGAGCCATACGCCAAAGCGCTCTGCTAAGCCGCTAGCTAAGCTCCTTGAGAGCGCCAAAGCAAACGCGCTTAACAACCACCGCGCAGTCGGAGAAGATTTGGTTATAACGACATTGTCCGTAACTGCAGGCGTGCGCTTGAAGCGCTTCCGCCCAGCCGCACATGGTCGTGCTTTGCCATTCCAGAGAAAGACCAGTAACGTACTCGTTGTTGTCTCTGGAGCCGAGAAAGTTAAGAAAGCTGCCAAGCCAGCTAAAGAAGAGGAGAAGTAGAAGATGGGCCAGAAAGTAAACCCAATCAGCATGCGTCTCCAGGTCAACAAAAACTGGCGTTCACGCTGGTTTGCGACCGGCAAAGAGTTTGTCCAATGGCTTCAACAGGACATCGCTATCCGTAAAGCTGTTGAAAAGCGCTTTGAGACGCGAGCAGTTATAAACCTTATCGAGATCGAGCGTTCAGCCAGTCTCGTAACCGTAACGATTCATACCAGCAAAGCCGGTGTTGTGATCGGCCGCGGTGGCGCAGGCGTTCAAGAAGTTAAGGCTGACATCGAAAAAATCGTCGGACAATCAGTTCGCGTCAACATCGAAGAAGTAAAACGCCCAGAACTCGCTGCAAAGCTTGTGGCCGAAAATATCGCCCGTCAGCTTGAACGACGTATTAACTTTCGCCGCGCAACGAAAATGGCTGCTCAAAACACCATGAACGCTGGCGCAAAAGGTATTCGTATCGAAGTTGCCGGTCGTCTAAACGGCGCCGAGATGAGCCGTCGTGAAAAACTGATCCAAGGAAGTGTTCCATTGCATACGATTCGTGCAGATATCGACTACCATGGCGCACGTGCCCAGCAACCAGGTGCCGGTACTATCGGCGTTAAGGTTTGGATCTACAAGGGAGAGCGACAATGAAGCACAATGTCACAAGTAACATTTTACAAGTAACAAGGATGTGTCAAGTTACAAGTAACAAGTCAATATCGTCGCTAGCGACACTAGACTTGCTACCTGATACTTGCTACCTGATACTTGCAATCGACCGAAGGGAGATTGCCTAATGTTATTACCAAAGAAAACCAAGTTCCGTAAAGTTCGCAAAGGTAAAAACGGTGGTGTTGCCACACGCTCTAACTACATCGCATTTGGCGACTACGGCCTTCAGAGCCTAACGAATGAGCGCATTACTAGCCGTCAAATCGAGTCCGCCAGGCAGGCTATGACCCGCTACATCAAGCGTGGTGGTAAGATTTGGATTCGAATCTTCCCACATACTCCTGTTACCAAGAAACCGCTCGACGTGAAAATGGGTAGCGGTAAAGGTAACCCAGAGTTCTTCGTTGCTAAGGTGAAAACCGGTACCGTTATGTTTGAAATGAAGGGCGTTGACGAAAGCGTCGCTCGCGAGGCTATGCGCCTGGCCGGCAATAAACTTCCTGTCAAAACTCGCTTTGTAGTGAAAGAGGAGGCATAAGTTTATGGCCAAGAAAACCGCTGAAACGAAGGTCTCAACTAAGACTATAAAGTCGACTGTGACCGTTCAAGATTTGCGTGCACAATCAGTCAAAGAACTAGCCGACACCATCACAAGTGTTAAAGCTGATCTTGCTGAAGCAAGCCGCAGTCACGTTGCCGGCGAACTTGTGAACCCACAAGTACTCGCTATGTTTAAAAAGACAATTGCCCGCGCTACGACGCTCTTAGGCGAAAAAGCGCGCGAAGCTAAAGGAAAGGAGGACTAAGCTATGGCAAAGAAAGTTACCGGCGTTGTGACGTCTTCCGTCCAGGATAAGACGATTGTCGTTACCGCGACTTCCCGTAAGACGCACCCGATTTACGGCAAGCAGTACACGGTTAGTCGCAAATACACCGCCCACGATGAAAACAACGAAGCCGCAAAGGGTTCAGTTGTAGAGTTAGTAGAATGTCGACCAATTTCGAAGCGTAAGAGCTGGAAGCTCGAGCGCATAGTAGATGCCGGACATGGACAAGTCGAACTCAAGGACGAAGAGGAGACGATCGAGAAAAAGACAGCTCCTGTCGTTGAGAAAAAGGAGGATGACAAATGATTCAACAAGAATCACGCCTCAAAGTAGCTGACAACAGCGGTGCGAAAAGCATTCTCTGTATACGCGTACTTGGCGGCACACGCCGTCGTTACGCTCGGGTCGGCGATATCATTGTTGCGACCGTTAAAGACGCTTCTACTACCGGTCAGGTCAAGAAGAAGTCGGTCGTGAAAGCTGTCGTCGTGAGAACGATAGACAAAATCAAGCGCAAAGACGGTTCAACCATCTGCTTTGATGAAAACGCTGCGGTTATAGTTGGCGACGACAAGAACCCACGTGCAACCCGTGTTTTCGGCCCAGTGCCTCGCGAACTTCGCGACCTTGGGTATGCTAAAATCGTAAGCCTTGCTCCGGAGGTACTCTAGTATGAATACTATGCGTATCAAAAAAGGCGATCTCGTAAAGGTTATCGCCGGTGGTCATAAGGGCAAAACTGCGAAGGTTGAACGAACAGACGTAAAGAAGAGTGTTGTTTTCCTAGAAAACACTGGCCTCATAAAGCGTCATGTTAAACCAACACAGGTTAACCCAAAAGGTGGCACGAAAGAGATTCACAAAGGTTTGCCAGTTAGTAGCGTCGCGCTAGTCGTCGACGAAGCCAAGGGTACAACCGCCAAAATTGGCTACAAGATTAAAGATGGTAACAAAGTTCGCGTCAATCGTTCGAACGGAAAGGAGCTCTAAGATGGCAAAAGCTGAAAAAGTCTACGAACCGCGTCTCAAAGCTCTATACCGTGACAAATTTGTCGCTGAACTCGAGAAAGAACTTGAACTAGACAACGTCAACCAAGTGCCAAAGTTGCAGAAGATCGTCGTGAGTGTCGGAATCGGCAAGCACAAAGACGACAAGCACTTCCACGAAGTTGTCGTAGGTACCCTTCGCAAGATTACTGGCCAACAGCCAGTTGACCGCATGGCGAAGAAATCCATTGCAACCTTCAAGATTCGAAAAGGTCTTAACCGCATCGGCGTGAGCGTGACGCTCCGTGGTGCTCAAATGTACGAATTTCTCGACCGTTTGATTAACGTTGCTTTGCCACGCGTCCGTGACTTTCACGGTGTTGGTGCTAAAGGTTTCGACCGAAGCGGCAACTACAATCTCGGTATAGTTGAACAATCAATCTTCCCAGAGCTCAATTTCGAAGACACGCAAACACTGCACGGTCTTCAGGTGACGTTTGTTATGAGGACCGAAAGTCGAAAGCATACCCGACCACTTCTTGAGAAGTTTGGGATGCCGTTTGAGAAAGAAGGAGGCAAGAAGTAATGGCTAAGAAATCAATGGTCGTCAAAGACGCTCGCCGCCAGCGGATGATTGGACAATACGCCGCAAAACGAGCCGAGCTAAAGGCCGCTGGTGACTTCGAAGGCCTTCAGGCGCTTCCAAGAAACAGCAGTCCAACGCGGTGGAAAAACCGCAGCACAGAGAGTGGTCGACCTCGTGCCTACATGCGCCGCTTCGGCATGGATCGTATCGCTTTCCGCGAACACGCATCCAAGGGTGAAATCCCAGGCGTAACTAAGGCAAGCTGGTAAAGGAAAGGAGAACAGATATATGGCATTACAATCAACAGACCCTATAGCCGACATGCTAACGCGCGTTCGTAACGCGACTATGGCTGGCAAAAACGAAGTTCGCCTTCCAAACAGCAAGATAAAGCAAACTGTCGCTGAACAACTCAAAAAAGCTGGGTACCTCACGTCCGTTAAGGTCGAGAGCGCCAAGCCTCAGGACGAACTCATCATCACGATCTACGAAGAAGGCCGAAACGCCGTCTTTACCGAAATCGAACGAGTAAGCAGGCCTGGTCGTCGCGTGTACGCCGGTGCCGGTGACATTCCGCAGATCAAGAACGGTCGTGGCGTCGTGCTCGTAAGCACCTCAAAAGGTGTCATGACCGGTGTCGAAGCTATCAAGCAGCGACTCGGTGGCGAGTTAATTTGTAAAGTGTATTAACAAGTAACAAGAGGAGAATATAGAATATAGAATATAGAATATTGCAAATTACGCCATATACTACATTCTAAAATACTATATACAAATAATATGAGTCTGAGTCGAATCGGAAAACTACCAATCGAGATTCCGTCCGGTGTGACAATCACGGTTGACTCTGGTGACATTACTGTCGAGGGCCCAAAGGGCAAGCTCGTTCAGTTCATAACACCAGCTGTCACAGTGAAAGTCAAAGACGGCGTTCTCACAGTCTCGCCAAAAGACGAGAGCAAAGAAGCCCGCAGTCAGCACGGTCTGATGCGCGCACTAATCAACAACATGGTAACGGGCGTAACCAAGGGTTTTGAAAAAAAGCTCGAAGTTAACGGCGTCGGTTTCCGTGTTCAAGCAACCAACAACGAGCTCGAAATGAGTCTTGGCTTTAGCCATCAGGTGAAGTACAAAGCGCCTGAGGGTGTTTCTATTACGAATGAAAAGATGAATATTCTTGTGAGTGGTATCGACAAGCAAAAAGTCGGTCAAACGGCCGCTGAAATTCGCAGTCTAAAGAAGCCTGAGCCATACAAGGGCAAAGGTATTAAATATGCCGACGAAGTGATCCTTCGCAAGGCAGGAAAGACGGGTAAATAAGCCATGAGTGACTTAAGCAAAAAAATACTCGGACGAACCCTGCGAAAGGCTCGCGTTCGTTCAGTCGTGAAGGGTACGGCCGTGCGCCCACGCCTCACAGTTACTATTTCTAACTTGCACATTTCTGCTCAGCTTATCGACGACGAAGCTGGCAAAACTTTTGCCGCTGCGACGACCGTTGGATCAAAAGCCAAGGGTACGATGAGCGAAAAAGCCGTTGAAGTAGGTAAAGAGATTGCTGTAAAAGCGAAAAAAGCCAAAGTTAGCGCCGTAGTATTTGACCGAAATGGTCGCCGATACGCAGGACGCCTCAAGGCTCTCGCCGACGCTGCACGTAAGGAAGGATTGGAGTTCTAATATGGCCGAAGAAGTAAAACCAGTAGTAACTCAGGACGCGAACTCACCAGTCCGAGCACAACGCGACAACCGCCAAGGCGGAAACCGTGGCGACCGACGTGGTCAACGACCTGAAGCACCAAAGGAAGAAAAGCTTTTCGAAGAGAACGTTATCTCCATTGACCGCGTTGCACGCGTCGTCAAAGGTGGTCGTCGGTTCCGTTTCAAGGCTCTTGTTGTGGTCGGTGACCGCAAGAACAAGGTTGGTGTCGGTGTCGCAAAGGGTGCAGACGTCCAAGTAGCTGTGCAAAAAGCTACCGAAGTTGCCAAAAAGCACATGATTACCATTCCGCTCATCAATGCAACCATTCCACACGATGTTGAAGTGAAGATGGACGGCGCTCGTGTTCTTTTGCGTCGCGCTGCTCCTGGTACTGGTATTATTGCTGGCGGCGTCGTTCGCTCAGTGGTGAGTGTTACCGGTATCGCTAACCTGATGTCCAAGTCACTTGGTTCAACCAACAAGGTTAACATTGCGTATGCCACAATTGAGGCATTACGCCAGCTCGTTCCAAAAAGCGAGTGGGTAACAAGCAAAAAGAGCAGTAAGCCAAAAGCCGCAACCACTAAGGAAGTAGCTGATGAAACGCCTGCGGAAGATAAGAAAGCGGAGAACAAGTAATGAAATACAACGAACTCCAAACCATTTCTAACAAAGACAAGAAACGCGTCGGTCGCGGTATCTCTGCTGGTCAGGGTAAGACCGCCGGTCGTGGTACGAAGGGCCAAGGCTCGCGTACAGGACACAAGTTTGGCGTAACCTTCATGGGTGGTCAAGGCGCGCTTGTGCAACGCATTCCAAAAATGCGTGGTTTCCGCTCATTACGAGTGAAAGCACAGGTCGTTTACACCGACCAATTGAATGATGTTAAAGGTGCTACCATAGACTCTATGTCTCTCTTTGAGGCTGGGATCGTTTCAACGCCTTACCATACGGTCAAGCTTATTACTCGCGGTGAATACACCGGAAAAGCAATAGTTAAGCTCCAAGGTGCGAGCAAAGGCGCTGTCGATCTACTCGTCAAAGCTGGCGGAAGCTTTGTCAAAGTAGATGTTCCCAATCTGCCAGCAAGCAACACTGAGCGTGCTCAAAAGCGTGCTGACATAGCTGAGAAAAAAGTCACTAAGTAGGTCTTGACTGCGTAGCAATATATGACCCGGCGTCGAAGCTGGGTCATTTTTGTTAAGACAGTCTCGTGGTCGGCACCTGCGACCATTGCATATTCAGCTATGAAATAGTTGAGGTATTGTAGCCGGGCAATGTTCGCTCGTCGTTGCTCACTAGTGTATACTTACAGGTAATGCTAGAGAAAAAAGAGATCAAAATTGGTGGTTTAACTAGCCTTGAAGTCGAGCAGCGCAAAGCGGCAGGACTTGTTAATGTTACGAAAGAAAAAACGAGTCGAAGTTTTTGGGAAATCGTAAAGACAAACGTATTTACGCGCTTCAATGCACTTCTAACGGTTCTTTTTGTCATAATCATGTTCGTTGGGCATCCTATAGATGCGCTATTTTTTATCGCAGTCATTATAAATAGCGGCATGGGCATTATTCAGGAAACTCGCGCTAAGCGAATGCTCGATAACCTGTCAATCTTGAGCGCACCAAAAGTAGTGGTTGTTCGAGACGGCAAGGAGGAGACTGTTCAGAGCAATGAAGTCGTACAAGGCGACCTCGTAAAGGTGAAGATTGGCGACCAGATTCCTACGGACGGCGAAATCATTTTCTCGAACGGGGCCGAAGTGGATGAATCGTTGCTAACCGGAGAGGTCGACCCAGTTCACAAAAAACCAGGAGACACCGTACTGTCAGGCTCAATCGTTGTAGCCGGAGATTGTGGTTTTACGGCAACAAAAGTTGGCGAAGAAGCGTACGCGCATCAACTCACTGCTCAAGTGAAAAAGTTCAAAAAAGCACACAGCGAGCTACTCGAGGGAACAAATAAGCTACTTGGGTATATTAGCATCATTATTCTCCTGGTTACCCCTGTACTCGTCTGGGGTCAGCTTAGTCGTTCACCTCAAGGTAAGTATGGTCAAGCGCTCAGTTCCGTCGGTACTCCTATAACCGTGCAAGACGCCATCACGCGATCAATCGCCGCAATTGTCGGCATGATCCCTGAAGGACTCGTGGTCTTGACTAGTTTTGCCTTCGTACTTGCGTCGTTAAGTCTTGCGAGGCGAAAAGTGCTCGTGCAAGAACTGCCCGCTATCGAGGGATTAGCACGAGTCGACGTACTATGTCTTGACAAGACCGGCACGCTCACAGAAGGCGGCATATCGTTCAAACAGCTTGAATTAGTTGGTGACACGAAAGAGTCTACGGTCAAAAACGTGCTCTCGCTTTTTGCTGCTAGCCCAGACTCGCCAACACTACAGGCGTTACACGACGAATTCTCGTCCACGACCTTGAAGTCTTCGTCTAAGGTGGCCTTTAGCTCAAAACGAAAGTGGAGTGCCGTAGATATACAGGGCGTCGGCTGGATTATGGGGGCACCAGAGATTTTATTTACTGACGCAACGAGGACCGTTCGACGAATTGCCGACGGATACGCCGCGAAAGGGCTGAGAGTTTTGGTCATAGCGAAGTCTTCGGCAACGATCAGCGCTGAGAAAAGCTTGCCAAAAGATCTTGCCCCAGAAGCTCTTGTTGTCCTAGAGGAAAAAGTCCGTAGCGATGCCGCAGAAACGCTCAAATTTTTTGCTGAGCAAGGAGTTGTACTAAAAGTGATTAGTGGAGACAATCCGCGAACAGTCGCCGCGATCGCCCAGCGCGTCGGTATTGGCACCGAAGAAGCCTACGATGCTCGACAGCTGCCGACTGACATAGAACAGGTTGCAGACATTATAGAAAAATATGATGTGTTTGGAAGGGTGTTGCCAGAACAGAAAAGATTGTTCGTAAAAGCCTTACAGCTCCGGGGTCACGTGGTTGCAATGACTGGTGACGGGGATAATGACGCACTCGCGCTCAAGGATGCCGACATGGGCATTGCTATGGGTAATGGCGCTCCGGCGACTCGCGCCATTGCTAAGATTGTGCTGTTAGACAACAAGTTTTCGCATATGCCACATGTTCTGAGCGAGGGGCGACGTGTCATAGCGAACATCGAGCGCGTGGCGAATCTGTTTGTTATAAAAAATGTGTATAATTTTATCTTCGCGTTAACCGTCACCGTGCTTGCGTTGTCGTTTCCATTTTTACCGCGGCATTTGTCGCTTATATCGTGGCTTACTATCGGCATTCCTTCATTTTTCTTGGCTTTAGCGCCCAACAATCAGCGCTATGTGCCAGGATTTCTACCTCGAGTGCTCCGGTTTGCAGCCCCAGTTGGCCTTATTATAGCGGCTACAGCGTTCTACACCTACTTCATGACTCTGCAAGATACTATGCAGATCAAAACCGCCAGCTCAGCAGCAGTCATAGGGGTTGTTACTATCGGTTTCTGGGTGCTCATGTGTCTAGCTCGTCCACTGAAAGTATGGAAGGTCAGTCTTATAGCCCTGATGGCGACAATCTTTATTCTGGCTATATCGTGGCAATGGTTGTCGAGTATACTTGAGTTTGAGTCCGTTTGGCCGTACAACCTAAAGGGCTTCTTGGTTGGTATAGCAGGCGCTGGTGTCGTGGAGCTTATTTGGCGAAAACATATGACATGGCAGAGGCGAACTCTAGACAAGCCGACGGACGTTTGATACTCTATTATGAGTAAAAAGAGAAGGGTTATAAGAGAAATATCATGAATTGGCGTACAATATTCGCTTCACTGAAGAGTCGCGACATGCTCCGTCGTATCGGTGCCGTCCTAGGAATAATTATCGCGTATCGTTTTCTGTCGCAGATTCCTATTCCACTCGCAGAACCGGCGCAACTTCGAACGATCATAGACAACGCCTTGAGTTCTACAGACCTCGGTGGTTTCATGAATCTTCTCTCAGGGGGCGCGCTCGCATCCCTGAGCATCATCCTCGTTGGTTTGAGCCCGTATATTACCTCTTCTGTCATTACACAGCTCCTGACAAAAGCAATCCCGAGCCTCGAAGAGATACATAAAGATGGCGAGTCTGGCCGACGAAAGATTAACCAGTGGACACGTATGCTCACCGTGCCTCTTGCAGTACTGCAGTCAATCGCTTTTATATTCATCATTCGCCAGACCGTTCTAGCGGGCAATACCGCCGTACTTGATCAGACGACACCATTCCAATGGGTCTTGGCCGTGACGGCTATGTCGACAGGCGCGATTATCATGATGTGGCTTGGTGAACTCGTGACGGAGCAGGGTATAGGAAACGGTATATCGCTCCTTATTTTTGCTGGTATCGTTGCAAGCCTGCCGCAAACGTTCTCGACTATTTGGACATCACTCACGACAGTGGCAGACGATGCTGCGAAACTCCACGTATTTAACTGGTTTACTATACCGGTAAACGCCATGGCATTCTGGGTTATTTTATCGGTTTCGTTGGCTAGCCTCATGATCCTGTACTTCCTGGTGAAGATTAACGAAGCGCAGAGGATTATTACAATCAATTATGCGAAGCGTATACACGGTAACACTGCGTACAGCGGCGTAAAGAGTATCCTACCTGTCAAGCTCATTACAGCAGGTGTTATACCGGTCATCTTTGCGGTTGCGTTCCTAGCCTTGCCGCAATTCGTTGGGCAATTACTACGGACAATGCACGACCGTACTGACATGGTAGCCTTAGGCGACAATCTCGTGAAATGGTTCCAGACACCTAGTGCAACAACTTTCGCTCAAGGAACAGACTGGACGATGTTTGTATACCCAGCAGTGTACTTCATTTTAGTAGTGCTCTTTACATACTTCTACACAAGTATCGTGTTCAACTCAAATGAGATTTCCGAAAGCTTGCAAAAGCAAGGTGGTTTCATAGAAGGTATTCGACCTGGTCCGCAAACCGAGACCTACCTCACGAAGACGGTCAACCGGCTTACGCTGTTTGGTGCGCTATCTCTAGGTATTATCGCGGTATTGCCATTCGTCTTCGAATACATATTTGCCATACTCGGTATACAAGCCTCAAACATGGCCATAGGTGGTACTGGGCTACTCATCGTTGTCTCGGTTGCGCTCGAAACACTACGTCAGATCAACTCCCGTGCTCTTATGGTCACCTACGACCAGTTCTAAAGCTTCTGGTAGCCTCTGCAGCGTATTGCAGCATTTCATATCTAAGCCCCGTGTATGGCCTATTCGTGGCTAAATAACCGTCATACATCAACACTGAAGCATGAAAATTGCGACATCTGTTTACACGCTGTTGATTTTCGTGTATACTTGTTTGTTGAAACTTATGCCAGTAAACAAGGAAGTCATCAAACTAACAGGGCGGGTGGTAGAAAATCTACCAAGCGCCAAGTTTCGTGTTGAACTTGAGAACGGGCACAGTATCATCGCTCACGTGTCAGGAAAGATGCGCAAGCACTACATCAAACTAGTGCCGGGCGATAAAGTCGAAGTGGAGTTAACCCCTTATGATCTTACAAAGGGTAGAATCTGCTTCCGACTCAAAGATTAACTTTAAAGTTTAAGGGAGAGACTGATGAAAGTCCGCGCAAGCGTAAAGAAAATCAGCCCGGATGATATTTTGGTCCGCCGAAAAGGCCGACTATACGTCATCAACAAGAAAAAACCCAAAAACAAGCAAAGGCAGGGTTAGATATGACCCGCATAGCTAACGTTGTAATTCCAAGTGAAAAGCAAGTGCAAATCGCGCTTCGATACATTTTTGGTATCGGGCCAAAGCACTCGACTGACATCTTGGCAAAAGCGAAGGTCGAACCGACCAAACGAGTAAAAGACCTCACTGAGGCCGAAGAAAAAGCCATCCGCGATGTCGTAGATGCCGAGTACACGGTCGAAGGTGACTTGCAGCGAGTCGTTGCAAATAATGTAAAGCGTTTGAAAGACATCCAGTCTTACCGTGGGGAGCGTCACAAGAAAAACCTTCCATCACGCGGTCAACGCACACGTACAAACGGTCGAACACGCCGCGGCAAACGTATTGCTGTCGGTGGATCACAACCTAAAGCAGCAAGTAAGACGTAAGGAAGGACAAGATGGCAGAAGGAACTACCCCAGCAGCTAAGTCTGCGAAGAAAAAGAACCGCCGATCAGTCCCGACTGGTCAGCTACATGTACTCGCTACCTTTAACAACACGCTTATCGCGTTTACTGACAACAAGGGCAACGTCCTGGCTCAGTCAAGCGCCGGTGCTTGTGGTTTTAAGGGAAGCAAAAAAGGGACCGCATACGCCGCACAGGTTGCGAGCGAAAAGGCCGCCGAGGCAGCAAAAACCCTATACGGTCTTACGAAAGTTGATGTTTTTGTTAAAGGTGTTGGACTTGGCCGTGACGCGGCTGTTCGAAGTCTTCAGAACTACAACATTGCAGTTGAAAGTATTAAGGACGTAACAGGTATCCCACACGGTGGTGTCCGTCCACCAAAGGCAAGGAGAGGCTAATATGGCACGAGATCGTAGTCCCATAGTCAAACAGAGCCGCCGAGAAGGCTATGCCTTGCATCCGAAGGCTCACAAAATCATGGCTCGAAAGAGCGGTATCCCTGGTCAACACGGCCGAGATCGTCAAGGTAAAACGAGCCAGTATTCAGCTCAGCTCCGTGAAAAACAGAAGGTTCGTCGCTTATACGGTCTTCTGGAGAAGCAGTTTAGTCTTCTCATGAAAGAAGCAACCCGCAACGAAGGACAGTCTGGTGAAGTTCTTTTGCAACTTCTTGAGCGTCGCATGGACAACGCTGTCTACCGCGCCGGTTTTGCCCTTTCACGTCGGGCTTCACGCCAACTCGTTAGCCACGGTCACTTTATGTTGAACGGTCGACGCGTTGACATTCCGTCAATCCGCTTGAAAGCCGGCGATGTTATCACTGTTCGCGAGAAAAGTGTTACCAGCGGTTATTTCAAGGGTTTGAGCGAAATCATCAAGGACGCGAACCAGCCAACTTTTGGTTGGTTAAAGAGCGAACCAAAGAAGATGACAATCACCATCACCGGCTTGCCAGCACGTAGCGAAGCAGAGCCGGAAATTAAAGAACAACTAATCGTCGAGTACTACTCACGATAATCGAAGGGAAGGCAAGAAATATGTCACAAGCAATTCACAACCCAGCACTCGCTCGTGTCGACGAACACAGCGCTACTAGTGCTTCCTTTGTTATCGAGCCACTTCACACCGGTTACGGTATGACACTCGGCAACAGTTTGCGTCGCGTTCTGCTTTCGAGCATCCGCGGGGCAGCCGCAACAGCATTCCGCGTTGAAGGCGTTACGCACGAATTCACGACCGTAAAAGGTGTCGTCGAAGATGTCGTCGACATCATGCTGAACATCAAAGCTGTTCGTTTCCGTTCAGCAAGCGATGCACCAGTCGAAGTCACGCTCGAGAAAAAAGGCGGCGGCGTCGTTACGGCCGGAGATATCAAGCTTACCGCTGATGTCGAAGTCGTTAACCCGGAAGCAGTTATCTGTACAATCGACGACCCGAAGGGCTCAATCACCATTCACTTTGTTGTTGAGTCAGGCCGAGGTTACAGCACGCTCGAAGAGTCGAGCGCAAAGCGTTTACATGGCGACATGGTCGCTCTCGATGCATTCTTCAGTCCAGTTCAACGAGTACGCTACAAAGTTGAAAACACACGCGTTGGTCAGAACACGAACCTCGACAAGCTTATCTTGACTGTCGACACCGATGGTTCCATTACGCCAAAAGATGCGTTTGAAGAAGCCGCTGCCATACTCGTTAACCAATACACCGCTCTAGCCGGTTCAACGCAAGTTGAAGCCGCACCAAGTCTTATCGGTGGTGATGATGATGGTAACAACAAGTTGATGATGCCAATTGAAGAGATGGGCTTAAGCGCCCGCACCACCAATGCGCTCATCAACAACGACATTCGTACCATCAATGACCTAGTAACTCTAAGCGAGACCGATCTTCGCGAACTCAAGGGCTTTGGCAGCAAAGCGCTCGACGAAGTAAAAGACGCGCTTGCGGGGATGGAGTTTTAGTTCATGCACAGACACGGATACAAAGGTCGTAAGTTTGGCCGAGAAACAGATCAGCGCCGCGCCCTCTTGAAGGGTTTGGCGACGAGTCTGTTCATCTACGGTCACATTGAAACGACCATAGACAAGGCAAAGGCAGTCGTTCCTTACGCCGAGAAGCTTATAACCAAAGCCAAGCGCGGTGACCTTCACGGACGTCGTCAGGTTATGGCAGGCCTCTCAACGCTCGACGCTGCTCAAAAGCTCGTCGACGAGATCGCTCCAAAGCTCGGTGGACGCACGAGTGGTCATTTACGCATTGTTCGCACCAAGCTACGCCTCGGTGACAACGCACAGCTTGCGAAAATCAGCTTCGTTGACGACATAACAGGTGACGCTAAAGTTGAGAAGCATCATGCTGCGCCTAAGGCTGAAGTCAAGGCAGAGCACGACCCAAAGAATAAAGCAGAAGCTGCGAAAGCCGCTGCTCCAAAGACAGTAAAAGCTGCTGACAAGCACTTGTCAAACAAGCCAGCTGTAACTGTTAGAAAGAGTGGAGAACGCTAATATGAAGACATTCTCACTAAAGCAAGCCGATATCTCACGTAAGTGGATACTCATTGACGCAACCGAGGCTCCACTTGGTCGTCTTGCGACGCTCATAGCGAGTCGCTTGATCGGCAAGTACAAGCCAACCTACACGCCACACGTCGACGATGGCGACTACGTCGTAGTTATCAACGCGAGTCAACTCGTCGTTACGGGCAACAAAGAAGAGGCTAAAACGTACTACCGTCACAGTGGATTCCCAGGCGGGCTCAAAGAACGTTCCCTCAAAGAGGTTCGTGAGCTTGACCCTGCAAAGATCATTGAAAAAGCAGTCAAGGGCATGGTTCCAAAGAACAAGTTGTCTCCTGAACGTTTAGCCCGTCTGCGCGTTTTTGCCGGAGCCGAGCACGCTCATACAGCACAGCAACCAGTTAAACTGGAGGTCAAATAATCATGGTTACTAAAAGCAACGCCTACTTTTACGGTTTAGGACGTCGCAAGAGCGCTACCGCTCGTGCCCGTCTTATAGGCGGCAAGGGTGCTATCGTTATCAACGGCAAAACTGCCGAAGAATACCTAGATGGCAACAAAACTCTTCTCGCTGAGTTAACTGACCCGCTCGCACTCGTTGGCAAGCAAAAAGACTTCGACGTAAGCCTCGTAATCACCGGCGGTGGTACGAGCGGACAAGTTGATGCCGCCAAGAGCGCTATCGCGAAGGCAATTTCTGAGATGGATGAAACACAACGTCCAGCCCTCAAAAAAGCCGGGTTTATCAA
>CAYIYX010000004.1:22783-22900 GCA_964367775.1 uncultured Candidatus Saccharibacteria bacterium | reverse complement strand
GAGGGATTCGAACCCCCGAATGCATGGACCAAAACCATGTGCCTTACCACTTGGCCACTCCCCAATATGTTGTGTATGAAATGTACGTCGAGTATATAAACCGAATGGTTTTGGTCC
>CAYIYX010000004.1:0-22683 GCA_964367775.1 uncultured Candidatus Saccharibacteria bacterium | reverse complement strand
GCATGAACTATAGTTTGATTTACTCGCGTCGATGACGCTCAAACAGCCATGTACCTTACCACTTGGCCACTCCCCAATATGTTGTGTATGAAATGTACGTTGAGTATATAAACCGAATGGTTTTGGTCCGCATGAACTATAGTTTGATTTACTCGCGTCGATGACGCTCAAACAGCCATGTACCATATCACTTGGTCGTTGCTCAATATAACTTGAGTTAGCCGAGAGAAATTGTAGCAGAAAAAACGATTTCTCTCAAACGCATCATGGAAAATACAAACATCACGGAACTTCCTACGTGAATAGCTCTGCCCTTTCGAAACCAAGGTCAACGATTGTATGGATCATGCCGCTGTAGTCTACTTGTTCGTTCATAGCAAAACAACGCGACATGTAGCCGTGCTGTGAGAGTCCCGGCATTAGGTTAGCCTCTATGAAATTCGGCGTACCATCAGCGTCTAGTCGAATGTCGATTCTTCCGTAGTCGCGCGCTCCGATTGATTTGAATACATCAATAGCGAAGTCGCTGATTGCCGTTTTCACCACACCGTCAGGGACGACCGATACTTTTTCTGAATCAGCTTTTTTAATTGCCGCGCTTAGAAAAGTATGACCGTTACTGTCTGTTGGTGGCAATATTTCGATCGGTAAGGCTCTGAGTTCTCCCGTGGCGACGTTGTCGACAACCCCCACGCTGAATTCCCTGCCCGACAAATATTCTTCGACTAGCGCGCTGGAGTCGTGCGTTTCATGGATCGACGTAATTTTTGCCTCAAGCGCTTCTTGCGTGTATACCAGTGAATTCTCGTCTATGCCCTTGCTGCCGCCGCTATTGGCCAGTTTTACGAATAATGGGAATGCGAGCGTATGACTCACAATGGGGTTGTGTACGGTCGATATGAAATAAGCTGCGCTTTGTAGTCCTGCATCCATGACATGCTGCTTTGTAGTTTGTTTATTGTACTCAAGCCGTAGCGCATCTGTTTCTGATCCAGTAAAGTTAATGCCGTGTTCGGTGAGAAAGTCAGACAACCACAATTTTGGACTGACATCGTAGCCGAGTTCGGGTTGTAGTAAGATTGCTTTCATGCCGAGCACTACTAGATCTGGCTTTTTGTCCACGAGGTCGACAAGATCTTGCATGGTATCCACGATAGTAACCTCCACTCTAGTGTACTTTTCTTGGAGAGTAGCTACGACGGCTTCTCTTGCTTTTTTGCCCATTGCGTTCAGGCGGGCCTTGCTCGCTGAAACGACCTCAATGTATTTGTCGATTTTCATAGATTTTTTCCTTTTCTATAGATAAGCACTACGATCAAATAGGTGTTTTGACCAAGTAAAGCTACGCGTAAATAAATCGCTCAGGATGCAATGTTGTCTGACCGAAAGAATATAAAGTCTTGCAATGACCCATCTATAATGACGGAGAGTTTAAATAAACTACTTGAGTACCTTTTAGTATAGCATAAAAACTACTTTTGTCATAGAATCGTCGATAAATCAAACCCTCGGCGCAAATTACTACATTTTGTCTTTCCTCTCTACAGCGGAAAGGTGCAATGCTTGTCAGAGGCGGAGCTTGAGACCCAGGCGAGAATTGCGCGTCATGAGGGTTAGTTTTGAGGCTCAGGAGACACTTACTTGGCCTTAGCAGCCTTGATTTTTAGCTTACGAGCTTTTTCGTACAAAGCCCGTTTCGTAGATGCTTTTTGCAATTTTGCCTGTTTTACCGGGTCACGTTTTTTCATAGTCCCCTACTTTTCAACTCCATATTTACGAATTTTTTGGATGGTATGTTCAAGTGAGACGCCGACGGTGTGTTCAGCAAAAATGTATAGTGGTTTAAATGGCAACTTCGGGTCATGACGCGAAACAATGGCCTCAGCAAGCTCTTTGGCCGCCGCAAGCTCGGCATCAGCATCTTTTAAATGCCATATCTCAGTGCGCAGCGTATGCGAAAGCGCGATGGTAAATTCGCCCTTGTTCGCGACTACCGTGAACTTTGATGAGTTTCCCGCTGAAGGAAGTTTTGTGACTATCATTTCCCTTACAGTATAAAGCATTTTTGCATATAATTTTTTTATGGGTTATAACAGGGGCATGAATAGAACGTACAACACACTTTTTATGCTGGTGTCGCTAGATGGCAAGATATCGACCGGTTCGACCGATGCACTAGATTTTGACCAGGATTTTCCAAGCATTAATGGCTTAAAAGAAGGGCTTCACCAGTACTACGACATAGAAAAAACTACCGACTGGTTTTCATTTAACACTGGCAGAGTTATGGCGAAAGTCGGCTGGAACGAGCCGAAAGACAAGATAGAAAAAAACCCTTGCAGTTTTGTTATAGTCGATAATAAGCCACATTTGACTGAGCTGGGTGTGAAAAATCTTGTACGGAAAACTAAGAAATTGTACATCGTTACGGCGAATAAAAATCATCCGGCGAAAAATGTGCAAGAATCCGAAACGATACTCTATGAAAACACCATTGATCTGCAGGATATGTTCAAAAAATTATGCAATGAGTACGGTGCCGAGCGCGTGACGGTTCAGTCTGGTGGCGAGATGAACGCATTGCTGTTGCGTCAAGGTTTGATCGACGCCGTGTCGGTTGTTATAGCCCCTGTTCTTGTCGGCGGACGCGACACGTCGACGCTTATTGACGGCGACTCCCTGACGAGTCTCAACGAGCTGGGTAATATTCACACGTTAGAATTACAAAAAATGGCATGGCTCAAGAATTCGTATATACAGGTTGAGTACACCGTAAAAAACTAGGTATAGTAGTGGTATGGATAAAACAGCGCTTCGTAGGATACTTCAGGCTGAACAGGCTCATTTTGACGACGACTACGTGGCTAATGTCTCACGGGCGATCCTGACCGAGTTAAGATACATCATCATGACTGAACAGCCTCGGGACGTTCTTTTGTACACACCGGTTAAGAACTGGCATGAGGTGGACGTCTCTTCCCTTCTAGTGGATACACCATCTGTGAAATTCGATATTTTAGATAATGCTAGAGATGTGTCATTCCCGACGAAACCGTACGACTGTATCATCGTTCCGCTTCTCGGTTTTACCAAAGATGGGTTTCGCCTTGGACGTGGCGGCGGTTGGTATGACCAGTTCCTCGTAACACAGCCCCACGCGCTCAAGATCGGTGTTGGCTATGAAGATACGCTAGTACGTTTTGTCCCCGAGGTGTATGATATTCCGTTGAACATTATCGTAACCGAACAAACCGTTCGAGATTTTCGGACCTATTCATCAAAAATTGACAAAAAACGCTGAAAGTACTATAATAAATTTAAGTAGTATATATTGAAATGAGGTTTTCGTGGGTAATTTTATGCAGCCTGAGTTACATGTAGTTGTCGGACACCCCTATTCAGATATTGGCAAGGGCTAGATTACTTCCAGTGTTGCCGCTCAGCTTGGTAGTGAAACGCCAGTTTTAAAAATCGATCCTATGCTCAGTCCGGCATTCCCGCACGAATTGGGTGTGGTGATGGATGGCGCAGTAGTAACAGACGATGTTAATACCTATACTGCGCGCGGTCTTTCTTTCAAACCCGAGCGCAACATCGTTGTTGGTGGCTGGATGGCTGAGGCGCTAGGTTGCGGGGCGTTGTCTGCTGGCCGCCTTGGTAGCGAAGCTCCGAAAATTACGTACGCCGACCTTGAGAAACGGCTTGCTAGCACGATGAACGATCTGATTGGCGAAGGTAATACGGGTGTTATTGAGATTGGTGGCTGCCCGGATGACCAAGAAGCGTACCTGCCTGCCGCAGCGGTGCGAGCAATGAGCCATAGTCGTCGCGTAATGCTCCATTTAGTGACGGCATTTGACTACAGCTCGTTTAACGACGGTCGAATCGAAGCGAAAACCCGACCGCCAGTACGGGCGATTGAGTCAACGATGAAAACGTATTGGGGTACCCCTCTTGACGCGCTTCGGGTCTATGTTCGTCGCGCCAATGTGCCAACTAAAATTTCAGATGAAATTTTAAAAAATGCGATGAATAAAATCGCATTCAAGACACAACTTGACCCAAATCAAGTTACTTTTGTGCCGAACGTTTCGTCGCCAGAAGAACTGGACGAATACGTAAAACTGCCTGACCAGGTATAATAAGTAAATTGTAAATAGTCGCATAAATCTTAGGAGGATGGTATGACTAAACTGACAAAATACACAGTTGCGGTGGTTCTGAAAAAGAGTAAGGATTCGGACGAGTTTCTCGTCGTACGTCGCCCGAAGGACGACAAAGACCTTGCAGATTCGTGGGGGCTCCCTGCGGTTACGCTGGAATCAGGTGAGCTACCTGAACAAGGCGCGATGCGGGTCTGTCGGGAAAAACTCGGCTGCACCGCTACGGCAGATCGGTTCCTCGGCGTTATGTTCCAAAAGCGAAACACCTATGACATCTTCCTGATGGATATCGAGATGATACTTGATGCGGGATGCACGGCGGATGTCGAGAAAGCAGATACCGAACATACCGCTTACGTGCGGCAAGAGTGGACAACCGACCCGATGATGCTTATGGAATCAGCCCGGCACGGTTCGTGTTGTGCAAGTATTTTTATGACCGACCGCGGTCTACTCGACAAAGATGAGTGGATTGCATCGCTTGAAGGTTCTGATATAGTTGGGTGAGATGCAGATAATACTTGCGAGCCAGTCGCCCAGACGCCGTGACTACATGGAGAAAATGTTTGGTCGTGATGGGTTTGAGGCTGTTCCGTCAGATATACCAGAACCGTTCGATGACGACCTGTCATTTACGGAAAACGCTGAAAAACTGGCGCTGGCGAAGGCGAAGCATGTCCAGCAAAGCTACCCTGAGGCGTTGATCATCGCATCTGACACGGTCATTGAAGTAGACGGCCAACTGCTTGCGAAAGCCGAGACGAAACAAGAGGCGGAAGACATGATTCGTCTGCAGCTTGGCAAGAAAACTCACGTCGTGAGCGCTCTTGCTGTTCTGTCGCCGGACAGACAGATCGTGACGCATGCGTTTACAGAATTGTACTTTAAAGACCCCGACGATCCTGGCGTAGAAGAAGTTTTGACGAGCTGGGTTGAGAGTGAAAAGTGGCATGGGTTTGGCGGTGCATACGCCATACAAGACGACACGGCGAAAATAATTCGAGCGATACGCGGCGACATAGCGAACGTCATAGGTTTCCCCGTGCAGAAGCTACAGAGTATTTTGGAAACCGAGTTTGGTGTGTCGACGAAAGAAGTTACAGATAAAATCCCAGAAGGCATATCACAACTCAGGTAATCTGGTATAATAGTTTCCAAGATTCAAACGAAAGGACTAACGATGGCAAAGCACAAACGCTGGCATGGTGCCGATATCAAACAGGCACTCAAGAAAAAAGTAGCAGTCGAAAAACGCAAACGCGCATAAGAAAACACCGGTTAAAAGCCGGTGTTTTACATTATAGTATTGACAAACTTGCTTTACTTTGGTAAAGTGAAGTACATGGAAGATGTTATGAAAGCCTGGAAAGATCCTCTGGCAAAGCAATTTGCCGGTTTGTTATACGCTATTTCTGACATCGAGACACTACAGGAATTCCTTCGCGACGTCATGACGGAAAATGAAATAAAAGAAATATCTGCACGTTTTCGAGCCGCGCAAATGTTAAGAGCTGGTAAAACCTACGGAATTATCATCAACGAGACTGGACTGAGTAGTCGAACTGTTGCTCGTATTAGTGAATGGATGAGCAAAGGAGCTGGAGGATATGAAAAAGCTTTTTCTTTGCATCATAACCACGTTCTGCCAGTGAGTAGCTAGCGGTTTGTATTTATTCTGAACATAAAACGCCAGCGCTCGCTGTCGTTTTATGTATGTAAAGTATCAATATATTTAGGAGTTTATATGGAACGAAAACCGTATGTTATTTCAGCCGAACTTGATCTTCGGGATGTTTCGGCAAATCAAATAGTAAAAGAAGGACAGATAGATTCGTTTCGCGAAAGTCTAGACAGAGACTTGCGAAACATGGGAAAAGAGACGTACTGGGTCTCTTCCGGTGTCATGCAGCGCGAGCTCGGAAGACTCGCTGCAACATCGCCACTGCCGCTGATCAGTCTCGATGACAGGTATTTACAGTCGGGTTATAGGATTGGGCTGTCTCGTGGATCTCGGTATGACGAGAATGGACTGTTAGTTGATGCGGGGTATGTGTCGCGCGTTGGCTACGCAGGGCTTGATACGCAGATCGATCAGGTGGCTAGTCGAATTGGTAAAAAAGAGGTAGCACTAGCGGACGATGTCGTGTTTAGTGGTGAAATGGTCGAGAGGCTGGCGCTCGAACTCTTGAGGCGCGGAATCAGCCTCAAGGAAGTCATTTGTGGCATTGGGATTGGCGAGGGCGTAGAACGTCTCACAAACCTCGGTATTGAGGTTCGGGCAGGTCAAGTATTTGATACTGTCGAGGACGAGCTGTGCGAACGTGATTTCACACTCACGCGAGGCTCGGGTCGCCGACTTATACCGACTAGTCCGTCGTATCCACAAGGTGCGAGTTTGCTGTATTTCGATCCCCGCTTTGGTAGGCCAGCACAGTGGGCTTCCGTACCGGAAACGAATACGCAAGACTTTTGGCGTAACAGTCTCGTGCGAAATAGGGATTTACTGCAAAGCGACGTTGCTATGCAAACTATTGGTCGGGTCGTTGGGTTTTCGCCAGACGGTACTATCGGCGAAGCGGTAAGCACCGCACTGGAGGAACTATGAGTGCCGGAAGGTTAGACGAAGCAATTTTTGATATGGACGGAACATTGTACCAGTTTCCTGGCAAGAAGAAGTTTGCGGAAACGGAGTTCGGAAAGACAATAAAGGGTAATACCATCGCGTATCTGGGTGGGCTGTTAGGGGTTGACGAAGTGGACGCGAAATTAGCGTACAACGACATCAAACTTCGCTGGAACGGCGAGATAAGTTTGGGTCTTGAAAACGAACTAGGCATACCGAGGGAACAATTTTTTGAAAATACCTGGAACCTGAGTCCTGAACAATTTATCATTCCGGAAGTGGGACTCCGCGATGCTTTGGGAGGCTTAGCGACCAGGGCGACGATTTTGAGCGCGGCACCACGAGTATGGGTTAATCGCGTTCTCGATTTCTTACAAATTGCAGATTTTTTTGAAGGACGCATCTTTTCGGGCGAGCCTGACATTAGAAAACCGAGTCCCCTAGCCTTTCAGAATGTCGCAGATGTTATCGGGGCGAGTCCGGAGCGGATTGTGTCCATAGGCGACCAAGAGTTTTCAGACATAGTTCCTGCAAAGGCGCTCGGTATGCGTGCTGTGCGCGTCGGCGGCAATGAACCGAGTATCGCAGATTTCGTTGTACCCAGTGTCACGAATGCAATAGAAACAGTAAACAAAGGAGTATGGTATGAGTAATTCAAAGACAAAGGTTATTATAGACACCGACCCTGGTAATGACGATGCACTCGCGTTACTTATGATGCTACTTTCGCGCGAAATAGACGTCAAGCTCATAACGACAGTTGCGGGCAATGCAACGATTCAAAATTGCACAAACAACGCGAATTTCGTTCGCAAACTAGCAGGTCGCGAAGACGTGCCTATAGCTTCTGGTTCCAGCAAGCCTTTAAGCAAACAGCAGGTTCTGGCCGTTACTCACGGCTCGACTGGGCTAGCCGGGGTCAAGGTGACGGAACGACTGAACTTGGACGGTCGAGCGGTAGACGAGATTATACGTGTCGTACGAGATAACCCAAATGAAGTTACATTGCTTGTCATTGGTCCTCAGACAAATATCGCGAAAGCCATACAAAAGAGTCCCGAGTCTATGATGCTGGTTAAACAAGTCGTTATGATGGCGGGTGCGTTCAATGTGCCAGGAAATCAAAATGCAGTAGCCGAGTTTAATGTCTGTACCGACCCAGATGCAGCCAAAATAGTTGCTGATTTTGCAGCACCTAAAGTGTATGTCCCGCTCGATGTTTGCAATACCACTCAAGTACCTTACGAGGAATTTCTACGAGTAAATGACATAGCTCTCAGGCGAAATCTTAGGGCAATGATCAAGCCGTATATTCGCAACATAAATCGGTTTGAGCTACCAGTTGAAGGGGCGCTTATGTACGACGTTCTTGCGGCGTATGCGATCCTTCGCCCTAAATTATGTTTATTTCGCGAAGATTTTGTGCAGGTTGAGACCAAAGGTGAACTGACGTCTGGCATGACGCTGGTCGACAGGCGTGAAACGGGTAAAAGAAAGCGCAACAACGCGAAAATAATCGAGCGCATTCCAAAGGAACAGTTCATAGATGACTTTTTTGCAGTGTTAAATACAGGAGATTGCTTGTCGTAAAGAATTGAAGCTGGTACACTAGTCGCAATGTCGAAGGACAACAAAACACCAGCTCAAGAAATTAGGGTCGAAAATCGCTCCAGTGGGGGCGATTTTTTTTATAACGAACCAGGTGTGCTGACTTTGAGCGACGGCACGATGTTTCACGGGGTGATGCCCGCGTGGCAGAAATCTGGTTTATGGCACGGCGAAGTAGTATTTAACACCGGTATGACCGGCTACGTTGAGTCACTCACCGACCCGTCGTATAGCGGACAGATACTGGTTTTCACCTACCCTCTTATAGGAAATTACGGCGTCAATGAGCTGGACGGCGAGTCGAAAAAGGTGCAAGTTCGCGGCGTTGTCGTGAGCGAAGCGGTGACGAACTGGAGTCACGCGGGCTCTGACATGGGGCTGCTTGAATGGCTGGAAAAAGCTGGCGTGCCTGTTTTGTCAGGCGTTGATACCCGGGCACTGACGAAACACTTACGGACTCGCGGCGTGATGGCCGGTGCTATGAGCACAAAAGCAGTCGACGCAAAAACGCTAAAACTTGAAGATTGTTTTGCCGAAATTCCGGAAGAAGAAATCTATAATCCTGATGAGGATAAGACGGTTATACTAGTCGACTGCGGTGCGAAGGAAAATATCGCACGTAGCCTTGCGCGCTTCCCTGTTCGTATTCGCCGCGTGCCGCACACATACGACTTTACGGACGATCAGTATGACGCCGTGTTTTTGTCGAATGGTCCAGGCAACCCCGAGACGTACATCGAGGCTATACAGAACATCAAAAAGGTACTGGCCGGCGACAAACCAGTGTTTGGCATCTGTCTCGGCAGTCAGCTTATGGCGCTCGCAGCTGGTGCAAAAACCTATAAATTGAAGTTTGGACACCGCGGACACAATCAACCATGTCAGAACCTCGATGGCGAACATTGCTACATAACGAGCCAAAATCATGGCTATGCGGTAGATGCCAAAACGTTACCAAAAGGTTGGCAGGTTTGGTTCAAGAACATAAACGACGACTCGGTCGAAGGTATACAACATGAATCAAAACCGTTTTCGTCGGTACAGTTTCACCCTGAGGCTTGCCCTGGCCCGACCGACACACAGTGGTTATTTGAAAGGTTTATACAGCAGCTATGAATAACATGAAAATTAACCAAGAACATCAAACGACTCAAAAAGCTAAAAAGGTTGCACCATCTTATCGCAAAGTGGTGGTGTTGGGATCTGGTGGGCTGCGAATTGGTCAGGCTGGCGAGTTTGACTATTCGGGTTCACAGGCTATTAAAGCATTCAAAGAAGAAGGCTTGGAAGTTGTGCTCGTTAACCCAAACATTGCAACGGTGCAAACCGACGACGACATGGCGGACAAAGTGTATTTCCAGCCGCTCAACATTGACATCGTGACGAAAATTTTGAAAAAAGAAATGCCGGACGCGATTGCTCTTAGTTTCGGGGGTCAAACAGCGCTCAACTTGGGATTGGCTCTGTACGAAAGCGGGACGCTTAAGAAGCTCGGTATCACAGTGCTTGGCACACCAGTTTCGGCCATTAAAAAAACGGAAGACCGGGAGCTATTCAAGGCTAGTCTAGCTGAAGTTGGGACACATACCGCCAGGAGTATTGCGACGTATTCGTTAGATGAAGCGGTGACGGCAGCTAAAGAGATTGGCTACCCAGTGATGATGCGTTCAGGGTATAGCTTGGGCGGTTTGGGTTCGGGACGAATTGCCAACGAAAAAGAACTACGTCTTCGAGTTGGCGAAGTCTTACAGGCTGTTTCGCAGGTGCTCATAGAAGAGTATTTGGCCGGCTGGAAAGAAGTCGAGTATGAAGTAGTGCGCGACTGCGCGGGCAATACCGTGACAGTCTGCAACATGGAAAATTTTGACCCAATGGGTGTTCATACCGGGGAGAGTATCGTCGTGGCGCCGTCACAGACATTGACGAACGAGGAATATCACCGACTGCGTGAGGTGGCGATTCGTACCGTTAATCACGTCGGTATTGTCGGTGAATGTAACATTCAATACGCTTTGCATCCCGTGACTGGCGAATACCGCACTATCGAGATCAACGCACGTTTGTCGCGCTCTAGTGCGCTCGCGTCCAAAGCAACCGGCTACCCGCTTGCGTTTGTGGCGGCAAAACTTATGCTTGGCAAAAAACTGTACGAATTGAAAAATGTTGTAACTGGGCAAACTTCGGCATTTTATGAACCGGCGCTCGACTATTTGGCTCTGAAGATGCCTCGTTGGGATCTACAAAAGCTAAAAGCTGGCGATCATCACATTGGTTCGGAGATGAAAAGTATCGGTGAGGTTATGGCGCTTGGGAGGTCGTTCCCAGAGGTGTTGCAAAAAGCGGTGCGTATGCTGAATATCGGAGCGGACGGACTGACACACCATCCATTTGAATTCGACGACCCACATAAGGAGATAAAACGCCCGACTGACCGACGGTTGTTTGCGATTTATGAAGCGTTCAAGAGCGGTACGTCAGTTGAAAAAGTACACGCGCTTTCTGGCATAGATGCGTGGTTTTTGTCTCATATGTACGCAATGTATGAGCTAGAACAAACACTCGTGAAGACTCCGCTGGACGAAGGGTTACTGCGTCAGGCTAAAAAATCTGGTTTTTCTGACAAAACTATCGCCAAACTGCGAGGTATGACGGAGGAAAAGGTTCGTTCAGAACGGAAAAAAGTAGGTGTCGTTCCAGCTATAAAACTTATCGACACGCTCGCGGGTGAGTTTGACGCTGAGACGAATTATTTGTATGTGACGTATCATGGCTCGGAAAATGATGTACAGCCACTCAGCAAGAACGCGGTGGTCGTGCTTGGTTCTGGACCGTACGCTATAGGTTCTTCGGTCGAGTTCGACTGGTCGGCGGTTAACACGGCGAAGGCGTTGCAGGCTCACGGTCACCAAACTATCATCATAAACTCGAACCCGGAAACGGTTTCGACGGACTTTGATCGTTCAGACCGTTTGTATTTTGAAGAGTTAACATTTGAGCGCGTCCAAGACATCGCCGAATTTGAAAATCCGGGCGGTATAGTCGTGTCTGTTGGTGGGCAAATAGCGAACAATTTGGCGTTGTCACTCGCTGGTGCGGGCAACAAATTGCTGGGCACATCTGCTGAAGATATTGACCAAGCGGAAGATCGTCAAAAATTCTCTTCCCTACTTCACGAAATGCGAGTTGATCAGCCGGAATGGACAGAAGTGACAAACCTAGATAATGCCAAAAAATTTGCCGTGAAAGTCGGGTATCCAGTCCTTGTGCGTCCATCGTACGTTTTGTCGGGTGGGGCTATGGCGGTTATACGAAACGAACGCGATATGGAGCACTACCTGACGGCGGCGACAAAATTGTCGGCCGAACATCCGACGGTCATGTCGCAGTTTATCATGAATGCGAAAGAACTCGAGATTGACGGCGTTGCGAAGGACGGCAAACTCGTTATTTATGCCATGAGTGAACACATTGAAAACGCCGGTATTCACTCAGGTGACGCGACCGTGGTGTATCCGGCGCAGCGGCTGTATCTTGAAACGGTGCGACGTGCGAAAACAATCGCAAAAAAGATTGTGAAAGCACTCAATATAACTGGTCCGTTCAATATCCAGTTTATCGCAAAGGATAACGACCTAAAAGTTATCGAGTGTAATGTGCGAGCATCGCGGTCATTTCCTTTCGTGTCGAAAGTTTCAGGACACAACTTTATTACACTGGCGACCGAGGCGATGCTTGGGATTAAAAATGACACGGACTATTCGACGTTTGACCTTGACCGCGTTGGCGTGAAATGCCCGCAGTTCTCGTACAATCGGCTCAAAGGAGCAGACCCGGTTGCTGGTGTTGAGATGGCTTCGACCGGTGAAGTGGCCTGTCTTGGCGAAGACGTCGAAGAAGCGTTCTACAGAGCTTGGTTAGCGACCGAACAGCGCGTTGCTGGCAAAAACATTTATCTCAGTGTGGCGGAAGATCACAAACACAAGTTTGCTGAGGAAGCGGTTGTACTAGTCGCTCAGGGCTACAAACTGTTTACAACCGCTGGGACGCATGATTATCTGAAAGCACACGGCGTTGCTTCGACGAAGCTGCATAAGATTCGTGAAAAGATAGAACCAAGTGTGAAAAGCGCTATCGAAGGACGGAAATTCGATCTCATGATCAGCATCCCCTCACCGTGCGAAATTCATGACGACGCCTACACTATTCGTCGCCTTGCCATAGACAATCATATACCTCTGTTAACGAACGCCGAAACTGGACGAATGCTACTCAAATGTTTAGGAGATGAGCGTCTAAAAGACATGCAGCCGCTGTCGCACCGTGAGTACATGGATAAAAAGTAGTATTTACAGAGGAAAATTAGAAGCGTACACTTACAGACATGGTTGTAACAGGGTTAGAAGAGCCCTGGGTGGGAGGCGCCGAAGGCTTCCGACAAGCATTTGACCCGTTAGGTAACTTCGAAAGCAAAGACCAAGAACTCATCGGTTCTCTTTTAGAGATGCGCAAAATACCGGTGTCGACGACACTTATTCGTGGACTTGGCGAAAAAGCACTACACGCCCATAAGGCGCCGTCGGCGGAACCATCACCCGAGCCAGAAGAATTTTCCGGTAGACAACTGCTTGCTCGCGAAGCGATTCATCTTGGGCTCATTAAAAACGAAGTCGAGCTTAAAGAGATCGCGGATCTTTTAGGTATGAGCGAAGAAGAAATGACAGAGACACAAACAGATGCCATAAGAAAAATTGACACAGAAGTTGACCAGGCGGTCCGGTTCTTTGATGCTATTCGGTCTGACCCGGCGCGTCTCGATCGATTTTCACGGATAGTTGGCGTAAAACTCGGGACTAACTCGTCTAAGGTTGTTGTCGCCGGTGCTCTTTTACCAGTTGCATTGCATGAGGGGATACAACGTCAAAACAGAGATATGAGCCCATACTACACTCATCCTATAGGTACTGGTGCGTTGTATAACATCGCGACTAAACGGGTCATATCACAACTGAAACAAACATCGAGTACAGTCGAACTACCAGAAGCAGACGACCTGTATACGCAAGAATTTCGTAACTATGTCCATGATTCAATCGAAGAAATTATCCGGAATGGCGACACGCCATTATTCCACGGTAACAGAACCCAGTTGACGCCATTGGCCCAAAAACGTCTTTTGATCAAGCTTGGTATTGCGGATGATAAAGCGAATGATATTGTGCGCGACAGCGTGCTTGTGACGAAGTCAAGAGACGTGCAAGGTGATTCATTTTCGAAAGAAGTCTATACGAAACGCACTACCCTAACAATTGGCGCAGAGCTGACCAAGTTATCTGACCTTATGTATAACTGGTTTATCGACCCAAAGGTTTTAAAAGATCCTGAAGCAGAGGACAGGGCTCGGCGTAAAAATGTCGTATACAAGAACATGGTACGAGAGATTATGCGTGATTTAAAAAACAATAAACAAGATGAATTCGGATATTTAGTTGCAGTCGAGATTATACGAACGGCATACATGTTCCGCGGGAATGTTTGGGGGTTCTCCGAACATCTGAAAACTGTTGAGCTCGGACATTATCCGGAACTGCAAGTATCGTAAGTTTGAGCATGGACTTTTCCCAGAAACCGCCCCTGTGACAGATGTGATACTATTAAAGACGGTATGCTAAAAAACCGGTATTTTCCAAAGCGTAGCCGTCACTTCTCGTGGCCGGACTTTTTATTTATTCTCATGTTGGCGTTTACTTTTTTTGTGATGCTGTCGTCTATGATTAACTCGACGAGCTTTATGCTTTTTGGCACAATAGTGACACATGTAAACACGAACGAAAAGGTGGTAGCGTTGACTTTTGACGATGGGCCGCTACCGGGGACGACCGAGGAAACGTTAAAACTACTCGCTGCTGAACATATTCGGGCCACCTTTTTCGTGATTGGCGCTGAGGCAAAAAGACACCCCGTACAGCTCAAGGAGATTATAGCGTCTGGTCACGAAGTCGGTAACCATAGCTATTATCATAAAAATATGGCATTTATGTCGTCAAATGACGTTGCAAGGGACATAGAGAAAAACGATGCACTTATACGAGCAGCTGGCTACAAAGGGCCACTGTTGTTCCGTGCTCCATACAACGCAAAGTTCGTGACGCTTCCCTACTATCTCATGACAAAACAGCGCCTAGATATTTCGCGAGATGTTATACCCGCTGAAGGCTATAGCAAAACCCCACAACAGATTGCCGATGATGTTGTCGGTCAGGTTAAACCAGGCTCTATTATCTTGATGCATCCTATGTACGCACATACGGCTTCGTCCCGAAAAGCGATTACCCCATTAGTTGAGCGGCTGAAAAAACAAGGCTACCGATTTGTGACGGTGTCCGAGCTTATAAAGTATGGCAACATGTAGCCATAAGAAAAATGTGCTATAGTGTAGCTATATGGTTAAACAACAGGCAAAAAAAGGTAATCATAAAGTCGTACGTTTTGAGCCCGACCGAGTAATCCTGATGGTCGTCGTATTGTCGGTGCTCACACTGGTCCTATTTGGCGCTCTCACGACTCTCTAGAAACCTTGAGTTTTCGCTCTGCATAGAGCATACTATCTTGTATGAAATTGAAGATAGACATAGAAACGCAAACGTTCGTGCGGTTTTGGCTTGTTGTTGTGGGATTTATTTCTGTCGTGGGTGCGGTGTTTTTGGCGCGTGATGCGCTTTTAACCATAGGCATAGCCATATTTGTTGCATTAGCATTGAATCCCCCGGTTAGTATGCTCGCTTCACGACTGCCTGGGAAAAGTCGGGTTGGCGCAACGGCCATAGCGTATCTTCTGGTGGTGACGTTGCTAGGTGCTACTATATTTCTTGTTATTCCTCCTATTCTCGATCAGACAGCGAAGTTTGCGAGTACAGTTCCATCCCTCATAGACAAGGCTACGTCAGAACGTTCAGTGGTTGATGATTTCATAAATCACTACAACTTGCGGAGTGCCGTAAACCAGGCTGTCGAGGACGCTAAGTCACAAGCAGCCAACGTCTCGACGCAGTTAGGGGCTATGCTGGTAAATGTCGCGACTAGTGCAATGAGCTCACTATTACGGCTAATGTTCATTCTCATCCTGAGCTTTTTGATGCTTGTTGAAGGCCCTATGTGGGTACGAAAAATATGGGCGTTATACGACGACCCCGACAAGCTCGTAGACCATAAATTTACCGTGGATCGCATGTACCGAGTCGTAACCGGTTTTGTGAACGGTCAAATCATCGTGGCAGCCACAGGAGCGGCTTTTGTGTGTGTCATGCTTCTCATTATGAGCTTCATTCCTAGCCTGAGTATGCCGGCAAATTTGGCCCTACCTTTGGCGGTCATGGTGTTCATTTTTGAGCTGATCCCGATGATTGGAGCACCACTTGCCACTCTTGTTGTCGGTCTCGTTATTTTACTCAATTCGCCAGTCGCCGCGCTCGTATTTGTCGGTTTGTACGTGATTTACCAACAGATTGAAGGCAACGTTATAGCGCCGGGTATTCAGTCAAAGAGTGTTGACTTGACCATTTTGTGGATCATCATGGCATTGCTCATTGGCTCAAGTATATTTGGGCTAATCGGCGGTCTCATATCTATACCTATTGCCGGCTGCCTCAGGGTTCTTCTCGTTGATTATTTGGCGAGAGCTCGAAAACGACGAGAGCAAGTTGAGAAATCGAACGGCTTGAAAAAACTTATCAAAAAAGCTACAAAAAATTAGGAGGAGCTCCGCCCCTCCAATGCTATCTCGAAATAAATTCGAAGTAGCATTCCCTCCTCACTAAAGCTCAGCTGGCGCTTCGTGCCTACGGCAAAATCGTAAATATGCAGATTAGCGCCGAGCGAATGCTTGGAGCGAGGAGTAGGTTTTGAGTCTCAAGTCTTAGTCTCTGCACCAGATAGTTCTTACAGGGGTGTCTTTCAGGGTAATTCCCTGCTTTGCCAGCTCGTCACGTAGTTTGTCGGACTCGGCCCAGTCTTTGTTTTCCCTGACACGTTCCCGTTTCAGGATGATTTGCTTTTGTATGTCTGAGATGTCTGGGGTGCTGGCAGCAATGTTTAGACCTAAAACGTCGTCGATCCACGCTATAAGGTCAATGAGAGCGCTATGCTGTATGCGATCAATCGGAGCCGCCTCTATGGCGTCCATGGCACCTTCGAGCGCTACAAGGGCTTCAGGAGTGCCAAGGTCGTTATTTAGAGCTTCTAATGCAGCATGTGGCGCGGAGAGGATTATGCCATTTACCTTCCCGGTGGAATCCTTGGTGTCGTCATCTATGAGCGTGTCATGCGTCTGCCAGCGTAAAGCCGCAATATCTCGCCAGCGTTTGAGGCGGTTTGTAGCCGCCATGACATTCTCGAAACTATAGCTCGTTTGGCTTCGATAGTGTGACTGCAGTACGAGGAGACGGAACGCGAGCGGGTCGACATGCTTCGACGTGAGGTCTTCGAGTGTATAGAAATTACCGAGGCTCTTACTCATCTTTCGTCCATCCACAAGGATATGTTCGTTATGCATAAATATTCGTGCGTACGTGGGATTATCGCCACAGGCAGTGCTTTGCGCGATTTCATTTTCGTGATGTGGGAACTTGAGGTCAATGCCGCCAGTATGAATGTCGAATGGTTGACCAAGTTTCAGCCGGCTCATAGCGGAACACTCGATGTGCCAGCCAGGACGACCAGCTAAATTTTGACCGTCTAGCTCAAACTCCCAGGCGGGCTCACCTTCCCCTTGCTTTTTCCATAGGGCAAAATCATGAGCCGATTCTTTGTCGTACTCGTCATTGGCAATACGCGCTTGTGACGTGTTGGCGTCAGTGAGTTCGACAAGCTGCCCGTAGGTTTTTCCAGCTTTTTTATATGCTTCAATGCTAAAATACACGCCGTCTTCGGCAACATAGGCAAAGCCCCCCTCGTGTAGCTCGCGGATAAGCGTTTGTATAGCGGTCATGGTTTGCTCGTCAGTGGCGCGGATGAAGGTATAGGCCTTCGGGTCATTGCCAACTGCGGCAAAATTTTCGAGAAATACGTTCGTAAAGTGCTCGGTAGTTTTTGCGAGCGCGTCTTTTGGGTCAAGCTCCGGGTAGTCTGTATGGCTACGGCGAATGGTCTTGTCATCGACGTCGGTAAAGTTCATGACGTGTTTCACAGACAAGCCATTTGCAACCAGTGTTCGACGTAGTGTGTCAGCAAAAATAAACGCGCTCAGGTTGCCAATGTGCGCATGGTCGTAGACGGTTGGGCCACAGCTATACACCGTCACCGTTCCCCCGTTTGGCTGAAAGGGCTCAACCTTCTTTGACAAAGAGTTATAAAGTTGCATCGTAGTCTTCCAGGATTTTTTCGGTTGCTTTCAGTATTTCTTTCATGGACGTATCGTAGGTTTCGTAAATCTTGAAACCGGCAGCATAACTGTGCCCTCCACCACCGAAAAATCCAGCAACTTGGTCGGCGATCGGCAGGTTGCTGCGAATTTTTCCGGTCAGTTTCTGGTCTGGGTAGGTTTTTATGGCGATGGCCACATCGACACCTTCAACGAGGCGCATCTCGTCCAGTACGAGCACGCTTGGGTTGTAGCGATCAGAGTACTGCGCGATGTCTTCCCAAGGAATGTGCACGAGTGCCAGTCTGCCGTTGCAAAAATACTCGATTCGTTTGATGAGCTCGCCTTTATAGGCCAAAATGTCAGCTGGTTTTTTCATGTATTCGCGACGTTTTTGTTCGATGCTCGAGATCGAGGCGCCAAGCTTTGTAAGTGCAACTACGGTTTCAAGTGTGCGAACGGTAACGCTTTGGGTTGACAGTCCGAGTGTGTCGCCAAGTATGGAAGCGAGCATATTTTCAGCAGCTTGCTGGTTTACGGGCCAATCACATGCGGTTGCGATCTGAAACACGAGTTCGCTCGTTGCCGCCGCTTCGCTGTCGAGTACGAATTCGTGCGGAAACGACAGTGAGCTATCATCGGCCTCGTCTTCGCGTTCATCGTTGTGGTGGTCGAGCACGAGGACTGGGTGGGACTCAAAAAAATGTCGTACGCCTGGGGTTTCTAGTGCTTTGACAAGTAATGCTTCAGCTGCTGTGTCGACGATGATTGCAAGGTCGTATTTTCCTGTCCAGTCTTTTTCGATGCGGTCAGAACCTTCGATGTAACGAAGGTATTTCGGCATGTCTATAGCACAGAACATCGTTACCTCTTTGCCGAGCTCACTTAAGATTTCTTCCAGCGCAACCGAAGTCCCCAGACTGTCGGCGTCGGGGTTTTCCGGCTGTATAATGACGATCCTCTGCGCGTCATCAACCTTTGATTTCAGTGAACCATACACCTGTTATATTGTAGCAGATATTGCAAAAATTGTATAAATATGCTATAAATTAATTATGATTAATAAGAATTTTGATTTACCACCTAGTAATGAAGGTTTGGATACATCCGAATCTGACCTAGACAAAGTATTGCGTTTTGTGCGCGGCGGTGCAGGGATTGCTCTTGGGGCTGTCGCAATCATTGAAGGCGTTCGTTCATTCAAGGAGCCAATTGCGAGTCTGCGTTCGGGGAACGGCCAAGGCATGGACCGTCTTAGCACAGCCCAAGGGTTTTTAGGTTCTGCATTAGACGTTGTTCGTGGTGCTGTAGATACACGAAGTCATCTGCGTACGATTATTCCGAAAAAATAATATCACGACTACTTCGTTGCAACAGAGGGTGCTAGAGTTTTCGCCGCCCTTCGAGTGCGTGAGCGAGTGTTATCATGTCGGCGTATTCGAGGTCGACGCCGACAGGGATGCCGCGGGCGAGACGAGTTATGTTTATGGTGATTCCCTGCTCTTCCAAGTGTTTTTGGATGTAGAGCGCGGTTGACTCACCTTCCACACTAGCATTGGTAGCGAGAATTACTTCTTGAACACGGTCTTTTTTGATGCGTTCGATGAGTTCGGGTATATGTAGTTGTTCTGGCCCAATTCCGTCAATGGGGCTCATGGCTCCTCCGAGAACGTGGTAGGTGCCGTGGAACTGTTTTGTTCGCTCGAGGGCGACGATGTCGAGCGGCTCCTCGACTATAGCGATGAGTGTTTTGTTGCGTTCCGAGTCGCTGTACAGCGGCGATACATCTTCATCTGCGTTGATGAGTGCAAAGGTCACTGGGCAAGTCTTTACACCGTTGTGTACGTTTGCTATGGCATCAGCCAGCATTGACGATTTTCTTTCGTCGGCACGCAAAAGATAATACGCGTATCGTTCGGCAGTACGCGCACCAACACCAGGCAATGTACCGAGAGCTTCTATCAAATCTTCAAGGGCTTTAGGAAGCATGATTTAGCTCCACGTGTAACATGTAACATGTAGCATGTAACAAAGATGTAGCAGGTAGCATATCGCAAGGACGTCGCATTATTTGGAACTCTTTTCTTTGAGAGTATTGATGATCTTTTGGAGTATCAATAGTATTTCCTGAATTTCTTTCAGGTGCCAGTTTGTGGCGGTATCGTCGGTAAGTTCGGTGACGACTCTTAGCCAGTACCTTGTCTCGCCGGCCTCTTTTTTAGCGATAAAAATTTTGTTACGAAAATCCATACGTGAGCTCGCGTTTTGAGCTTCAGAATAATTAGCACCAATACTCGTGCTGGAACGAATGACCTGATCTATAACAGAAAACGGCAGCAGTAATTTATGTTCTTGAGTAAGGCGAATAACCCTGACCCCAAAGTCAAGAAAACGCTGCTCTAACTCCTCGCTCATTTTTGTTCTCACCTGCTACCTGTTTCCTGACACATCTTTGTTACTTGATACATGAAACCTGTCACTTAGTTAGCTTACATGCCTAAGCTACTAAGTGCGCCCATGAATGGTTTCATCTTTTCGGCAGCTAGTTCTTGAGCGCGCTGCATGGCGTCACGAACTGCGACTTCGACCCAACGCTCGAGCTCACGGATGTCGTCAAGGTCGACACTTTCAGGGTCGATGGTGACTTTTTTCAGCTTGAGTCCGCCAGTAACCTGAACGACAACTGCGTCGTCTCCAGCCGAAACTTCAACGATCTCGTTCTCAAGTTCTTTTTGTGCTTTTTTCAACTGCATCACCATTTTTGCTTGATCAAAAACTGCCATAATTTTCTCCTTTAAAAACTAAATCTACTCTATTATACCAGCTATTGCGGTCGGTAGATACGAAGGGCGACGCTATTTTCTTTGGTAGACGAAGTTATGATGCGCGAGGGTATAGTTTTGAGAGAATTGTCGGCGTCTGGCAAAACAAATACTGGAGTTGCGGTGGTGTCTGGAAGAGTCCTCGTTACTTTTAGATAGCGGTACTCTTTCTCTAAAATAGTATAAAATGCCACATCTTTTTCGGGTGCAACTAAAACGACCTGGTGATCGCCTTCTGTTGTTAGGGCCTGCTTTACGGCTTGGAGAGATTGGTTGTATTCCTGGTTGGGTACATGGTAATAGCTGTTGAAATAATGCGACACATTGCCCAGACTGATACCCATGAAAAGTACGGTGAGTGGAATGAGTCCACCGATTCGTGCATACGGGTTACGAGGAAATAGTTTGTACCACTCGACGACGAGCGCGTCTATGCCAACAGCGGTCAAAAGCGATGCCGGCATAAATATCAGCGTAGTGACGCTTGGCATGGCTATAGCTAAAATGACTGTTACCGTAAACCATGACAGCAGGACGTATGAGCGAGCAGTATACCGGTCCTTGACACTTTTTAGGACACCAAGGATTATAAGCGCGAGGGTTGCAAGGTTGAACTGAGGTACGATGATGGATTCCACAAAACCGTTCGTCTTAGCGTTGAAGTATATGGCGTAAAAGTTGGAGAGGTTTGCGGGTAGGTGCGAAAGCGATGCGCGTATAGCATCGAAGCCAGTTAAGGTCGATACCATTTCTGGGTGTTTGATGAGCAATATGACAAGAGGCGTGGCGCCCGCTAGCATCAGCGCTGAAAGCACGACTATACGAGTCGACTTGATATGACGAAGTCTTGAACGAACGTGTGGGTGAAAGAGCGCACTACCGATGATAGCGACAAAGGGGTATATACCGTACGGCGTGTACAGCAAGCCGATACTCGCAAACACAATGAGTAATTTCCAATGAAACGCGTGTTCTCGTTTGACGAGAAGTCGGACGGCTCCGTATATGAGCAGGACTGTCCAAAATGGCAACATGATTTCTGGCGTGGCGCTCCGCAGCATGCCAATGAACGGCGTGGCGGTCATGCAGATAACTGTTGTTACGACAGCTACGGTATCGTGAAACCAGTGTCTCATCGTGAGTGCGAAGACGACAACGGTTGCTGTTCCAAATAGCAACGAAGGAAGTATGAGCGACAATCGCGACAAGCCAAGTATGTCGACGGATAGTTTTTGTAACATGTCGTAAGCTATGTTCACCATCCATCGGAAATCTAGCCCAAAAGTGAGCGAGTTGCTCGTCACGGCCTGGGTCATTTCGGCGTGGCTTAGACCGTCGGGAAGGTTTCCTATGTCGGCCCCGACTATAAATAACAGCAGTACTATAACAAAACCGTAACCTAGGACGTAACGGAATTTATAGAGCGATGCTTGCCGAAGCCAAAGAGAGCTGAATGCCATAACCGCTAACAAGTATACAGTTAATCGCGCTTTTTTTCTAACGACATGAAGCGGAGACGCTCTGGGTGGAAGTAGAGTTCGATCCGTCCGGTTGGGCCGTTACGATGTTTAGCAATAATTAGGTCGGTGATGTGTTGGCGGTCGGTTTCGGGGTTGTAGTAGTCCTCTCGGTAGAGGAACATGACAAGGTCGGCGTCTTGTTCGATACTTCCCGATTCGCGAAGGTCAGATAGCATTGGAATCTGCGGATTACGACTTTCGACTGAGCGACTGAGCTGGCTGAGCGCAACGACCGGTACGTTCAGTTCACGGGCAATGAGCTTGAGGCCACGAGATATCTCGCTGACCTCTTGCACACGGTTGAAGTCATTTCCTCCACCTCTAGAGCCACTCATAAGCTGTAGGTAGTCAACGATGATGAGCCCGAGGGGCTGGTTGTGGGCTTCGCGTCGGGCTTTGGTGCGCATTTCGAGCACCGTGAGCCCAGGAGTGTCGTCTATAAAGATTGGTGCTTCGGCCATTTCTCCCATGGCGGTAGAAATTTTCTCGAAATCATCGTCGCTGAGGTTTCCTGTGCGAATATTCCAAGCATCGACGCCAGCCGCTTCGGCGAGCATGCCGAGGTGATCAGGTGGAGGTTCGCGTACTTCAG
>CAYIYX010000003.1:0-25152 GCA_964367775.1 uncultured Candidatus Saccharibacteria bacterium | reverse complement strand
TTTCATCAGCGGTTATAACCGCGTGCCGAAGATCAGACATATTGAGACTATTGAGACGAAGTAACGTAGCCGAAGCTATAGAAAACAAAAGAAGTAGCACGACAAGTTGCCAATTCTTAACAGCACGAAGACGCTTCAAGTAATAATGCAGCCGTTCCTTATAGGCTTTTGTGTCCCACCTCATAATCACTTAAGTATAACGCCTAAGACGAACGTCGCAAAGCGGCGAATCCATGTCGAGACAAAAACAAGGTCATGACAGCTGCGAGAATGAATGAATACTGCATTCCTGCTGTCGCACCGAATTTCCAAACAAGCAGTGCGGTGAGAAACGCCATAAAGGCCGCGCCTATACACAAGGTCGACATCATGAGCGAGAGGTAAACAATCCGATACCCCGGAAGATTGTCTGCGGTATCGTACATATTCTGCACATAGGGCATAGTATATGCACTCGTGCCGATTTCATTGGCGGCATTGGTTGCAACTACCCCTGCAACGTTGGTGATAAATGGTCGAATACCGTGAATCAGCGCATTCACGACAACTCCAGTATGATACAGCTCGCTCGAACGCCTCTTGTCTATAAGAACACCGTATAGCCGCGACGTCGCAATAGACGCAACGAGCGAGACAGAAAACGCCACACCTAGTTTTGCATACACTGAGTTATCTGTGGTGCCAAAAACCACCACCGCTATAAACAACGCCCAGGTTGCCGTAGTTGTCACATAGTCCACGCCCATAAATCCAACTGAAACGAGTTGTTTCTGTAGTATGTGCCTCGGAAAACCTCTAAATATTATTTTTTGCTTACGACGTATTTTTTCGGGAGATAGAAAAAGAGGAAACGCTGAAGCAATAGAGAGCGCAGAAGCTATCCACATGACAAGCTCAGGACCGAACATGTAGGCCACGGCTCCTCCGACTAGTGGCGCAACTCCTGTACCGATCTTCTCCATAATATGAAGCCATCCTACCTCTCTCCCCTCCACTTTCGCGTGTTTGATGCTCGAAAATTGTACGTCTGCTGCAACATAATACAACGCGAGAGACGCTGCCTGAAACCCGAAATATACGAGCACTGCAAGTAGTGTGTACGAGTCAATCATGACTAAGGCCCAGAGAGACGGCACGATCAGTATATTGCTGACGAGTATTGCTCTTTTCGGTCCCGCCCAGGCTATGTAGTAGGCAGAAATCACACTAAAAAAGGCTCGCAATAGGTAGTACCCGCCAACTAATGCAAATATACTGGCTACTCCGTACCCTTTTTGGTACAAAAACACGACGACAAATAGCCCGATCATCCCTTGGGAAACGTTCCGAAGTAAACGAGAGGCGTATAGTTCTGCCATTTCAGCAAACGGAACACTGCGCCAATAGTGTTTGCCTAAACTTAAGTGATAGAGAATTTCATTGACCATTTTTGTGTTTACGCTTAGTTACCATTAAACCACACAACTCGCCTCTAGAGAAGAGGTCTTGTATACTAGAGGCATGCATATATACTTTTCAGGTATCGGTGGCGTAGGTATTGGCCCGCTTGCGGAAATCGCTCACGACGCGGGTTATGTTGTGTCTGGATCGGATCTTGAAGAAAGTTCGATGACCCGTCAGTTGTCGCAAAACGGTATCTCGATTGTCATTGGACAGTCCCAGGAAATAATTAACGCAATCCACAAAAAAAATCCTATAGACCTCTTTATATACACAGCCGCCCTGCCTGACGACCACCCAGAACTTGCGTTTGCAAAAGAACGGGGCATAACGACCGGCAAAAGAGACGCCCTACTCGCCAAAATCATTAACGACAAGAATCTGAAGCTCATAGCCGTTGCGGGAACTCATGGAAAAACTACTACTACCGGTATGCTGATCTGGGCCTTCACGCAGCTCAAAATACCCGTGAGCTACTCGGTGGGTGCTAACTTACGTTTCGGGCCAAGTGGGAAATTTGACGAGGCGAGCGAGTACTTCGTATATGAATGCGACGAATACGACCGAAACTTTCTTCACTTTGAGCCGTATATCGCCATAATCACATCCCTAGGCTATGACCACCCTGATACATACAAAACTGAACACGTGTACAAAAATGCATTTATACAGTTCATGGAACAATCCAAACAAACCATTCTTTGGGAAAAAGACCTGCGCTACCTTGAAAACCCGAAGACCGTTACTCCCTATGAAGCCTGCGACGAACTCATGGACCTCTCTGACTTTACTCTTGCGGGCAACCATGTCAGACATAACGCCTATCTCGCACTAAAAGCCCTCGAAAGACTTGAAGACACGTCGACCTTTAGCTCAGAGCGTCTCGTCTCGGTCATCAATGCTTTCCCTGGAACAAGTCGTCGATTCGAAAAGCTCGAAGCAAATCTATACAGCGACTACGGTCATCACCCGTCTGAAATCGCCGCTACGCTCCAGCTCGCTCGCGAGCTTTCTGATCACGTCGTATTGGTTTACCAGCCACATCAAAACATTCGGCAACATGAAATACAAAGTCTATACACCGACTGTATGCGACTGGCGGAAGAAATCTATTGGCTACCAACGTATCTCAGCCGCGAAGACCTTAGTCTTGAAATTTTGACGCCGAAACAACTCTCAAGAGACCTCTTCAACCAGAAATCCGTTAACGAGGCCGAAATGGACGATGAGCTATGGGCAAATATCCAAAGGGCTCGACAAAACGGCAAACTCGTCCTCGTCATGGGTGCTGGCTCGGTTGATTCTTGGATTCGTTCACGCATCTAAGACTGGGGAAAATCTTCGCGAAGTGCTGTTGTGGACTTGAGAACCGCTGATGCAAAATATATCGGCAAGCCTTCCGCTCGCCAACGCCGCTCGTACGTTGTCATGATTTTGTATTCGTTCGGAAGCTCTGACTCATGCAGGTCAAAAGACAATTCTTCTAGTTGCCACTTTGTTGCAATAAGCTGTTCGAGCGACCAATCAAATAGCTGATGGCTATCGGTTTTGATATTTAAGTGTGCATTTTTCAACACGAGTGCATTTTTGTATATTTCAAGAAATGCCGCGTATGTTAGTCGTCTTTTTGCATCGCGTTTCTTCGGAAATGGGTCGGAAAATGTCAGCCAAATATCATCCACGGTATGTGAGTCGACTACTTCCAGCAACTGGTCAGCCCTAGCCCGCACGAAATATATGTTGCTCAAGCCCAGTTCAAGAGCCTGTCGTGCTCCTTTTTGCAAACGATCAGCCTTTACGTCAAGCGCAACATAGGTCTGTTCTGGGTGTAGGCGCGCAAGCTCAACCAAAAATAAACCCGTTCCAGCACCTATCTCAACGACGAGTTTGCCGTCTCCGATGACTAAGCCTTGCATTGGCCGCCACTGCTCTAACTCGAAACAATTTTCCGCATTGTGAAACAGTGCAAATCGATACTGCTTGCGTTTACGTACGATAACGAAATCGTTTGGGTTTACTGTCGCGTCGCTGTTACTCATGGCGTCACTCGTTACTGCCAACACGCAGACTATCGTTACTCAACGAATCTCCGTCAAATTTACCAGTAGCATTTAAAGCCGCTCGATTTTTCGTGTAGATGCTCTGAAAATCAGAAAACGTCTGCGCGTCAAGAGGACCTATTGAGTCAAATTTGTCCGTGTTGTCACCTGTGCTGGTCTTCGTACGAAGATCTTCGCGACTCGGTAGACTGACATCCAAACGTGAAACATAATCCATGTCATAAAGCCTTAAACTAACGGCGGTCATTGCTAATGCAATAAGGATGGAAAAGAGTATAACGAGTATGATCCGCCGGTGATCAAAATATGCCTTAAGCCGTACGACGAGACTCATCGAGCGACTCCTTGCTTAAGACGTAGATCATCGATGCCTTTTTGGTATTTGTCGAGAAGGTCGTCGAATTGCTTTGTGCGATTATATAGGTTGGTTCTCATGCTACGTAGCGCTACTAAGCGATCGCTAAACGTTGTCGGTTCATTTCTACAGTCCATATGCACAATCTCGGTAAGGCTGTCGTCATACGTCGTAAATTCATTGCGGAAAGAGTCGAGGTTTTTTTGATAATCACTCGCAATCGTGATGAAACCCGGGGCGTCAAGTTTATTCTGGACGACTCGACTGTTCAAGCTAGTCATAAGTTTCAGCAGTGTGTCATACCGATAACCACGGTTGAGTCGGGTCAATAAATCTACCTCCTGTACGTGCTGCAGTGCAATCTGAGCCGATACGCAGTTGGCCTTTACGATTTGGAGCTCGGCGTCCGAAAGGGAGCCCTCAGCACGAGCGACTGGGGCAACAACAATTGAAAGAATGATCATACTGATGAGCGTACTGTGTTTCATAGCATCTATTATCGTCTATGTTTGGGGTAGGGTCAAACTATTCGTCACGCATGTCACGAATCGGATTACGTTGAATGTTCGATGAAATCGGAATGACGGCCCCAACAAATGCCGCCCCGAGTACTGCCAAAGAAATGACACCGATGTCGTATGGTTCAAGTGCATAGAACGTAAACTGTTTTGAGAGATCTGCCACGTTGAAAAGCAGCGCCATGCTAATACTGGAGTCTGGACCATACTGACTATCGACCCAAAGTGCTACGCCAAAACCAAGAGCAAGCGCGATGACAATCATCAATCCAACAAGGCACAGCGTATAGGCTAGGTATATCTGCGCCACCATGAAGCGACTTGCGCCAGTGGCACGAAAAACGGCGGTTTCTTTGCGTGCGTCGGCGATAATACGCCCAATCATACCGATAAGGATGACCGCCGCAATGACGCCTACAATGAGCGCTGCTATAAGCTGAACTCTACGAAACATACTTCTAAAATCATCGATCGCCAGACTCGCTGAACCAAACGGAGCCAATACGTAGCTCGTACCACTGCGTGAACAAGGCGGTATAGATGTACCCGACGCTTCGGTAGGATTATCAAACATTGGACGACAGGTTTTTGTAGTCAAAACAGTACGCGCAGCTTGCGCGTCTTGATATTCTGCAAAGTATACTTCTTGGGAAGCGTACAGCGCTACCGGCCCAAGTGCAAACACATCTTTCGTGGCCAGCGAGCTGTCACGTACTGACATCGGGCTGACCCATCGCGCTCCGACCGATGAAGACATAACCGTACTCAAAATGTCCGTAAGGCCCAATACACCACCCTGCATGCCGCCATTTGCATACGGAGAGTCCTGAGCAACACCGACAATCCGAAACTTGAGCACCTGACTATACGCATCGACTTTTCCGAATTGTCGGTCGAAATCGTCCTGATGCTGCTGGTATAATTTCGTGTCCACCGTTCGGACGTCTCGTACGACGACTGGGGCTTGGCATGGCATCTCCGATGGTTTATATATGAGCTCTGGTTTCTGATAATCCTTTTTACCGCTATTTTGCCGAATGTATTCCTGCTGTTGTATTGCAGCTTGGTACGCCGTGTTTGAGCTATTGTTTCGGTAGCAAATTTCAAAAGTCTTTCCTGCAATCTGACTTCTGACTGTTTCAAGACGCGACTTCTTTTCCTGCACGGTCGCGTTTTTTGTAAGCGCCGGCAGCTTGAGCACTTCTTGGGCGGCCGCGTACGACGCTATGATTGGTAGGCTACCATCGCTACCGATGGCAAGATCTTGACCTTTCAAAACAAACGGCTGTAATAACTCGCTATCAAGCAAGTTCCACTCGTCCGTCATAGTCTGAAGGCCGGTTTTGTCTGATGTCATGCCATAGGCTGTACCATAACCTCCGGCATTGTTCGGATCATATAACTCTTTCCCGTCTTTTATAAGGACGGTCGACGGCTGATTTAACCGCGTCATGTCTCGCATCATTCCACGGTAAAAATGGTCAGCCCGTCCAACTTGTGTCTTGAATTTTTCTAAGGTTAAATGATTTGAATCCGTTGCTTCTTGTTCAGCAATCGCCTGAAGTGCGAATTTTGACATAGTATTTAGATGTTTTACTCCTGACGGGTCGGTAAAAATAGCCTGCGTGGACGGGTCGACGGTTTTGTCATCAAAGGTAATGTTCAGACGCTTGGCAGCCGCCTTTTTTGCTACAAGATCTTCTTTTTCGAGCTGTTCGGCGCGGACAATAATCGCTGGATCATTGTCAAATGACGATCCCTGGAAATTCTGATACACCCCAGAAACGATATAGCGATTCGAAAAACCTTCTTTAGAGAACGCGTCAAGGCTATGTAAAGCTCCCGTCACGACCAGCGAACCCACAACCAGGACCGAAAATAACAGGCTGGCGGCTAGCAAAGATATAATCGTACGAAGTTTACGGATCCGAAGTTTTGTGTAGGCCAGTTTAAAGGCATCTGAATGTCGCATCATGAAACCACGCTCCCATCCCTTAGGCGTATAGCTCGATCCATGCGAGAAGCCAAATCCTCGTCGTGCGTTACGACAATCACGGTCGTGTTGAACTGTGTACGAACTTGTTCAAATAAGTCAAAAATTGCAATGGCATTCGCGCGGTCGAGATTTCCGGTCGGCTCATCTGCGAGCAAAATCTTTGGTTGATTCATCAGTGCCCGTGCAATGGCTGTTCGCTGAATCTGTCCACCCGAAAGCTCCTTCGCATAATGCTTCATGCGGTCTGCAAGACCAACCTCGTGTGCGGGTCTCTCAGATTGCTCGTGACGAACTCTCCGTTTTGCTCGAGCAAACATTCCCGGCACCTCTATGTTATCGCGAACATTCAAGAACGGCTGTAGGTAAAACGACTGAAATACAAACCCGATCTTCCGACCACGATACCGCGACAGTTTACCATCCCACATCTTTTTCAAATTAACACCGTCAACCATCACAACACCCGCCGAAGGCGTATCGAGCCCACCGATGAGCTGCAGCAGGGTACTTTTACCGCTACCGCTTGCCCCCGTAAGCGCCACCATTTCTCCCTGACGAATTTGCAGCGATATATCTTGCAGTGCATTCACTTTTGTCTTCCCTAGTTTGTATATTTTTGACACCCCCTGTATATCAACAACGACAGGCTGATCCGACACATCTACGACGGGCTTTTTTGCACTGAAGGAGCGGCGAGTGAGGTGGAGCTGTTTCATATCTCGCCCGATCGCAGCAACATCATCATTGTACGCATCGAGCAACTGCGCAAGAAGCTTTTGCTTATTCATACCGTAAGTATACCGACCATAACGCAAACTTGCTAGGGTTTTTGTGGAACTCCTAGATGCCTCAGGATATTACTCGTGCAGCATGTTTTCGATTCGCTCAAACAGGCAATGCGTACCGATTGCCATTTTGTACAACCAAACCTTCTTGGACCAGTTTTTCTAGTACCGCTGCAAGTCGTTCGTCTGGTATGGTTTGCCGCAGAATATCCAGATCTAGCCCTTGTTTCGATAATTCCCGGATTATGGCACCTCTCAGCTCACGCACACTACCGCGAAACGCCGCCTGTTTCGTATAGTGTTTGCTGACCATATTGCGACCATATCCCTGACTTTTCAAGTAGGTACCATAATCCATGAGTGCCCAAAACCACTCGCGCGGGTGCTTTCGGTCAAGCGTCCGTTCAACGACCGTAAGCACTTCTGCATCGCTCACATCAGTCCTGTCCTGGAAATAATGGTGAAAATAGACAGTTCGAATGTTCGTTTCGACATATACAACAGGCTGGTTGTAGGCATATGCCAAGATCGCCCCGGCGGTATTTTTCCCAACTCCTGGTAACGTTGTTAATTCTGCCGCGGTAGTAGGGAAGTGGCCTTTTTGTACAATTTCCTTGGCCGTCTCATGTAAAAACTTTGCTCGTCGGTTATACCCCAGTCCCTGCCATGCGGCGAGTACTTCACCAAGTGAAGCGGTTGCTAATCGCTCTATGTTCGGGAATTTCTGCATGAATTCCTGAAACTTCGGCACTGCCCGTTCTACCTGTGTTTGTTGCAGCATGAACTCGCTCACCAGCACTTTATACAGCGACGGGTCATCACGCCACGGCAACACGCGCTTGTGTTGATCGTAGTATGTGTGCACAATATCCTGAAATTCTCCGTCGTTCATATCAACCTAGTATACTGATGGTATGGAAATCAAGAAATATCGTCACGCATGTTTACGGCTCACCAAAGATAACGCGTCACTCGTTATAGATCCGGGCGGCTGGTCAACGGATTTTGAACCTGACAATCAGACGGTCGGCGTCGTCATAACCCATGAACACGGCGATCATTTCGACAGAGCTCAGCTCCAAAAAATCATCGACAGTAATCCAGAAGTGTGCATATATGCACACGTGGGTATAATTGCACAATTAGACGACTTAGCGGTGAAGAAACAAGCCGTTACAGCTGGCGAAACCATGGATATCGGTTCGTTTTCCCTACGCTTCACTGGCGGCACGCACGCAACGATCCACCCCGACTACCCCGTTTGTGCCAACCTCGGCGTGGTCGTCGACAACGGCGAGCTATACTACCCTGGCGACTCGTTTGTGTTACCTGAGTGTCCGGTCAAAATTCTTGCTGTTCCCGCTAGCGCCCCGTGGATGAAAATGTCTGAAGCAATGGATTTTATAACCGCCGTCAAACCAGAAACCTGCTTCCCAACACACAATGCGCTACTTTCGCCAGAAGGTCATGCACTCGTAGCCGCTTGGCTAGCCAAAGCCTCAGGTAAAACTGGAGCTACGTTCCTAGAGCTCTAGTGCGAGCTTTCAGTGCTCTCAAACGCAAGATAACGATCATCGTGGTTACAGCATTGGCCATTGCATGCCGGACTACGGGGTTAACCTGTTCATGTCGCGCGGGAAGAGAGTGGCTTCTTTGACGTTGGCTAGACCAATCGTTTTTTGGACAAGACGGTCGATACCAAAACCGCAGCCACCATGCTGTGGTAGGCCATATTTGAATGCATCAAGATAATATTTGAATCCTAGGTTTGTGACGTCGAGACCAGCGGTGGTCATTTGCTGAATCATCTTTTCGTAGCTGTTCTCACGTAGTGGACAAGTAGCAATCTCGAGACCACGGAAGAGTAAGTCACCCCATGCAACAGTGCCGTCATCTTTGAACTTGTGGTAAAACTTCCCTGCTTCTTTAGGAAAATCTATGGCAAATACGAGGTCAGAGCCAAGTTGTTTGCGTGCATAGTCAGCGATCCAGCGCTCTTCATCGGGAATGAGGTCTTTTTCGTTCATTGTGTTATTCTTTGTCGCTTTCGTGTACAGTTCGTGAATCTCGGCAATCGTGAATCGTGGTATCTTGCCATCTTCTGGCAGTTTTAGTTCTGGCGCGTTAAGGCTACGGAGATCATCAGCGTGCTTCTCGTAGGTTTTCTTTAAAACGTCCTGCGTCATATCAGCGACAAAGTCGAGGACTTCATCATGGCTGTCCACAAAACCAAGCTCTATATCGAGCATTGTTAGCTCGGTCAAATGCCTGGTCGTAGCGCTTGGCTCGGCTCGGTAACTGTGTCCAATTTCAAAGACACGCTCAAAGGCGCCAACCATAATTTGCTTGTAAAACTGCGGGCTCTGAGCGAGCGTAGCGGTCTTGTCAAAATAGTCGAGCACGAAAACTTCTGCGCCACCCTCGGTTGCCCCTGCAAGTAACTTCGGTGTGTCGATTTCAACACATTCCTGCTTGATAAGATAATCCCGAATCAACTGCGTCATGGTGGCACGAACTTTAAAAATCTTCTGCTCCTGAAGATTGCGGACATTCAATACACGGTATTCAAACAAAGTATCGAGATTTTCAGCTTTATGCAAAATTGATTTGTCGATTTCAATAGGGGACTCGTCGGTTACTGGCACTTCGATTTCGACCTTGACGTCATGCAATTCCGCACCACCTGGAGCTCGTTCGTCGGCGACTACTGTGCCCGTAAACGCCACCACCGTACCAATCTGCAAACCGCGCAATTTTTCTATTTCTTCTTTGTCCTCAATAAGGCTTTGGCTAACGCCACTACGATCACGAACCGTAATGAAGTTAAGACCGCCAAGCAGCCGTTTCTTATGAATCCAGCCTCGAATCGTCGCGGATTCACCTATACGATCTTTTAATTCCCTGTTTAATGTTCTCATATGTCCTTCTTTCCTTTCGGTTCATTGTTGTCGTGCGGATTGTGTTTAGCCACGGCTCGAAGATCGTCAAAAGCATCGAATTCGTCAGATATTTTCATCCCCAGTAATGTTTCTATAACATCTTCGAGACTAAGCAGCCCGACTGTTTCGCGATAGGTATTTACCACAACAAATAAATGGTGCCGCGTCGTCAAAAATCCATGCAGCGCATGTGACAGGTCGCGGTCTTCTCGTATGAAGTATACCTTCGACTGCATCGCCTTCTTGGCTGGTTGACTACCGCTCTTTAAGTCTATAAGATCGTGCAAATACAACATCCCAACTATATGATCCAAATCGCGTTCATACACTGGGAAGCGGCTGTGCCCCGTCTTGTAAAGCTCATCGAGCACAAGTGGGCCAAGCGTTTCACCAACTGGAACAGATTCTATGACGCTACGCGGCGTCATAACATCGCTGACGCGCCTTTCATCGAACATGAGGCTCGCTTCAAGGCGTACTTGCTCATCTTTCGTGAGGACACCGGGCGAACGGTGAATAAGCTCAAGTAGTTCAGCCTGCGAGTTTAGCCTAGCTTCGTGCCCTGCTGTATCTCGTTCCCTCAACCAACTGAGTACTGGGTGCAAGGTTTTCGTAGCTTTTTGCAACCATGGCATGCTTATGTCGCGTAATCGATCCGCCAGTTTGCAAACAAAAGGCAAACGAAATGCGACCGGCAAGATGAGTATTCCCACTGTTCCGAACAACACGCCGTAAAAGGTTCCGTAGATCACCACACAGTACGTGATAAATGCAGAAACTAACAGGGTTTTTACGATAAGTTGCAAGCTGACAAGTAGGGGGTTGTCTTCTAGACGCCGAGCTTCTTCCGTTGCGGTTCTGTCGCCTTGTTTAACCAGTCTAGAACGCTCAACGTCAGAGTACTTGACCTCGTTTGTGAACTTAAGGCTTGCCACTATGGCAACGACCGACCACAAAAGAAAAGCTGAAAATATGTTTAACATCTCTACAATTGTACTATTTTTTGTCAAAAAACAGGTATACTAGACAGGGTAAATTGTGGAGGAACTATGAATCGTACAGCTTGGATATTTATTGGCGTCCTATGTGTTCTCGGATTTGGCGGGTTAGTCTATATAACGAAGAAAGACACTGTGGATGTTAACAGCATCGACCCGACAGCAATCATCGCGTCTACGGAAACAAGTATCGGCGATCACATCGAAGGCGACCCGAATGCAAAGGTAACCCTTTTCGAATACGCAGACTTCCAGTGTCCTGGTTGTGGCGGTGCTCACAAAAATACGCCAAACATTCAAAAGATTTACCGCGACAAGGTCAGATTTGTGTTTCGTAACTACCCTCTTATCTCTATCCATCCAAACGCTCTTGCAGCCGCTAGCGTTGCAGAAGCTGCTGGACTCCAAGGAAAGTACCGGGAAATGAGCGACCTTCTCTACAGCAACCAGTCACAATGGGTTAACTTGAGCGCCGATCAACGAGGAGACATGTTCTTGTCATATGCAAACCAGTTAAGTTTAAACATTGAGCAATATACATCCGACCTATCAAGTACTAAAGTTCAAAAGAAAATCCAATCCGACCAAGCGATCGGCAACAAAGCCGGTGTGCAAGCCACTCCATCATTCTTTATAGGAAATCGGCAAGTCGACAGTACTATCGTGAGCGATGTTATACAGAACCAAGGGACGCAGCTCATGGATAAATTAGACCAAGCCCTCAAAGATGCTGGTGAAACGCCACCGCCACGCCAATAGATTGTAGACTAGAGACACTCTCCTAATAAAAATAGTCCTTCAGGATAGTTAAGGACTATTTTTATTGATTTAGCTGTAGAGGTACTGCGACCACTCAGCCGGTAGAATTTCTACCTCGACTCGTTGAGCGCGCGAAGGCGCTTTCACGATGGGTACAAGCATGTGCTTCTCCTTATATACGAAGGACATAGCCCTTACGTAGACGCTTTTCATTTATTGCTTGTCGACCGTAGGCACCAGACGCAAGCTACCTTTTAAAGCGACGATGACTATCATACCGTGGACTAACGGCTATAGTCAAGCATAATTTTTATCACTCATTAACAGGGGTAGCACTCCGTTCATAAACAGCTAATCGCCAGTTTATGCACAACTCATCCACAAAAAAATCAATGTATAAATACGCTAGCTAGCATAGCGACGCAGGCAAGCGCCATGACAGCAAAGGCCGCCCAAATACCAATTCTTCCCGCTTGACTTATGGTGTGCTCGCCCATAATGTCTCTGTTGCGGCCAATCCGCGCCACCATCGTAAGCAACGGCACTGCTGCTATGCCGTTCACAACCGCCGCCCACACAAGGGCCTGAATTGGATCGATGCCGATAAAGTTAATGAGTAAACCAATAACAGTAGCTAGGATTATAACGATATAAAAGCCCTTGGCCTTTTTAACTTTACGGCTCAAGCCTTCTTTCCAACCAAAGGCTTCGGCTACCGCGTAAGAACAGCTCCCAGCAAGAACTGGAATAGCGAGCAGCCCAGTACCCAAAATACCTATTGAGAATATTAGTTTTGCAACAAATCCGGCATTTGGAAACCCTTGGACGAGCGGTTCAAGAGCCCTAGCGGCGTCTGACGCAGTTTTAATCTCGGTCACGCCATTACTGTTGAGTACCGTTGCACATACCACCATGATAAACCAGGCCGAAACCGCCGCTAAAGTCATACCAAACAGATTGTCTAGCCATACATTGCGCAGAAAATGTCGCGTAATCCTAGGTGCGTGAAGACGATTCAGCCCAAGTCGTTTATGCGATATCTCGTCTTCTACAACCTCAGACGTATCCCAGAAGAACAAATACGGCGAAATAGTCGTCCCGAACAACCCCACCATGATCATAACAACAGTAAAGTTAAACGGTATATTTGTCGGGTTAAACGTTGCGGTCAAGACTTCACCCCAGGGCTGACCTATGACAAAGGCTGTTATAGGGTAGGAGAAAAGAGCCACAGCTAGCCATTTCAGCATTTTTGCATACTTTTTGTACGGCACGAACAGCTCAAGACCAAGCATCACAACCGCAAACCCAATAACTGCTGCAGAGAATGGCACGGCTGGCACGAGCAACTGTAGCGTTGACGCCAGTGCACCAAAGTCCGCCCCGATATTCACAACATTGGCGACAGCCACCAGAAAGAGTGCGAGGTACAGCATTTTTTTACTGTAGTTTTCTCGTATGAGCTCCGCGAGCCCCTTTCCAGTCACGGCGCCTATATGCGAACATGCTCCTTGAACAGACAGAAGCAACGGATACATAAACGGTATCATCCAAAGCAATTTGTAGCCATACATCGCGCCAGCCTGACTGTACGTGGCTATACCCGATGGATCATCGTCGGCCGCTCCGGTGACGAGACCTGGACCTAGAACATGTAGCGCCCTTGAAAAGCGCTTACGCGAGTGAATACCCTTTAAAATATTCTTCGGCACACGAAGCGGATTCTTCATACTGTTAATACTAGCATAAACGGTTTATGCAACGATACGCCCGACTACGCCGCAAGCACAAAATCATCATGTGCGACGCTCTTAGCCGTGTAGGCTGACATATATGACAATACTGCTAAGTCGACATTATCTAGCAACACATCGCCCGTCACACTATCTATAATATTGATTGTTTGGTCGCCAACCGTCACGCGGCTGTCTATGATCGCCCTTTCGCCGAACAGCCTTTTTGCGTTCTCGTGCAATGCTCTGTTATTTGAAAGTGTTTCGCGCCCACCCCGACTCTGTTTTATATTTTCTTGAGTTTCCTGGCCGCCGAACGTTATTCTTCCCGGGCCTTGGTAGTACTTCCCGGTACATACGTCCGACCAACAACCACACTCGAGACCGTGTATTTTGTCGCCTCGCTTTTGTGCCATTATGTCCTTTGAGCCACAAATGGGACAATGGTCCACGCGTTTCGTCCAATCACCTTCAAGCGAACGCTCAAGAATCGACTGTACCGATTGTTTCTGCGATGATTCTGGACTGTTTGGATTATTATTTTCCACCGTCGTAGACATACCACACGCTGAGACGGCAGATTCGCGGCCACTTGCGCCACTCACGACGCTCTGAGCCCCAACTGAGTCTCCCGCCTCGTACAATGTATGAGCACGGTAGTAATCGTCAACCACCTTCTGGCCTAATGCTCCCTTGGTATACGTCGGTATGCGCACGCAAATCGCCCGCACGTGTTCGCGCAGCGCCTCGACGTATCGCTTAGTATGTTCGGCCTCGGTAATACTCCCTTTTTTATAGAGATCGTCGAGTTCTCTTTCATAATCTGCCAAATCTTTTACGTGAAACTCGACTTCTGCCTCTCGTAACTGCGATACTTCTTCTAGCTTCTCATAGGGTATAGTATCTTTTGTCACCGGCTCACCGTACATAACCTTAAAACCACGTTGCAAATGGTCAAGCAACCGCATTACCTCAAGCGCACCGTGGCTTACGCTGAGCATCTGCGACCCGAGCAGTTGCACATCAGCTTCACCATGGCGCTTCGGTAACTGCAGCCCGGCATGTTGCAGTTTTGCAATCGTGGTTGGGGCAAAGGTATTACTACGACTAATTTGTTTTATAACTCTCGTCCACACACCACCCAGCTGTTCAAAAGAGGTTTCACGAATCATGCCTTTCCCTAGTTGATCGTTGCCGTCACTGGGTCGATAGCCTAATTTTTGAGCCTCTGACCCGAGAGGATGTGCATAATCTGACAACGTGTTGATTTTTGTATCGGACGGGACATCCCCTTGTTGCATGCGCTCAAAGGTAGCCTGGACTACCAACTCTTCACATATCTCTTCAAAGTTACGTGCTTTTTCGTGAGGCGGAATTCCAGAACGAAAGTACGCGTTCAGCAAACGCTGCAAAACCTGTTCATGAACTTCTACCGGATCACCCTCGAGCGTAACAACCGACATGTGCCCGCTGGCCGTCAACGCCTCAAAAAGCGCCGTCCTAGCGTTGTCTTCTGCTTCCTGTTCACGCAGTCTTTTCGGACTCGGCTCATAGTTGTCTATAAGTTGCCGCGCAAGCTGCTCCACGGTCGTCCTGTCGACTATTTCATCAGCCGAAATTATTTCCCTCGAGACATTGCTTTGCGATTCTGGGCTATACTGAACGGAGTTACAGGTCTGCGCGCCAAGCTTATGCCACCACCGGCTTTTTGCTTCTTGGTTTACCACATCAAACTCCTGCATGCGCTGCATTTCAGCGTACGCACGAACCTCTGGTGACATGGGTAATTTGGTATAGTTTGACATAGAAACATCTCTCGTTCCCGAGAGATATACAAAAATACGCACGTGTCGTTTTATGTATCCTGCTCGGGATATAGTGACTTTCAGGCAGTATCCGGGCTCGTCGACTACTCGACCTACCGTTGCGGCACAGCTCACGCTTTTACGTGATTCCCCGCCTGAAGTGATTTATTTATTAATTTACTTGGTTTACCTGAATGTGCTTCGCGCTACGTAGGGTCTTGACGCCGTAGATAACGAGAGCATACAGGCCAAACAGTAATCCACTGTATATAAGGTCACCAACAAGCATGTTACGGAAAAACGGCAATGCATTTATGTAGCACTGTATAAGCCCACCAAGATTCATGCCGTACATGCGTCCTTCAGTCCAAACCGCAAAGTTTGTCACTAGGTAGAATATAGTCGATCCAGCCAGGCTCGCCATGACAACGTTCGTGACGCTAGCTCGCGTTTTTATGTAATGTCCTACAAGTGCTACTAGTGCAAAACTAAACCAAACGACAAACGAAATGGATGACACTCCTATAAATAGGTCACTCAAAATCATCGCGAGTACCGGGACAACAACACTCCATCGTTTCGGCAACATCGCCCCGCCGAACAGAGCGACCGCGGTAAGCGCTGTAAAGTTCGCAGGGTGCGGTACAAAACGGCTCCAAACACCTAAACCAACGAGTGCAAGAACCAACAAAAGCTTTAGGTTTGCGTCAGATGTCCATTTTTTCATTGTGTTATGGCCTCTAACTTCCACGTTAATGTGTCGGTACTCTTAGTCTTAAGTGTTCCTGCGCCTTCACTCGCGTAAGCGCCTTCGACGTAGAGTGCCCAATAGTTTTTGTTGTCTTCTGCCTTTACTCCGTGAATACCTGTTACCATCGTGCCATACGCACTTTCTTTGCTGTCGATGCTCGTCAGACTCTTCAGAACCTCAAGCGCCGTCTTGCCGTCTTGTCCCTTATAGCTTGCCTCTTTCCCGTCGGCAGAAAAAGTAATCGCGCTTTGCGCCTGAGACACGGTCGTCGCTTGTTCCGTCGCAGGTTTCTGCCCAAAAACGAACCAACCCCCAAGCCCGAGCAGTACAACTGCCAACCCGATCACCGCTAGAAGTTTTTTATTGTTTTTCATATATATTCACCTTTCGTTAGTACTTACTTAAAACAAAAACGCCGCCATCCGTGGATAACGACGATAAATACTAGAAACTGCATCAATCGGTATCCTGCTCGGGAAAGGCCTTTTTGCCAAGGACGGTCGTCGGACTTTTCAAGCATCTACCCTCATAGGCTGCTCGAATTACCGTTGCGGCACAGTCCGTGATTTTCACACGGTTTCCCGTCCCTGGCTGGCGTCTGTTTGTTAACATGCATGATTATAGACACTATGCGTAGCGTTGAAAATAGCAAAACCGCACAAAATGTAGTAATTTTTTTGTATATCACGTTTTCACGCTATAGCGTCGTTTTATGATTCTGTACTGATTTACGCTATAATTGACCTCAATGAAACTCTTCCATAAAAATCATCCTCTCCGCATATTTCTCGTGTCCGGCATCCTCACAATCGCTCTTGGCGTTTGGGTTCTGTCCGCCAAAAACTTCGAGGCGCTGTGGATTTTTACTATTCTCGTCCTTCTGGAAGTAACTTTTAGCTTCGACAATGCCGTTATAAACAGTAAAGTCCTCGGACGTATGTCAAAATTCTGGCAAACTCTCTTTTTAACCGTTGGTATAGTCTTCGCAGTGTTCATCGTGCGATTTGTTCTACCGATTTTCATCGTGATGTTCTCGAGCGGAAATGACTTCATGAGTGTTGTTGACCTGGCCCTCAACAAACCAGTCGAATACAGCGAAACACTCACGCAAGCCGCACCCGTCATCAACGCGTTCGGTGGAACATTCCTACTCATGCTCGGCATCAGCTACTTTATGAACCGCGAAAAAGACATCCACTGGCTACACCGCTTCGAAAAATTTCTTTCAAAGTTTGGACGTTTCGAAAACTTCAAGATTTTCGTCATGCTCGTCGTTGCAATGATTCTATATATAACCGCCGAACCAATCCACCGTGAAACAATACTCGTTGCCTCTATAGTTGGAACCGTTCTTCACATCGGACTTGAACTATTTGGCGACTACTTTTCATCAAAACAGTCTAGCGCTAAAGTACTCGTTGGTGGCGCAGCTTTCGCTTCATTCATATATTTGGACGTACTTGACGCCTCGTTCTCGCTCGACGGAGTCATTGGCGCGTTTGCAATCACCAACGACATCTTGCTCATCATGGCCGGCCTTGGTGCTGGCGCCCTATGGGTTCGCTCTCTCACTGTCTACCTGACGCGCACAGGAACGCTAGCCAAATACCGCTACCTTGAACACGGCGCGCACTGGGCCATTCTCGTTCTCGGCATCATCATGCTCGTCAAACTTTACCATGTCGAACCGCCCGAATGGTTTGTCGGATCGATCGGTCTTATATTTGTCGCGACAGCCATCGTGTCGAGCGTCCTGGAAAAGCGACGCGAAGAATCTGTGCGATAATAAAGCTATGAAACGAGCCATTATCGTCCATTGCTGGGACGGCACTAGCCACTACGCATGGTACCAGTCAGCTAAATTGGGACTTGAAGAAAAGGACTATTCTGTAACAGTCCTTGACATGCCTGACACCGAAAATCCAAAACTTCATGAATGGCTACAACATCTCACCCAAGCAATCGACCAGCCCGACGACGAACTCGTATTGATCGGTCATAGTCTTGGCAATGTAACAATCATGCGCTACCTTGAAACGCTTGCGACGAATCAATACATCGACAAAGCTATCATGGTAGCCGCCTTTACCGACCAGTTAGGTTTTCGAGAACTTGAAAATTTCTTTGAAACACCACTCGATTTTCAATATATTAAATCTCGATCGAAGCGTGGTTTCACGGTTATCCAATCGGACAATGACCCGTATGTGGCCGTTCAATACGGCACTCGCCTGCAAGAAGAGCTAGGCGCTAAACTTATCATAAAACATGGCCTAGACCATATGTCAGGAGCCGCCAACGGCGAACAGTCATGCACCGAGTTGCCTGATGTTGCGGAGAACGTATGAAACGGAATCCCCGTCTTAGCCAAGTTCCCTATACCACTTAAAACACTAAATTCGTAAACTAGTAACGAAGATGCGAAGGAGTCGCAATGAACGAAACCGAAAAGCTACGAAATTTAATTGCCGAATACTTAAAAGAAGCAAAAATGATGCATCTCGCAACCGTTCGCAACGGCAAACCATGGTCATGTAATGTATGGTTCGCCGCCGACAAAGACATGAACATTTACTGGTTTTCTTCGAACAATCGTCGTCATTCGCAAGACGTTGCAGACGATCCGCGCGTCGCTGCCAGCATTTGGATCCCATCGGAACCGGCCGATGAATCCAGAGGCATCCAGCTCGAAGGAACCGCGAAGCGTCTAACAAAACCCGCGGACATCGCAAAAGCTATGTCGGTCTACGTTGGAAAAATATTCACATTACAGGCAGTCAAACAATTCATGGCAAGTCGCGAATATCCTCATCATTTCTATCGAATAACGCCTTCTTCTGTCGTTCTATTCGACACTAAAAACTATCCAGAAAATTCGAGAAGAGAGTACAAGCCCCGACAATGACAAACATTCTTTACATGGCCATGTCTCGGGATGTTTTCATTGCTGACGAGCACGACAAAACACCTTGGAGCGATGAGGAATGGGCGGCTTTTGAAGAGTTACGGTGTTTGCATCATGGGGCGTAAAATTTACGAAATTATGAAATCAGATGGTTTCATACGAAGCGCTAGCGGTAATTTGTAAAGCTAAGCGTATAGTCAAGATCGGCAGCTTTCAAGGTCGTCATGACGGCTTGTAGCTCATCTTTGCTCGCACTCACGACCCGCACTACATCACCTTGTATAGACGGCTTGGCTTTTGGATGCGCGTCGCGGATAATCTGTGAAACTTTTTTCGCCTTTTCTTGCGTCAAACCATCGACAAACGGTACTTCTTGCCAGGCGCGCATATTGGCCTCGTTCACAGACTTTGAAAGATCGAGTACTTTTGAAGTCAGTTCCCTTGCCGCAAGTTTCTTCCGAAAAACGTCGAGTACTTGGTCGATCTGCCATTTACTGTCGGCGATGAGCTTGACGCCAGTTTTGTCGCCCAGCCATTCGACTGCCGCTGCCGTACCTTTAAAATCATACCGATTTTCAATCTCGCGCACCGTCTGTTCAAATGCGTTATTCATCTCGGCTTTGTCATACGTTGAAACAATATCGAAGCTAAAATTTGCCATTTACAGTAACACCTTTCTGAGTTCATTAAAGTTCTGAATGTGCGTTGTCGCATGCTCGTGCGTATCCGGCGACAGAAAAATACTTCTCATTCCTGCAGCGTGAGCGGCATCAATATCGCTATGACCATCGCCGATATACACAGCGACCTCAGGAGATAGCCCGAGTTGCTCAAGAGCAACCAGAAGAGGGTCGGGGTGAGGTTTTGGTCGTAAAGCATCTTCATACCCAACCGAAACTTCAAACATACCGTGAAGATTCGCAATATCAAGAACCTCAGCCATGCCTCTACGCGTACGGCTCGTCACAACACCAAGACGATACTTCTTTGCGATATCTTCCAGAATACTATGCAGCTCTTCGGGAAACACCAGCAAGTGTAGCTGTCTGATATCTGGGTCAGACGATAGTGCCATGATACGCTCTACCTCATCTTCATCAACATCTAACAAGTTTCGCAACGACACACTTAATGGCGTGTGAAACTGCTTGGCGACAACTTCATGAGGCACCTCAGGGTAGCCAGCTTTCTGTACTAACGCTTGAAAAAATGCCGTATTTGAGTCTTTCGAGTCGACAAGAACACCATCGATGTCAAAGAGAACTACTTGAAGATCCTGAAACAATTCGCTCATGTACTCTATTTTACTCGCCTACGGCTATATTTGGAGTATCACGAAGCTTTTTCTCTTCTATAAACGTGACTACCGCGAAGCCGACAATCATCAGCGCTGAGCTAATCATAAAGACCTGATGCAACGACGTGGTAAATGCATCGACAAGCTTTGTCGAAAAGTTATTTTGTTGTGTTTCGAATTGCTTTACAGCGGCAGCCTGCGCTGGAGCTGGTAATTTCGCGAATGCTTGCGCTGCGCCGTCTTTTATAGCGTCTTTCTGCGTGTTGATACGTAGAAGCGTATCGGCTGTAATCTCACCGTTGATCATCTGGCTAGCCGCTGGCGACTGCTGTAGCGTCTGAATATACGGAATATTCGCTGGGTCGCCAATGGCAGAAAGAATGCCGCTCGTAAGCACGCCGGACAGTAAGGCCGTCCCGATCGTTGAACCAAGCCCCCGAAACAGCTGCACGCTTGCCGTTGCCGCACCGAGGTCTTTTTGTTCAAACTCATTTTGCACCGCAAGGTTTAAAATCGGCATACACATACCAAGAGCAAATCCAGCGAACGCCATGATCACCGCTTCGTGCCAATACGGCGAGCCAGGCTGCAAGGTAATAAGCGCCAAAATACTCAGAGCGGCAAGTGCGAAGCCGGTAACAATAAACCGTTTGTACTTACCCGTCCTTGAAACGATCTGACCCGTTCCGATGGAACTTATCATCATGCCGCCAACCATCGGCAGAAGCATAAGGCCTGCGCTCGAAGCATTCGCTCCAAAAACCTGTTGGTTAAACTGGGTTAAGTAGAGGATCGCTGCAAGAAAGGCCGCTCCAAAGAGTAGCGACACGATCATCATGAGCGAATATGTTTTCTTTTTGAAAAACTCAAGCGGCAGTATAGGCTGTTTCGCCCGTTTTTCAGCCCAAATAAAGGCAGTTGCAGCGAGGATAGAAATAACAAACAGCGTGCCTTTGATAAACCCAAGACTTGCAGTTTGATTGTCGATCAACGTTTTGAAAATTACTTCGGTGTTGTCGACGGCAAGCACGAGAGCCGACAGCGCCACGGTAATAAACGCCGCGCCAACATAGTCCGGATAATGCTTACTGTCGTGTTTGATAGTCGGGCAATACCGACCAATCACAAATGCAGCGGCGATGCCGATTGGTACGTTGATGAGAAATGTCCAGCGCCAGTTAGTTGCCATGCCGAAGATATTTTGACCATCGGTCAACCAACCGCCAAGGAGTGGCCCAATGACCGAACTCATACCAAATACCGCACCAATGAGACCTTGCCATTTCCCGCGTTCTTTCGGCGTAAACAAGTCTCCGACAATCGTAAAGGCGTTCGCCATGATAATACCGCCGCCGATACCCTGCAACGCACGCCACGCAATCAACCATTCGATATTCGGTGCCATACCACTAAGAAGTGAGCCAAGGGTAAATATCGTCACGCCCGCAATTAGCATCGGGCGACGGCCATACATGTCGGAAAACTTACCGGCAAGCGGTACCGTGACTGTCGTTGTAAGCATATAGGCCGTGACAACAAAGCCGAGGCTACTATAGCTACCGAATTCTTTGACGATAGCCCCAAGGGCTGTTGCGACGATTGTTTGGTCAAGTGCTACAAGGAACAGCGCACTCATGACCGACAACATAACGATTAATTTTTGTCGTGTCGATATATGGTGCAACATTATTGTTTTTCGCCTCCTAATTTTTCTTTAAAGTACGTGCAATGTTCGCCCATTTGTATGACATACTCTTGAGCCTGTTGTTCCGTGATAAACGCGACCGATTTTTTTTCAGCAAAATACAACGCGACCAGTTTGTCGCCCGATTTTATGCCCATCTGATCTCGCACTTCAGACGGAATCACCGCCTGGCCTTTCGGCCCAACCGTCACCGTTCCTGCAAGTTGAATGTGTTTATGAAATGACATATGTTATACATGTTATACCTGTATAACTTAGGCGTCAATACGCCGTTTTGCTATTTGCTTGTAAGAACCCTTGAGGTCTTTTAGCGCCTGACGCCAAAACCTATAACGACTGCGTTGGTCTTCAAGCGCTCTTGGCACCAATATTCGAAGTTCTTTGACGGTTAGGCTTTGCATTTGATCAGTGACATGCTCTCTAATGACTGCGTACTTATCTATGATTTCTGGTCGTTCATCCTTCAGCATAAACGCGGCAACGTAAGGATTGTAGAGTTGTTTGTTCTTACCATCTTGGTCCCTATCAACAGAGCGGTCTTCCCGTTCAGTCATTGGTAAAAACGGTAACACCTGGTGCGTCTCATGATCGTAGTAGCGAACAATCGCCGCCATTGCCCACAGCATCGTCTGTTCGTCTTTGGTTTTGGCAGCTTCATCGGGAGTAATCGGATCAAACGAGTCTACGACAGCTTCTTCAAGCGTCAGCATGGGGTTTGAAGTCTTATCAAGCTTCTCTTCAAGCCATTGCAAAGCCTTGCCGTCGTCGACAGCTCCTTGGAGGTAATCTCCCATCTCGTTTATGCGACTAGTGACGCCCTCGGTGGCCTTTTTCTTTGCCTCGTGGAACGACACTCCCTCTTGGGCTGCATAGTGTTTCACTAAATGGTCATAGGTTTCCATAAGATATGAATGCGCCCAGTAGCCTCCACGTTCCGTAGCGGAAAAGATAAGTCCAATGGCGGTATTTTTTTCGTCGTGTGTCGCCGGCACAAACCCAGCTTTTTCCCGAATTATCTCGAGCTTTTTTTCTGACGTTATCTGTGGCGCCAAAGGCCGCTCGTCGTCCCCAGCAGGGGACGCAGTAGTCTCTTCGCTGTCCTCGCCTTCCTCAGATACTGCTCGCTCGATATCATAGGTAGTAGCGAGTGCTTCTACCACCGGCCGTAGATCGTATCCCCCCTCGACGTCAAGCGTTGGACTGGAGGCTTCTTGCGCGAGACGTCGTGCATCTAGCTCTCTTGCATGCCGCTTTGCATCTTCCCAGTTACTATCCTTTACGGGACCGAAACCTGGGAGATAAGCTCCAGGTTTTAAGCCATCTGTATAGTTTCCGGTTTCTGTGTGCCGAGCAGAGTGCTTACCTGTGTTACCTAGCCTGCGGTTGCGCTTCTTTTGCAATGCATCATTGAGGCCCGCCCGTACTGTTTCGACTGGCACGAAGGTAACTGGCGTAACTGTTTCTGTTGGAGGGTAGTAGACACCTTCATTATTTGGTTCGATAATTGTAGCGTTCTGTCGAAAGGTTGCTGGATCGGTTGCACCATTCCCCTTCATTCCAACACCCCAAAAAGCGCCTTGATCTGGGCTATGGGGTGGCAAAGGATTCTTGGGTGGCATTACTATTGTATTTTACCACAACCGTTACAATTTGTCAATTTTTATTATAGCGAGAGAGTGTTCGACTCGAAGTTTGGCAGGATGGAAGCGCAACCATTCGTCGACAGCTTTGGCGGCGCCAGGGAGGGCTTCGTTAGCGTAGTCATCAACGACGATAATTGCTCCGGGTGCGAGCCGTGGCCAGACTAGTTGCAACGATGTTGCAATAGATTCATAGTAATCCCCGTCAAGAAATGCAAAGGCAATCTTCTTCGGAATATCATCTGTTGTGAGCTCGTTAAACCAACCTTTGTGAATGCGTGGCAATGGTAAACCGGCTTTTTTGTAGTTCGTGATGAACTGTTTTTTTGTAGCCAACAATTCGCCGGCCACAAACTGATCACCGGCACGCGACTGGTCTTGAGCTTGTTTTTCAGGCAACCCCTCGAAAGAATCATACACATGGAACTCACGTGTTGATTTTTGTATAGTTAGCAAACGCGAAATAAACAGAGAGGTCGTACCCACATAACAGCCGAACTCAACTACGTCCCCGTCATCCGTCTTACGCAGCGCCTCTTCGGCGGAGTGCAGCACCAGTGCAACCTCCCGCTTGTCAACTTGGTCTGACGCGAGTGAGTATTTGTACAACATATTGTCTAGATCCATGCGTAGTAGTATACCGCGTGTCGAAATCTACGTGGCAAGCTTTGAAAGTTTTTTGCCATAATTCCTCGTTTGGGACTCAAACGCTTCAACTTCGAGAACTATAGCGACCGCCATAAAAACAAGCCCGTCTAGAAATGTACTCGTCGTGTTAAAAAGAGCGTTTGTGGACCACGAAAGCAGCGCCATGCCGGCCATCCCTAAGAACGCACGTATACTGAACGAGCGCGGCGGTTTGATGAATAGCAATGCGACGAGCACGAAGAGCATCCCCGCGCGAATGAGATTATATGTCGGGCTTGTGTTCATAAATAGCGACACCAACTCGAGATGCAAGATTGACGCCGCGAGGACCACCGCAACTGTACACGTTGTCGTAACTATAGTGACTTTTGTACTTACCATGCCCCCTCCTCCGTCCAACGATACATTTCAAGTTTACGTCTCATGGAATAATCGTGCAGTGATCTTTGTCACATTTTTGGTGTATAGTAAAGCTATATGATGGAATTACTTGGACAGCATCTAAAAACTGTCGGGACATCAAAACTGTTTCGCAAGCATGCTAGTATATTCTTTCAAGGCGAGGTTCCGAGGTATGGATTTCTCGTCGTCGACGGGATTGTGAAGTCTTACACGACCAATGCCGAAGGAGATGAGGCGATTCTTCACCTGTTCAGTAAAGGCAGCATCATCCCCTCAGCTTGGGTGAATAATCAAATGTCGACGTCTATGTCTAATTACGAAGCGCTCAGTGATGTGCGCGGTGTTGCATTCACAAAACAGGATTTATATGCCGCATTGGAATCAAATCGAGAGTATGAAAAAGAATACCGCGAAAA
>CAYIYX010000002.1:25145-25366 GCA_964367775.1 uncultured Candidatus Saccharibacteria bacterium | reverse complement strand
CTCTCTCCGTACCAAGCGCTCGTGTCTATTTTTCCGGCTGTCTGGCCACTACCGCTACGTAAACCCTTTTCACGCCCGCACTTTTCAGTAATTTCACGGAAGCTCTCAGGGTTGTGCCTGTCGTGACTATGTCGTCTATAAGTAAGATATCGCTTGGAATACCCTCTCCAGATAACCCAAACAGAGAAGACTCGAGTTCCAAGCGTTGCTTTCGAGACAGA
>CAYIYX010000002.1:5453-25135 GCA_964367775.1 uncultured Candidatus Saccharibacteria bacterium | reverse complement strand
TGTAATGTCACCGACGACAAACGCACAAGGGGCTTGGCAATGTTTAAGCCCCTTTTGGCCGCAAAACCCCGTACTATGAGCCCAACATGATCAAAACCACGGATACGTACGGTAGACGACGCCGTTGGCACACCAACTACGACCATCTCTGTGGGTAAAACCGGTAACACATCGTCCAACAACGAAACTATCTCCTTCGCCCCAGAACGACTCGACGAAAACTTATACGCGTCAAGCAACTTCTTGAGCGCGCCCGACCGTTCACCGACACACCACGCCTGCTCGCAGGGGAGTACCTGTGCACACTTTTGACATAATCCCGTTCTACCACACGGACACCCACACAAAATACAGCCCAAAAATGGCTCTTCTAGAGTGTGAATTTTACAACTTTCGCACAAAAGTGCCCCAATTTCTCCGCAAGAGCAACAGCGGTGGGGCAAAATAACGTTTAATAGTTTGTCAATCATTGTAGTTTTTACGTATTCCACTACATATTATTGCAGATTTTGTGTAGTTTCGGATATAATTAGTATGTTGATTTTCTAGGGAAGTGGAGGAATTATGGGACGAGGTCAAAAGCAGAACGACGATTTACTCATGGAAGATGAGCTCGCAGCGGCATTTTTAACTGACGATTCAGTGCAGGTTGCTGATGAAGTGTCAGTCGCTGTCGAAGATAACCAGGGTTGGGACGATGAGGAGCCTATGCCAGGGCAACTCGCGGTTGATGTATATGAAACGAAAGACAGGCTTGTAGTCAAAGCTCGTACGGCAGGTGTCAATAAATCTGACCTAGATGTCAGTATCTCCGATGGTATTTTAACCATCTCTGGTACTCTTTCTAGTGGGGACGACTCCGAGGCGACTCAATGGCACATGCAAGAATGTTACTGGGGCGAGTTTAGTCGTACACTAGCGCTCCCAGCTCCTGTCAAAGAAGATGAGGTTGAGGCTGTACTCAAAGATGGCGTACTTACCATCAGTTTCACAAAGGTAAAACAAGAACAGGCCCGCAAGATCGAGATTATGTAACTATCTCTCAGTCTATAAAAACACCCCGTATGGTACGGGGTGTTTTTATAGACGTACAAAAGAGATCTCTAGACCATACCCGAAACGAGCGACGTCGTGACAAATTTGACAGCTGCATATGCAAGCAGCGCCACTATTATACCTATGATTGCATACAAAATTGTGTTCTTGGCTGCGGTTACGTTATTTTGATCACCACCAGAAACTATGTACCGAATACCGCCGAAGATTAGCATAATCACCGCCACCGCACCAACGACAAAGAGCAAAATGCTCGTTATGCGGTTAAATATCCCCCCAGTACCAACAAGCTGAGAAGGTTGTCCGTTGCCTTGCGCGCAATCTGCTCCCGAAGCGATCGACATATTGTTTATATCGCAAGCCGCAGAAGCGGCGGGGCTTATACCTAAAGCAAGCATGAACACAAAAATAACTAACAGCCCTACTAGCAGGCCGCGGTAGGCTATGATACTGTATAAATTTTTTCTAACATTTGCAAATATCATACTTATATTATACAGCATATTATCGTTTAGGTCAACATGCAAAAACAAGGCTCGCATTTTTTCGGCGAGCCTTGTTCGTTTTAACGAAAATATATCTAGGTCGTTTTAAGGCCGCTGACTACGAAGTTCACTACGGCGTAAGCCAGTACTGCAACAACTATACCAATGATTGCGTACATGATAGTGTTTTTAGCTGCCGTAACATGGTCTTGAGCGCCGCCACTCGTCACGTATCGAATACCACCGATGATCAACATGATCACCGCCACCGCACCGACGACGAAGAGCATGATGTTTACAATTTTCTTGAACAGGCCGTCGTCAGAACCATCACCGAACAATGTACCCGGTTGATCTGCACCTTGCGCACAGTCTGCTCCGCTAGACAGACTCAAATTGCTAGAATCGCACGCTGCGCTCGCGACTGGTGCGACGAAGTTGAGCCCCAAAACCAGTGCTGGTACTACCAGCATGATCTCGCTTACTTTCTTTATGAGTGACTTCATCGTATCTCCTTATTGTTTGCTTGTTAATTCTTTCTTATGCTTTATTTATAGCAGAATGCAACCACTATAGCAACGACTATTATTTTACATTCGTCGTCACGAAGCCAACTATGGCGTAGGCGAGAATCGCCACGACTAGGCCGATGATAGAGTACATGATAGTGTCTTTTGCTGCTTTGACGTGAGCCTGGTCGCCATTACTCGTCACGTAGCGGATACCACCGATTATAATCATGACAACCGCAACAGCCCCCGCCACAAAGAGGAGGAGATTGACGATGGAGGTTATAACACCTGTCGTTCCCGTCAATTCTGTCGGTACTTGCGTACCCTGCGCTGCACTGGCCCCGCCAGTAACCGTCAACCCGTTACCGGTCGTAGTGGTTGGAGTTGTCGTAGTGTCTGGTGCTGCGAAGGTAGTCCCCGAAAAACCCAACGCCAGTACGAAAGCTGCCGCTAGAAGATTGACCGATATGCGTTTAACTACTTTTTTCATACTATTTTCCTCCAAAGATTTATTTAACGTTTGCTGTTACGAAACCGATGATTGCAAAGGCGAGTATGGCCACGACGAGCCCTATGACAGAGTACATGATAGTGTCTTTGGCCGATTTAATATGCGCCTGGTCACCATTGCTCGTAATGTACTTTATACCGCCCAAGATGATCATGACAACCGCCACAGCACCGGCTATATACAGTAAGACATTTATAACGCTTTTCAAAAAGCTCGGTAATTCAGTACCGCCCGTTGTACCACCAACCGCAGTAATGCCTTTATTTACCTCATCGCTCGCGGCTGCAAACATCCCAGTATTTGCCGGCATTGCCCCGACCAGTGCTGGAGCAAACCCCCACAGGAGCACAGCCACGACCGCCGTAGCCTTACTTAGTTTGTGTATAAAATTTTTCATGTTATTCTCCTTTTTTTGCTTTAGTACCATTTACTTAATCCTGTCCATGACGAAGCCAACTATAGCGAAGGCCATTATCGCGACTATGAGCCCTATGACTGCGTAGAGAATCGTGTCCTTGGCTGACTTAACATGAGACTGGTCGCCGCTACTCGTTATGTAGCGAATACCCCCAATGATTATGACTATAATCGCGACTATGCCGGCGATGAAGAGCATGGTCTGAATAACACTTTTGATAATACTAAACAACCCCGTACTGTTGCTGCCACAGACCGCTGAACCGGCACAGGTATTCAGTACGTCCTTGGGGTCAGCATAAGCCGGCGTCAATGGAACCAACGCGACAACAAAAATCGCAAAAACCGAGACAAGTATGGTAGATATTTTCTTAAGCATTTAAAACCTTCCTATGACATAGTTTACGAGTACAAATGACAGCATAACCACTATAAGGCCTATACAAGCATATAGTATAGCCTCTCGAGCCGCATTTACTTTGGCCGGCTCTCCCTGTGACAGGATGTACTTTATACCCCCAAATACTATAAATGCTACAGCCGTCGCTCCCGCCAGCGCTAAAATGACATTGAACACATTCTGAACAGTCGTTGTGTCTGCTGTATATTGTGGCAGGTTTGACGGCGTTGTGACCGCTGCAAAATAGCTAAACATGGTTTCTTTCATCTATTTTATCGTCCCTATAATTCCGGCCTGAATTGTACGTACGATTGCAACAGACGCCAGAACTATAATAAGACCTATGATGGCATTGACGAGTGTGTCTTTTGCCGACTTGATCTTATCTGGCTCGCCAGCAGCCTTTATGTACTGGAATCCACCCCAAGCAACAAAATACACCGCTATATACCCGGCCGCCACTATGAGGATCTGGATGATATTCAGAACAATAACCCAAATATTTTCTATCTTGCCCCCCATATTCACCGTCTGACCACCACCGGCCACGGGGTCACACTGCAGACCCTTAAACCATGCGGGAAAGCCTAAAAACCCGTTCGCGTTCGCACAAGGGACGGCAAGCGCAGGGGTTGAAAATACGCCCGCAAAAACTATAGATACTGCAAGTATATATGCCAAAATAGCCCGTTTCATTAGTTGAACAACCCTCCTGGTATCATAAAGTTTACTGCGGCCCACATAAATATAAACAAAAACAAACCGATGATGGCGTTGATGATGATGTCTTTCCCTTGCTTAGCCTTACTGGCGTCGCCGTCACTACTTATGTAGGTAATGCCACCAAAGATAATACCTATCACTACCGCTAGACCGACTCCTGCCGCTAAAAAGTTGATCACCCAGAGAAGAATCGAGGTAACGCCCGTACCTCCAGTAACATCTGAAGGGCAACCGAAGTCTACAGAAGTTACAATCGGTACATCCTTGTATGAGCCATCTGATTGTTTTTCGCTACGCGTCCCACAACTTGCCGCATAGGCAGTCTCCGCCATTGGTACGAACAGCGTCACTGACACCGCTAGGAGGGTTAGTACAGACAGGGCTATCGGCATCTTTTTCATGTTTATTGAATTCCTTGCATTCTAGTATATAGCATAACCGCGAAATATGGCAAAAGACTTGCAATATTTTCATAAATAGTGTATTATACGGTTGTTATCCAAGAATTCGCTGCTTTAGGCGAACCTAACAACTAAGAATAAGTAGGAGTACGTATCTACCATGACCATCGATCACGAGCCACAAACACAACCACTAGACACACAAACACCGGCGCCTGAAGTAACGGCCCCGGTACGCACAGAGACTCTAGAGACTCCGAAAGGCATATCTCGTCGGGCGGTACTTTTGGGCATTGCAGGGCTCGGTACAGCAGGGGGACTCGGTATGATGCTCGGCAACAGGGGCCGTGAAGCCGTAACCGAAACAGAGCCGACTCCTTCAAATTCCGCGACACCGACCAACACGCCAGAAACTTCGGCGTCTCCAGAGGTTGTTGAGCCGCCCGAGCCCGAGCTATTCACCGAGGAACAGCGCATAACGAACGCACTTCTTGAAAAGGCGGACCCTGAGACGTTTGAGACGAAAACAACGTTCAAAGAGCGCCTCCGCTGGGTGCTTAGCATACTCCATGCCAGAAATAACGACGGTCTCACATACTATGACTTTGTCATACAAAATACGCGGTCAGGAAACATGATGGCTGGACTAAACCCGTTCATTTTCAAATATACAGAGGATTCCGATGGACAGACAATCATGGACTCCATGCTTTATGCGGAAAATACACGTACCACATTCGCTCTTGATGATAGTGAGGCAGGCGAGTTATATGTGCCGCTCGATACCGCTAAGGCAAGAAAATTTGTCGCTGCGTCATATCTCGATCCTAGTTCTGAAAAGTATCAGGAGGTCGCTGATCTAGTCGAAACCAGCTACACTGAAACAAATTACATCGGTGAGGAAACACTCCTTCGTCAGGTCGTAGACAGCGCAGAGTGGATCAACGGGGGGTATGACATTAAAGAAGGTGGAGAATCGATCAATGCACCCGCCAAAAAAATAACCCTGCGAGACGGCAACTATACCTACGAAGTAACCGCCGTGTTTCTCACGTTTGACCTTCTTGAAGTGAATGTAGCGGGTCTTACGAATAACCGCAATAACCCTATCGATGGCGCCACAGACGGAATATGGGTTGCTACGAACCAAGTCGTAGTCAAGTAGTAGCTTTTAACTTGGTGTTTTCTAACACTATCACGACAAATCGAGCATCAGACCGTTGACGCTCGATTTATTTTATTCGACCCTTTATATAAGTTCTGCAAATATGCTAGACTATTTATAAATGAAGACGTCTATGCTTAGTACTCTACGCTCTTGGTCAACTACGTCATTCCTGATTGTGGCTCTCTTGGCAAGCGTAGTTCTTACGCTCACAAATTTTTCAGTCTCGAACGTCGGTGCGGCGCCGTTAAAAACGGTAGAGGAGTGCTACGCTCGAGATGGATTCACCCCTGGAGAGGATTTCGTGTCGTGTGTAGACCAGGGTTTTTGTACTATCGTAAATACCACCGACGGCCTAAGAGGAACTACTCAATCATACAAATGCAAAACCCCAGAGCAAGCACGTCTTGAGGGAATCGACCCTGTCGTAAACGCCACCAATACCGCTCAAGTGCGACCAGTCATTGATTTAATTTGTAAGGGCAGGTCTGAGGCGGTAGGCGCTTACGCTAAGTCCGAATATACTCTATGTGCCGAAAAGGTGCGCGCCGCCTACGACGACTGTAGTTCAAAAATAGTAAATACAAGGGATCCTGCTACGACTATAGCTAATTGTATGGAAGGAAAAGGCTTTACTTACCTAGCGGGCGGTGTCGTCTATGCTGAGGAGATCAAAAAAGCCATCGAGACTGGGACAGTTGATGCGATCGCAAAAGCCGAAGAACTAACTCGCGCAAATGACAAAGCAGCCTGCGACGCCAAAGGCGACGGCTTCGAGTTTAAAGATGGGGCGTGTGTTGACGTAAAAGCCGCCAGCGACCAGAAGTGTACCGGTGGGGCGCTCGGCTGGTTTTTGTGCCCAGTCCTAGAAATGTTCGGTAGCGCGGTAGCTACGTCAGCCGAGATCATAGAGCAGCAGCTACTCATTCAACCTCTCGTTACCTCAAACGGCACGACAGCCATGAGGGCCATATGGAGCGTGGTTGTTGGGTTTGCCAACTTAGCGCTCGTTATAGCCTTCCTCATAGTTATATTTTCTCAGGCTACGTCTTTCGGACTGAGCGCGTACGGCATAAAGAAGATGCTACCGAGGATTATAGTCGCGGCCGTACTTATAAACCTGTCGTTCTTTATATGTGGCATAGCTATAGACATCTTTAACGTCATAGGGGCAAGTATAAAGGGGCTCATGCAGACCGGCATAGACACGGTAACCGCTACGTCTTCGGCTAAGGGAACGGGCTTTGTCGGTTTCGTAGGGGCGTCTGCTTTGTGGCTAGTCGCCACTGTTGGCGTAGTGGTCGTGGCGTCGGCTATAGGAATCATCGGTTTCGTACTACCAGTAATAGTCGCTGGTGCTATGGCTATACTTACCGTTGTCGTCATAGTCGCCCTGAGACATGTCTTGGTCATTTTGTTGATCATAGTGTCGCCACTGGCGTTTGCCGCTATGATCTTGCCTGGTACGGAACCTTACTTTAAGAAGTGGTACCAGTCCTTTGGGAAGTTACTGGTTATGTACCCTGTTATAATGGCCATACTATACGGATCCGCCCTGGCTTCGGCTATAATATTAGCGACAGCGTCAGCGATAAAATAAACTATATGAATTACATACCATTCTTCTCAGCAGTCACAATCGATTCCGACGCAAACTGGATAACGGTTATTATTGCATTTTTGATCAGCACTATAGGCCCTTTTGCGGGAACCTACCTATACCTCAAAAACTCAAACAAGCTACTCGGTGCTGCGGCCGGCGCCCTAAATAAAGCCAGTAAATGGGGGCAAAAGCACGCGAACAAGTACGCAAAAGAGAAGCATGACAATAGCCAGTTTGGCATCCATCGAGCAACGTCAAAGGCGTTTAAGAATCAGGCCGCCCGAGAACGCGCCTTTAGTGGCGATACCCGCCTAAGCAAGCTGGGTATAGGTGGGGTAGGGGCGTTCGCTGGTGGTACTATGCCCTGGAACAAAAGAGGCAAAGAAAAGCTCACGAACTACGCTGACAGCCAAAGAGACAAGATCTACCAGGAAGAGTATGCTGCAAGCAAGGCCAGTATTCAAAGAGATCCTAGCGCCGCGTATGGAGCCGGCAATGCAGAAGCCTACCTAAAAAGGCAGATCGCAAGCGGAGCAAGCAAAGCCCAGATTCATGCCGCCACTGAAAACTTGTTGTCGCAAAATGGTGGTGGCACAACCTTGAAGAACCTGCTAAGTGGTGAGGGAAAAGACCCTGCCGAAAAGGCGGCGAATATTGCGACATTAAAAACGTTGGCCGATAATGAGGAGATGTGGAACGGGGCTATGAAAGGCGCTGCTAATGATTCAAAGTTCATGGGAAAACATACCGACGTAAAAAATGCCGTCATAAACAAAAACCCACAGTTTAGGAAAGCTGCTCAGGAAGGGTGGTCGGAGAACTTCATGGGAGAGAATTTCAAAGCCGATGAAGATCTCAAGGACAGATCCGGCGCCGTGGTGACGCAGAAAAACGAAGCTGGCAATCTTGTTCCAGTCAAAATCGCAGATGGCACGGAAAAGGGTTGGGGTTGGGTTGGAGAACGCTCTCATATGATACTGGGGACCCACCAAAGCAACGCCAAGGCGCTGTCTTCACAAGTCACCTATGCGGCAGCGGTTCAGGCTCAAAGTGCTATAGATAACGGTGCCGACGGTGGTGCAGATCCACTGATCAAGGCTATGGTTGCTGACATCGTCGCCGCTGGTGCGCCTGCTCCAGGTGGCGCAAAAAACAACTACGTTGTTCCACCAACTCCACCAGCATGGCATACGACACCTAGGCCGCCCACACCATAGCGCTAATGTAATGGTATAATTGGGCATATGGCAGTTTACAAAGTTCCTCAGGACGTCGAGGCGGAAGACAAGCTCATTGGGCCGTTTTCGTTTCGGCAGTTCATATACCTCATCATAGCCGCATTGTCCGGTTTCTTAGTGTATCTACTCGGTCGAGTCTTTATAGGCCTTGGTCTTATACCGTTACCTATAACTATTTTCTTCCTAGTAGTGGCGCTCCCTCTGAAAAAGGACCAGCCTATGGAAACATACCTAACGGCCATAGTGCATTTCTTGCTGAAGCCACGCCGACGTCTTTGGGAACCGGAAGGCAACGTCACGCTTGTTGAGATTACCGCAGCCCTTACGAATGACGGGCCAACTCTAAAGGGTTTCTCTGGGCATGAAGCTTCGGAACGACTCCGGTATCTGTCGCAAATAGTCGACACTGGTGGATGGGCAAGCCGCGGACTAACATCCCCCCTAGACAGCCTCAACCTAAACGACACTGTCGTCGCCGAAGCGCAGGGAGCGGAAGACATGCTAGACGTCAGCGGAAGCGTCACGCAGAACTTCAATACTATGATTTCTCGTAGCGACGAGGCGCGTAAACAGGCCATGCTCCAAACTATGCAAAACAACATCCAAGCAGCTGCCCAACCTGTCGCGCAAACACTCGTCTCTTCCCAGCAACTCTATGGCTATAACATACCTCAAGTAGCGACTCCACCCCCCGCCGCCACGCCCATATTGTCATACCAACAAGCCCTTCCTGACGAACATGTGGCCTTCAATCCATACCCGTCATCGATCCATCAGCGAGTCATATCTCCAACGCCCGCCAATGACCCAGCCGCTCGGCCAACACAAACGCCCGTTGTCCAAAACCAGCCCACTAAACAAGCACAAGCACCTAGTAAAGAAGTCCTGTCACCTGATATAATGAGGCTGGCAACGAGCAAAGACTTGTCTATCAGTACTATCGCTCGCGAGGCAGAGCGACTTCACAAGAAACACCTCGAAGAGGGAGAAGTCGTTGTTACGCTTCGCTAGTCGCTGGTCCGAGTGGGAATTAGCCGACGTATGAATCCAAATAATCTTCAACAAATACCGACTCAAGCTCAGCAGAACCCGCTTTCGGCCCTGCCGCCGTTGGGCGCTTCCCAGTCCCCAAATTCAGCCGCAACCACACCAGACACCTCACCTCAAAAAACCCGTAACCCAAGCAGTACCCAAAACACCTTACTCATCTCTGAAGTACGAGAAGGTATGCTCATAATGAACGATGGTAGTTTTCGTGCGGTTGTTTCGTGTGAGTCAATTAACTTCGATCTTATGAGCGGACGCGAAAGGGAAGCCGTAGAGTATAGCTACCAAAGCTTCTTGAACTCCCTATACTTTCCAATCCAAATATTTATTCGATCCGAAAAGGTAGACATCGGACCTTACCTGCAAAAGCTCGTTGGATATCGTCGCTCTCAGGACAACATGTTGCTTGGTATGCTCATGGAAGACTACATAGCCTTTATAGACGACGTCTCAAGAGAAACGAACATCATGGACAAACGATTCTACATCGTCATTCCATATTTCGCAGTCGGAGACCTAGGTGCCCTCGCTTCTGCAGGCAAGAGTATATTTACCGCTTTCGCGAAACCACAAGAACAGCAACATATTAAAATCGACCAAGCCGCGTACACAAAAGCCAGAGACGAGCTTTCGAACCGCATAAACGCAGTAATGTCCGGCTTGTTCCAGATGGGCATAAAAGCTAGACAGCTCGACACAAAAGCGTTAAGCGCTCTTTACTACAACACCTACAACCCCGACACCGCCATTCGCGAACCCTTAGGCGACCCCGGAAATATTACCGGTACGTACGTACGAAAAGCAAGCGGTTCCGCCCCTAACCAACAGGGAGAGTACTAACATGGGTTTATTTGGAGGAAAAAAACAGAGCGCTATAGACATAGCCCAGCAACAGCGCGAGAAAGAGCAGCTGGAGATTGAAGCTGAGTTCGTTAAGGGCATTACAACCCTCCGCGACATAATCGCACCAAGCTCTCTAGAGATTCAAAGCAGCTACTTCCGGCTTGGTACCAAATATGGACGCACGATGTACGTATACGGCTACCCGCGCCAAATATACACCGGGTGGTTAAGTAGTGTCATAAACGTTGACGAGGTTATAGACGTCAGTATGTTTATATACCCCGTTGAAAGCCAGGTCGTTCTCGACAATCTTCGCAAAAAAGTCGGCCAGCTTGAAGCAAGCATGTCAATGAACGCCGAACATGGCAAGGTTCGCGACCCAGGTCTCGAGGCGGCTATACAAGACGCCGAGGAATTACGTGACCAACTACAGGTCGGTGCGGAACGTTTCTTCCGGTATGGCCTCTATGTAACCCTCTACGCGGACAGTCTCGATGAGCTCAATTTCGTGCAACACAAAATAGAAACCATTCTCGGACAACAGCTCGTTCTAAGTAAGGTCGCCTCAAGCCAACAAGAGCAGGGCCTAAACAGTACCATACCCCAAATGACCGACCAGTTACAGATTCGCCGCAACATGAACACTGGCGCGGTCAGTACGAGTTTCCCCTTTACTTCAGCTGACTTAACACAGAATGACGGCGTCCTGTATGGCATAAACATGCATAACAACGGTCTCGTCATATTTGACCGTTTTAGTCTGGAAAACGCAAACATGGTAGTGTTCGCGAAGTCCGGTGCTGGTAAGTCGTTCACCGTCAAACTTGAGGCCATGAGAACCATGATGTTGGGGGCAGACGTCTTAATCATCGACCCAGAAAATGAGTACCAAAAGCTTGCCGAGGCTGTCGGTGGGAGCTATATTCGCCTCAGCCTAAACTCTGATGTACGCATAAACCCCTTTGAGCTACCGCGTGTCATAGATAGCGACGAAGCCGACGACGCCCTTCGCGCCAACCTCGTGACACTGCACGGCCTACTCCGTCTCATGCTTGGAGGCGCTAGTGCTCAAATCCAGGGTGCGGGAATGGCCATGATGCCCGCTCTGAGCCCTTCTGAAGAAGCAGACCTCGACCAAGCCCTTATAGACACATATGCCCGCGCCGGAATCACCTCGGACCCATTGACGCACAACTCGTTACCTCCGACTATCAACGAGCTCTATGACACCTTACTACATATGGGTGGCAGTGGTCCTCAACTTGCGCAAAGGTTGCGAAAATACACGACGGGGACATTTGCCGGTATTTTCTCGCAACAAAGCAATATCGACATAAACAACCCCATGGTCGTATTCAACATACGAGACCTTGAAGACGAACTCCGTCCGGTCGCCATGTATATAGTCCTAAGCCACATATGGAACCGTATTCGCACGGAACAGAAAAAGCGCATGCTCATCATCGACGAAGCTTGGCAGCTCATGAAATACGACGACTCGGCGAACTTTATGTTTAGCCTTGCTAAACGTGCTCGAAAATACTACCTTGGTCTCACCACCATCACACAAGACGTTGAAGACTTCATGGGGAGCAAGATGGGTCGCGCGATTGTCGCCAACAGCTCCTTGCAACTACTCCTAAAACAGTCCTCGAGCGCCGTAGATGTTCTTTCGGACGTGTTTAAACTTACCGAAGAAGAGAAAAAACGACTGGCTAGTTTCCCTGTCGGGCAGGGGCTGTTTTTTGCCGGACAAAACCACGTTCACATACAAATAGTCGCCAGCCCAACCGAGCAGCAGCTCATCACCACCAACCCACAACAGATAGAGCAGATGCAAGCCTACCAACAGCAGCAAATGCAAGCTGCACAAGAATCAGGGATTCCCCCTCAAGGAAGTTAAGTGGTAAAATAACGATATGGCAGGACTAAACGACGAAGACGGAGCAGAAGGAACGCCTAAGACAAGTAGCCATCCCGGGCCAGATTTTGAGCGTGCCGGACAAACCCCTACGCCTAAAAACGACTCTGCTCCTCTCGACCGAAACACCCTGAACGCGCAAGAACAAAATCAAGGCAATCTATACCAACCAACTAAAGCCGATCAACAAGAAAGAGACCGCATAGGTCGTAGCGATCGAAACCAAAAAACAGGCAAAAAAGTACTCATGGGTGGTGCGCTTGGCGGTATTATAGTCGCAGCAGTCATAGGTGTATTCGCCACCCTTACCACACCCTTCACGTTCCTTGAACAAACAATGAGCGACTTAAATACATCTGTCGGCTCTCTCATGATGGCGCGAAACACTTTGGTGCTCACGAAATTCCTATACAAGTCAGATGCGGTAAAGGGGTCGTGTACGGTCGTTTCCATACGTTGTCGCTTTAGTACCTTAAGCAAAGCCGAAGTTGCGCGCATGGAACGCGCTGGGTTTAAAATTACAGCAGAAAATAAAACGTACTTTGGGCGCATCAAGCCACAATCTATCGAGTTTCAGGGAAGTAAGGCTATGACGCCTCAGGAGTATATCAAAGAAAGGTCAACGAATCGGGTCATGCGTACCGCCGACTTACGAGCTGGCAATATGGCATACCTAAGTACTGTCACTGGCAGATTTACCGACTGGGTCTTGCGGCGTTTTGGCGTTAGCAAGGCTGCGCCGGGCCTCAAAGGGTCAAGACAAGATAAAATCAATCAGCTCCTTACTGGTGCAGGGGTGAAAGACATCGGCGACATTCGTCTTGTGCCCGCTGGTACCGACGAAGATGGAAAACCCCTGTATGCTCTCGAGGGAGATACGTCCGGTCAAACATATACAGAAGCGCAAAAGACTCAAATAGAAGCAGACATTGCAAAATACAAAAATCGCCCTGTTATGAATAGAATCCAAGCAGTGCAAGATCTCGATGGTTTCAAAAAACTACTGAGCGCAGTGTCTATTATCGGGTGGGCAGATATGGCCTGTACTCTGAATAGTATGATCGGTACGATTGCTGTCGCCAGTAAAACAGCTACCCTTGACGGACTGATTGACAAAGCCCAGCCGTTCTTTGCCTTAATGCAAAAAATCAAGGCTGGCGAAGAAGCGAACTCCGAGGATGTCGCAGCTCTGGCGAGCATCGCAACACGGGTTGACGACAGAGAAACTATCTACGACGCTGCTCAAGGCAAGACAGTCGCTAACCCAAACTACGGAACAACCCCTCTGACATCCCCGCTTGTTCGCATGTCGAGCGATGGAAAATACTATCAGACCACTGCAGAAACAACTCAGTTCTCGTCTGGCTTGTCGGTTGAAAGCCTCCTCGGCGGAGCTGCTGGGGCATTTTATACGTATATTCAAGGCCTAAACAAACCCGTATGTGCGTCAATCCAAAACTGGTTCGTGAGGGGTACGAGCCTCGTAGTCGGCATATTCGCCGCAATTGGCACAGGTGGCGCCGAGCTCGCTTATTCGGCTGGAGCGGCCCTGGCGGTTATGGGTGCAATGTCAGTAGCCCAAGTCATGCTCAGTAACGCAATCCATGGGCCCGATCTAGCGGCCGCTTATGAAGAGGGAGGTGCTGAAAGTATTGGGTCTGCTTGGTGGATAGCAGAGGCTGGTATATTTGGCGCGGCGGCGCAGGCGGCGGGGCTCATGCCTGGCAATGAAACCGAAATTATGGGCTACCAAAAAGTCCTCAAGGCCGCGAACGATGAAATGATCGCCGTAGAACAGGAAGACGGTCAGCGCAACCCATTCGACATAACAAACCAGTATTCTTTCGCTGGTTCGATGTCTCGTCAGCTTGCAAGCACGACAAACTACAGCTCGTCTCCTCTTGCAGTTATGCGTGGTATCGTCGCTCTCGCCACTGGCGGGGCTCAGAGTACGTCTTCCGACACAGCCTATGCGGCAGAGTTGCCCGCAGTGCGTTTCCAGCAATGTAAGGATTCCGGGTATCTAGCCCTAGGCATAGCTCCTGACGCTGCCTGCAACTTACGATACGTTTCGATGCCAGAGGATATCGAGAAATTGGAACAAGAAAACGGTGGACTGATAGTTGCTCAGTGGATGGAAGACAATGGCTACGTCGACAAAGACACAACTACCGGACTACCTATAGGCTACCAGCCGGTTCAGCCAGAGCAATCTCAGGGAGTGGTGATCGACACCGTGAAAAATGCCGCTTCTTCGTTTGTAGGACAGTTCTATTCCTCACGAGTATATGGCTCAACATCTAAGGCGTCAGACTACGGTAAGTTCCTTGATTTTTGCGCCTACCGGACTATGCCATTCGGTGAACAATACAAAGAGGAAAGCCCGATTAACCCCGTAGAAGACGGCTGGTTGACTGGGAAGAAATGTCTTGAGCATTCAGATCCGCTGAGTTATTTCCGTACATATACCGCATTTCTCGCAACAGAGGAAGCCAACGGTGAAGAGGCTGGTTCGAGCACGAGTACGACAACTGAAACACCCACGACGGGAGGTGGGTCGACAACGGTAGGGACGGGCGGTTTAGCTTGGGTGCTCGGGGAAAGTGCTTGGAAGAGCAACCGTGCTCGTTTCCTTAGAGGGCACTATGACTCAGGAAATTACGGTGGCGGCACACCAGCTTCAGTTGACATATCTTACGGGGGTATCGACGGCAAGCCGGTATACGCCATCTCTGGCGGCACCGTAACAACACAGCCGCTCGGACGATCGAGCCGTATATGTTCAGGAACCCCAAACGGCAGCGACAATGGCGGTTTGGTGATAACGTCAAACATAAATGGCCACACTCTAAAGATATATTACGTACATGGTAAAAATGTTACCTATAAGGTTGGCGCTACTGTTGCAACTGGTGCGCAGATTATGGAGGTTGGCAACGTCGGCAACTCTTGTGGCTCCCACCTTCATATGGACGTCATATATGACGGCGCCAGCATCTGTCCACAAGACTTATTCCTAGCTATGGACAGCGGAAACCCGATCGACTTTGCGGCGCTCGTAGCCAAGCGGGGCATAGGGGGGAAGACCTGCCAAAGATGAAGTACTCTAGACTAAACAAGCGCTTTGTCTCACTAAAACTGACCCTGGTCACAGCTGTTCTTCTCGCCGCTTCAATCATCGAACTCTTTGCGCCAACTGTGTCTATGGCTGTCGATGAGCCTACTGCGAGCTGTTCACCGGCTGGCACCGTAGACCCAGAAACACAGTGGACGTATTCTGAGTGGGGTATCTCGCTCTATAATCCCAATGCAGCAGTTTGTTGTATTGACTCTGGTGGTTCGGGAGCATCGGTGACGCCAGGTTCGGTTACGGGTACGGTTTCTTCTTTTGTAGATTTATACGGGCAACACGCGTTCAATGTTGGAAAACACTACGGCATACCGTATGAAGCAATTCTCGGACAAGCGGGGCTCGAGTCTGGGTGGGGAAAGTCAAGACTTACCACTGAAGCATTTAACTTTTTCGGTATCAAAGCAGGGTCGAGCTGGACTGGACCGACTATTACTATGCGAACAGCCGAACAGAGGCCTGACGGCTCCGTTTACTATATTGATGCCAAGTTTCGACGATACGCAAACGCAGAGGCTGGTTTTACCGGCTACGCTGAATTCATCCACGCCAATAGTCGCTACAAAACCGCACTGAACTATCCAAACGATCCATTTAAATACATCGAGGAGATCAAGGCTGCTGGGTACGCAACAGATGTAAAATACGTAGCAAAAGTTTCGTCAATCATCGCAACTATACAAAAATACATTGCCGACAAAGGCCTCTTCCCACCGTCTTCGGCGGTTGTACCCGACGCAACGCCGCCGAGTGGTGAAGCCTCGTCCTCTGCCGCTACCCCTCCACTCGTTTGCAATACCCCAATAAGTTCGGCGAACACAAACGATGTCGTGCGTATTGCTGAAGAGGAACTAGCTCGCCACCCGATAGAATATGACGCAACAATCCTGGCATATACGAGTGGAATTAGAGACGCGTGGTGTGCCTACTTTGTGAGCTACGTGTTCAACAAGGCAGGGTCACCCTTCACTGGCGGGTCTAGCGGCGGCTGGAGTATTGGTGCTGTGAAGTCTATGCAAGCCTGGTTTAGAAATTCTTCAAACGGGTCATTGTATTTTGCAGTTGGAAGTCAATTGCCACAGCCTGGGGATGTTGCTTTTTACATAGGCGAGCAAACACCTGACGGCGGCAGTACGCGACATGTAAATATCGTCGTTAGTGTTGATGCAAAAAACGGAACCATGGTAACTATCGGCGGCAACGAATCAAACACCATACGGAAACAAACTAGAGAAATCAAACTCGACGCAAGCGGTCTTGTCGGGTTTGGAAGAAAGGCTAAGACGTATGCTTTATAGCAAATATCTAAAATTTTTCGTGATTGGTTTTGGTGGTTTGTTGGTCGTTGGGGGTTTTCTGTACTGGATTTTTATGTCGGTTATTTTTCGGATCGCGCAAATCACTCCAGACGTGAACGCTTTCCCGACTTCGTCAGATTCGTTGTCTATAACGTTTACGAAAGAGCTCGCAAAAACCGACACAACAGCTGTCTCTACAGCGATCGGCTCAGCGATTACTGTGTCTTCGTGGTCTCTAAATAGTAAGGTATTGACTATAAAACTCTCGAAACAACTCAAAGAAGAGGAAACTCTTGTGATCGACCTTAAAAATATCACCGCTAAGTCGGGGGATACACTCAACACCTCCCTTACTTTAGTTGGAAAGTATGTTGACTTTGCAGCACTACCCGAAGAAGAACAAGAAAAGCAAATTAAAGAATCTAACAGCTTTGACTCATACGAAATCACCAGCAACCTCCCTATGCAAACCGACTCATTTGAGATTGATTATAGACTCCCAGACTCCGGCCAAGTGAAGATGCCTTTGTACATTACCGTCATTAACCCGTATCCATCTCCTGACAGCTACTCCTCAGCGGAAGATGTTGCAAACTATGACGCTTTTACAAAGTCAGCCCAAGAGGCTGCCTACAAAGCACTTATTGCACTTCCTGGGTATTCAAAAGAGTACTACTATATTTACTATTCTGAACCAGTACTTGGTAGTGGTCTCGAGGGGTCTTACGTAGAGCAGTTGGACTAGTTCTTAGAAATTTTCTTCTATAGCTGTATTTGATTTTGCATAACGCGTGTATTGTGCGTAGTAGTTAGTACTATTTGGTATCCGTTATTTTTTATAACTTGCTCCTGCCGTGTTTCGTCTAACTCGCTCAGGACGTCGTCAAGTAGAAAAAGGGGCCGAACACCTAGTGTCGTATGTAAGATATCGAGCTCAGCACGTTTGAGCGCAAGTATTATAGTTCGCACCTCACCACGTGAGGCGGTCGTACGCGCATCTTTATTGTTTAGCACGAAACCTATGTCATCACGATGCGGGCCAACGCTTGTGAAGCCTCTAAGGCGGTCTTTTTCGAACGATCGACTGAGTAGTTGTGCTAGTCTGTGTGAACCTTGTTTGCTTGGTGGTTCATAGGTAACGGTAAATGTGTTACTTTGTTGCGCAATTTCAGTATAATGCTCACCAAGTTGTTGATTTAATGTTTCAACGAGCCGGCTGCGCTGCGCTATAACTTCTGCGCCGTATTCCGACAGGGCAATGTCCCAGACGAACACTGCGTCGTGAAGTGTCGCCACTGTACCGCCTTTTTTGAGAATAGTATTGCGTTGTAGTACCGCACGTTCATACCGAGCAAGGGTTGTTCGGTATGAAGGCACTATTTGCACCAAAAGACTATCGAGGTAAGCTCGACGTGCACTTGGTGAGCCGTGAATCAACAGTAAATCATCAGGTTCGAAAAGTACTACTGGTAGTTGTTGTTTGTAGGTAAAACGTCCTTTATTTACCCCGTTAACAATCAGTTGTTTTGGACTGGTCTGACTTGGTTGGTAGCGAAGTTCGCGCTCGTCATCACCCATATAGCCATGAACCCGCCACCAGTCAGTCGTGTAACAAAGCAACGACTCGTCATTATCGCGAAAAGACCGTCCCTGCAGCAACACATACAGTGCTTCAAGAATATTCGTTTTCCCAGCACCATTTTTACCAACAATCACCGTTACGTCAGGGGAAAACACAAACTCTCGCTCGGTGTACGAACGAAAGTTGTATAGTTTCACTCGCTCGAGCGCCATTGTTTTATTATACCTTAGGCTTGTATGCTTCTCGTTAGCTTTTCAGTGGCATGACTATGTGTTGATAACTATTATTACCGACTGGCTGTATGACACACGGGGCAAGCTTCCCACTAAAACCAAAGGTAATCGTTGGTGCGTCAACACAACTAAGCGCCTCGAGTAGGTATCGAGAATTAAGTGTTACCGAACCTTCGCCGTCAACCTCTGCATCGGCTTCGGATGTGTTCTCTCCGAGTTGTGATGCTATGGAGTGTATGGAAACAACCGACTTAGTTGTGTCGGTGTGCAACGTCACACTACCGCCACTTTCACGGGCAAATAAACTCGCAATCTTTGTGACACGAACTAGCTCGGCTGTTTGTAGCTTCACGTTTATGTCGGTCTTTTCAGGAATAAGTTGTCGGTAGTCTGGAAATTTTCCATCGATCAAACGACTAATAACATCAACGTCTCCTATATGAAACTTCACTTGGGCTTCGTCGAACAGTAATTCCACTTCCTCGACGTCGTCTGGGATGATTCTAGCCACTTCTTGAAGAGTTGAAGCTGGTATAAGCGCCTGTATTGTGTCGGTTGTACTCAGAAGTTCTCTAGACGACAACCGATACCCGTCTGTTGCTGCAAAGTACAGTTTTCCTTCAAAACTGTGACACAACACACCTGTTAGAACTGGTCGGGTGTCATCATGTGAAGCCGTAACGACAGTTTGATTTATAGCTTGCTTTAGTAATTCACTCGATATTTTTATGCTGTGTGTTGTTTCTATAACTGGCAAAGCAGGGAATTCGTCTGCGGCAACGCCGTTTATGGTTGACTTGTAGTTACCCGATGAAATGTCTAGCTTACTACCTTCGCTCTTGAGTATGATGTTGTCTTTCGGTAGGTTGCTTATGAACTCACTCACGAGTCGTGCTGGTATAGTCAACGTTCCTTCTTTTTCTACTTTTGCGCCTATATGGTAAACAGAAGCAATCTCAAGATTTGTCGCTGCTACAACTAAACGGTTGTTTTCCGTACTAAGTAATATATTTGAAAGTATGGGTAGTGAGGTTTTACTACTCGCGACACGACTCACGGCTGTAAGAGCGCGGCTGAGATTTTCATGACTTTTAATTTCTCTCAGAGTTCTTCTCTC
>CAYIYX010000002.1:0-5443 GCA_964367775.1 uncultured Candidatus Saccharibacteria bacterium | reverse complement strand
CGGCTGAGATTTTCTTGGGTTACAATGACTTTCATATAGTAGTTCTTCCTTTCTTATATATATCTAATAATAGTAGTAATAGTAAGTGGTGTGGAAAAGTGGAAAAAGAAACAACTGACCCCTGTTTTTATTGGGTAATTTTCTTGTTCAAACAAGGGGGTATTTTTCCTGGGGATAAAAGCAAAATAGTGGGATAAAAAGTGGCAAAATGGGGTGGGTAGGGCAAAATACACAAAACTGTGGACGAGGTGTGGAAGTTGTCCCACAGTCTTATACCTAGACGAGTGAACAAGTTTTCCACAACTATTCATACAAGCGCTCCCGTATGTCAGCAACTTGTTCACGGATGACAAAATCGAGTTTTATGGCTTTCGATATCTTTTCAACCGAATGTATTGCAGTTGTGTGATCTTTACGCCCTAACTCAACGGCTATACGAGGAAAGCTTAAGTGAAGCTCGCTGCGTAGCAGGTACATCGCGATTTGTCTTGGCACAACAATGTGTTTGTCGCGCTTGTCGCTCAGAATTTCTTTTAGATCTATACGAAAATACTTAGAAACTTTGTCGACGATTTGTTTTGAGGTTATGTGGTGAGGACGGGCTTGTCGAATATTTCCAAGGAGACCAACAGCGGTATCGAGGTCGGGTGTAACACCACGGACTTCACAAAAAGCGAGAAGTTGATTCAGGGCTCCTTCGAGTTCTCGGATGTTTGTGTTGATGTTTTTTGCCAAGTACTCGACAGTATCTTTTCCCAGTGCGACGCCGCTTAGAGCGGATTTCGCTTTTATAATCGCCATGCGGGTTTCGAAGTCGGGAAGTTGTATATCTATAGACATACCCCATTCAAAGCGGCTACGGAGCCTGTCGGTTAAGGTTGGAATGCTTTTCGGAGGCTTGTCGGAGCTAATGATAATTTGCTTATTGAGCTGATGGAGATGGTTGAAGGTGTGAAAAAATGCTTCCTGTGTCGCTTGTTTACCTGCAATGAACTGTACGTCGTCAACTATGAGTACATCGACTGTGCGGTATTTGTCGGAAAACCCTTTCTTTTTGAACTGTACGTGGTCAAGAAACTCACTCACAAATGTTTCAGAAGTGACGTACAGGACGCGACTTTCCGGCGACCGACGCTTGATCTCGTTGCCAACCGCCTGTATAAGGTGGGTTTTACCTAAACCAGCGCCACCATATATAAACACCGGGTTATATTTTGTGCCAGGCGAAGCGCTTACGGCCTGCGCGGCGGCGTAGGCGAGGTCATTACTCGAACCGACGACGAAGTTATCAAAAGTATAGTGAGGGTTTAACCCGTCACCGGTGCTGCTTTTGGTTGAATGGCTTCTTTTTGTACTGACAGTGGAGTTTTCGACCGGCTGCACTGGCTCGGGGGCAGGCTTTTTGTCTTGGTCTAGCTTTATAACGTAGTCAACATGTGAAACGTTTACCCCATTTTTCTGTAAAGCCGATACGACTTGGTCGTTGAATTTTGACTCAAACTGTTGTTTGGCAAATACGTTTGAAACCGCTATAGAGAAGCCGCCATCTGCGTGAATTATGGCCTCGGTTGGCTTAAACCAGGTCACAAAAACAGCGTGAGAAACCGAAGTTTCCACTTCCCCCAAAACTGCTTGCCAGATTGCTTGGTTCATGCCGCGCACTACTCTCCTAGTTAGTTATGTAACCCCACTGAAACTAACAACTACTATAGAGTAAGGCAGTAGTTTTCCACAACCCCACAATCAGAAAGAACCACCACGTAGAATACCGAACTATTTATGCACATATTTTGCCTACCTCTGTTATTACTGTGGAAAAATAGACTCAGCAAGTGGAAAACCAAATATTTGTCCAATAATTTTCAACCAAAATCAAGGGAAGTAGCCCGAGCCTCAATCCCATCCTCGCTCCAAGCATTCGCTCGGCGCCAACTACTGATTTATCTTGCCTCGCTGTGCCGAAAAGGCACAATGCTTGTCGGAGGACGAGATTGAAGCTCGGGCTGAACACGCCTATGCTTGAGGAAATCGCTCTAATCTGATAGGATATAGAACGATATGCCAAAAAGAACTTATCAACCAAAAACTCGTCGACGTTTTAGAGTGCATGGTTTTCGCGCACGCATGGCTAGCAAAGCTGGTCGTTTCGTCTTGAAAGCTCGCCGGCTCAAAGGTCGCTTCAAGCTCAGTGTTTAGTCGTAGACAGTTTTCGTAAAAGCCCCATAGTTTTGGGGCTTTTTTAGTGTAGACAAATAGCCAGTAAGCATATGTCGCTATGGTATGCTGTAGGTATGTTGTCAAGTTCATATAGGTTTCATGGCCACGGGAGCCTTAACTACCTTTTTCGGAATGGAAAATCCGCGCGTAACAGCGTCTTGTTGGTCAAGTCAGTTGAAAACAAACGACGGCAAGACAGCCGGGCATCTGTCATAGTCGGCAAGAAGATTTCAAAGTCGGCAGTAGTAAGAAATCGAATCCGCCGACGAGTATATGAAGCGCTGCGAAGTCATTGGGACGACATTCCCGCTCAGAGAGATTTTGCGGTGACGATTTTGTCAGTCGAAATGGCGATTATGCCAGCAAAAGAGCTAGAATCGGCCGTGCTTGGCGCGCTCTACAAAGCGGGTCTTTATAGCCACCCCAATGCAAAACACGTTTTTTGACCGCGTCAAAATGCCCCCAAAACCCGTTTCTTCCATCACCGTATCTACGGATACGCCTCAGTCAGAGAGCGATTTTTTTTGACGCATTTTGAACATCACTCAAAAATTACGTGTTTTGCATTGAGGCGGCTCTACCAACCGAAGGCGTAATCTGTTATATTAGATACAATGAACATTTTTGACCTCCTTATAGTCAAGCCAATCTTTAACTTACTCGCTCTTATATATGGGCTTATACCAGGGTCTGATTTTGGCGTTTCTGTCATTATATTTACGGTGATAGTACGGCTTCTCATGTGGCCACTTATAAAGAAACAGCTACACCAGACTAAAGTACAGCGAGCTATCCAGCCTGAACTGAAAAAGATCAAACAAAAAGCCGCAGGCAATAAGCAGCTCGAAGGCCAGCTCATGCTTGAACTGTACCGCGAGAAGGGCATTAACCCCATGAGCAGCATCGGCATTCTTTTGTTGCAGTTGCCGATATTTATTGCCCTGTATAACGTTATTAACATCATCACCAGTCATAGCGACCAGGTTGCGAAATACACGTATGACTTCGTGGCGCAACTCGGACCGATCCAAAGCATCATCGTCAGTTCTTCTCACACATTCAACGAGTCGTTGCTGGGCTTCGTGAACCTGTCGAAGACAGCCGTTTCGGGTAGTGGTGTCTACTGGCCACTCATGGTTGTTGCAGTCGCTTCTGCAGTGTTGCAGTACTACCAGTCAAAACAAATAACCCCACAGCCAACCGAGCATAAAAGGCTTCGTGATGTTATGGCCGCAACCGCAGAAGGTAAGCAAGTAGACCAGTCAGAGGTTAGCGCCATTATGTCCCAGCGCATGCTCATATTCTTTCCGTTTCTAACATTTACCGTCATGATATATCTTCCGGGTGCTATATCGCTATATTCGCTCGTTTCTTCTATAGTGGCGGTTATTCAGCAGAAGTACATATTGTCACAAGACGTCGAAGAGATGGAGGCGCTCGTGTCGAAAGACGCCAAAAGCGGAACGAAGGTTCGGGTTTTCAAAGAAGCAGAAGCTAGAGCTGAAGCGGCAGTAGAGGCTGAAGTCATTGTGCCAACGGCAAAAAAGCCGCGTGGCAAAAAACGGAGAAGTAAACGGAGGTAATTTATGGACAGAGAAGAATCAATCGCTTATGCCAAAAAGTACGTCGAAGACATACTATCGTTTTTTGGCCTGAACACTGACGTACGCGTCGGTGCTGACGAAGATGTCATAGAAATGAGCATCCCCTCGACACATCTTAATGCGTTTCTCATCGGCCAACATGGTGAAACGTTGAGAGATTTACAACATGTAGTCTCTATGACACTCCGTAGCAAAGACGCCGAACTGGTTCGGGTCAATATAGATGTTGCCGACTACAAACGACAGCGCAACGATCATCTTATAGTTCAAGCCGAAGACTGGGTGAAACGAGTCCGCGAGACCAGCGAAACTATGCACTTGAAGCCTATGAGTCCTGCCGAACGCCGTGTCGTGCACCAAGCAGTGTCTGACTATGGCGACGTTGAAACGCACTCCGAGGGTGAAGGTCGCGACAGGCATATAGTGCTAACGAAAAAGGCAGAGGACAAAGAGGAAGACAGCTAGTTTACTAGCTTGTATTCCTTTATAATTGCACATCGGCATGAAACGTATTCAAGAAACATTTTCTAAAAAAAACCGAGCCCTACTAAAAGAGCTGGTGAAGACAGACTTTAAGCTTCGATATCAAGGATCGGTCCTAGGATATGCCTGGTCACTACTAAAACCAATGATGCTATTTGCCATCATGTATGTAGTGTTTGTGCGTTTCTTGCGGTTTGGAGAAGGCATACCGCATTTTGCCGTAGCGCTCTTGCTCGGAATTGTCATGTGGACATTTTTTACTGAAGCGACAGGTCAGGGTATGCAGTCAATCGCTGCAAGAGGCGATATCATACGGAAGATTGACTTCCCGAAGTACATCATCGTCATGTCGAGTACTGTCTCTGCTTTGATTAACTTCTTACTCAATTTGTTCATCGTGTTGATATTTATGTTGTTTGACGGTGTCCACTTCGGCTGGACAGCTCTCCTATTCCCCGTGACCATAGGCGTTCTTTACGTGTTTGCGTTAGCCCTTGCGTTCTTTTTGGCTGCAGCATATGTGAAATACCGGGACATAGCACCTATATGGGAAGTGCTGATGCAGGCCGTATTTTACGCGACTCCCATTATTTATCCGCTTCAAATGGTGATGGACTTTAGTGTCCCGGCGGCAAAGCTACTCATGCTAAGCCCTGTCGCCGCCCTGTTCCAGGATGCGCGCGCCCAGCTCGTCGGGTCGCAGAATGTTATTACGAGTAGTCAGCTATTTTCTAATCCTCTGTATCTTATAGCGCCATATATTATAGTTGCTGTGGTTGTGGTGGGAGCGGTATTCTATTTCAAAAAAAACCAACAAGAATTTGCGGAGAATTTGTAATGAGTAAAGAAGTGGCAATCAAAGTACATAGCGTTTCTAAGGCATTCAAGCTACCGCACGAGAAAACGAACAGTATTAAAAGTACCTTTCTAAATTTCATTCAACGAAAACGCGGATACGAGATGCAGAAGGTGCTTGAAAATATTTCATTCGAGATAAAAAAAGGCGAATTCTTTGGCATTGTCGGGCGAAACGGCTCTGGCAAAAGCACGCTGCTCAAGATGCTTGCCCGTATATATACGCCAACAAAAGGCACAATAACAGTCAACGGTAGTCTGACGCCGTTTATTGAACTCGGCGT
>CAYIYX010000001.1:27668-30847 GCA_964367775.1 uncultured Candidatus Saccharibacteria bacterium | reverse complement strand
CGCCGAAGCGTTTTGCATACTTGGAAGTACGCGGAACTCACTCGCACCCCTTGGGATGCACCCGTCATGTCAGTGGTTATTTTTTGGCCACGATTGCGGCGATAATCGCCGCGATCAAGGCGGTCCCGACCGCCCAGGGAGTCGCAAAAAAGCCACTCCCGAGGTTTCCAATGACGTCGCCGAAAGCGGCGACTGCTTTGGAAGCGGTAGGTCCGAGGTCGACGAGTGCCGTGTGAACGGCACTCGCGGTCTCTTTTCTTGTAGCGGGGACGATCCCCGTTACAATGTTCGTCGCCGTGGCGACGACCAAGGCGACCAGGGCTGCCCATTTGATCTTGTTCATGGTTGACCTTTCGGGTCGTGAGGCGCCGGGTGGCGCCAGGTTTGAATTGTGACGGGTGCGCGTCACAGCCGCGGGCGGGATGCTCGCGGTTTGGTGGGGTATCGACAGAGAGTTAGGGTTGTTCTGAGGGTCTATACGCCACCAAACCGCGAACGTTCCTGCCACACACGGGTGTGACGATAACTAAACTATAGCAAAAAGTTGCTAAAATGTCAATACTCTTATGTTAAATATTGTACAGATGTTGTTGACATGGGCGCTACTAGTGTGACATTATGAAAGCATAAAAGGTTTTAAAAACTAAAAATGCACAGGAAATATATATGGCAGAGGGATTAACAGGGTCACCAGAGCCTGAGAAAACACATCTACCAAGACGAGCAGTAGAGAACCCTGACTTAACGAACGAGGTCTCTGACCGCAGACGTATTGCATATTTGCAGAGCCAGATTGGCTTTTTGAAGGAATCCCCGGAAGACTCTCCATGGGCAAAACAGGCTAAACAGCAAATGAGGCAGAGATTGAGTACGATTTCGGGCGCATTTGATGTCACGACAGATCCAGATGAACGGCAAGCGCTTAATGATTTGGCAGGAGATATAGGTACGGCTGGTAATGACCTGTTTCTGACCACGAGAGGCAATGCCCTACCGGCAAATCTCGACACACTACTGGTAACTAACCCCAAAGCAAGCGAGAAGGCTGTTCTACATTTGCCAGCAACAGAGGAATTTTTTGTTACTGCTATGAGTGAACGTGAGGCAAGAATCAAGGCGGGGGGAAGCGTTTTACTAGTCGGGGGAAAGAGCGGTACTGAAAAACAGAGCATGGGTAGATATCTGAAGACCTCAGAGATTCAGAAGCCGGAAGAAATGGTGGCGAGTGACTACAAGGCGCTTTGTGATCTTCGGAATTGGGCAACGAGTATCGTGGAAGAACAGGGATCGCCGACAAATAAGAGTCAGGCAGAATGGACAGATGAAGATCGTCGTCTACAGTCTAAGCTCGATACGATTCAAGGATGTGAGGCATATTTTGCGCAGAGTTACGGTGGTGATATAGCGCACAATACCGCGCCGACGGAAATTGAGTTGAACGTATTCCACCAGTATTTAGGGAAGCTCCGCGACAACGTACTCAGTGGAGTCGAGGCTGATGATACCGAGACGATCGAGGTAGTCCCAGAGGACCGTTCAAGCAGTTTTGCTGAGAGGTTAGGCGTCGCAGCAGCGCAGGGCGTAAAACTTGCCGAAAAAGCGGCCGGGGTCGTCGTCAGAGCTGGAGCGGCAGCATTTGAAGCGCGAACAGACAACACGGTTACTCCCGAGACGGAACACAAGGAGGCAGGAGGCATCGAACTCCCCCTCGGTTCGGATTTGGTTGACATGTTTCGCACCGGCGAGGTATTTGGCGAGCCTCTTAGTGCGCAAGAAATGTTTTCGCAGTTAGTTAGTGATATTTTTGAAGGAAGTTCTCTGCCGCTCACTGATTTGCCGGCGTCGCAAGTCTACCCAGTGATCATCAATGAACTTGAGTGGAGGCGCGATTCGCTTGCTGGTAGTGGCGACGCCCGTGCAGCTGAAGAAATGCAAGTCGTTTTGGATGTCTTACAAGACCGGCATAACACGGACGCCCTTGGGGTGGACTCTGATCTAGAATTAGCAGCGTGAGGATATTTTAGTAAGATAAGCATAAAAGTTGCATAATTTATAATGCATATGCTAAGATTATTTCAAAGCTGCGCGAGAGAACAGTGCGCTTAGAACAGAAAGACATAAGCTAACAAACATAGAAAGAGGGATTCAAAATGCAAAATGATCCAATTGACGTTTTTATAGGAAATCTTATAGAAGAAAAGAAGTTGCCTGGCCTTGATGAAGAAACGCGCGTTCAAGTAGCGGCAGACTTAAAAGAACTTCTTATGGCAAATATCAACAAAGCCTTGATACAAGCCGTTCCTGAAGAAAATCTCGATGAACTTGAGGGGTTTTTAGATAATCAGTCTGCAGATCAGGCTGGAATTCAGCAATTTATTGAGCAGCATGTTGACGTGAAACAAATTATGCAAAATGAACTCGTACTATTTAGGGCACTGTACCTCGGGGAAGCGTAGGGCTACTTATGAAACCTACAGGCGCAAATACTCCAGAAAGCAGCACTCCAGGCGGACACACTCCCGAAGTTAGTACTGGCGAGGACGATGTAGCGGAGCGACTTGAAGCTGCGGCAGAGGCTCATAGGAATGGTGAAGCCACGGAGACTCAAAAGCACCTTGTGGATGCGTTTAACTGGGGGGCGAAAGCTGTTATTGAAGCCGGATGGACACAGACCAATCCACAGATGCATGGCGGACGCAATGCAATAGTGGAACGTTTTGGCGGAAATCAAGCTACCACCGAAGATATAATTCCCAAGGGAAAAAAGTTGTCGCCTGACGAGAAGCTATTTCTCGAGAGAACACCGTTTGTTGATATAGCAGGAAATCTTCATTCGCCTGATGAGAAGCTATTTCTCGAGAGAACACCGTTTGTTGATATAGCAGGAAATCTTCATTCGCCTGACGGTAAATTTACTGACTCACAGAACTCAGTTAACCTTAACCTTGTGTTGCCCTACGACACCGATAATCACAAGGACCTAGACCACTACGACCCCGAAGAAGGTATAAACAGTGAAGCAGTAAGAATCCGTGATGCCAACGCAGAAGCGGGTAATACCCAGGGTTCAGAACTCGACCCAGACAATCCTGTTGCACCAACCACGCCAGAAGGTCCAGAAGGTCCAGAAGGTCCAGAAGGTGATGATACAGACCACTACGACCCCGAAGAAGGTATAA
>CAYIYX010000001.1:24363-27568 GCA_964367775.1 uncultured Candidatus Saccharibacteria bacterium | reverse complement strand
CGTACACGAGTCTGAGCTAGACCAAGACGAGCTTACTGAGCCAACAACGCCAGAAGGTTCAAAAGATGATGACGAAAAAGATACTCCGGAACCAGAAATTCCCGAAGAGGTCATAAAAAAGTTGCTCGATTTAGGGAACCTAGATATTGCTTTCGTCGATGCGTCAGAACATGTTAATCGTGTTGCGAAGCTTAATCGCGAGGCAGCGCTACGAGAATATGTAAACAAAGCAAAAGGCATTAAGAAGTTTGGCCATATGATTTGGACGAACGGTATTATGCGCTTCAAGTTCCTTAAGCATTTTGAGGGCAAGATAATTGATCAAGCTCGTGCCGAGAACTATGTCTATGCATTTGACGGGGACTCAGATAGTCAGAGAAGTGCAGTTCGTAGAGCAACAGTCCACCGCTTTAGCGACCGCATTGGTGATGAGTTGGTTCGTACTGAAGCCGGAGAGAAGAAGGAAGAAATTGCAAAGGACTCAGAGTTTGTAAAAACAGCTAAAGACTTGGTTTCTAAGTATGTTTTAGGAGAAGTCGACGAAAAGGCCTTTGTTGAACAAAGCCAGAAGCTCATAAAAGAGAAGGGCTATGCTCAAGAAAACGGCGCTTTAGTGGGTAAGGGTGACGTATACATGGATAGCATGAAAGATGTTGCGGACACTCTTCGTGGAGCCTTGTCGCACGCAGACGGCGTCGAGCGTATTCGCTTGATGGGCATGTGGCGTGAACAGGCTCGGTTCATGAGTGGTACAGAAACTGGTGCAGAACGTACCAAAGTTGCAAGAACGAGACACGACAAAATCTTGGAGAAATTCGAGAGTTCTAAATTTGGATCGCTCGTGAGTGTTGAAACTGCAGCAACGGCCATTCAGGGTACGGCGTTTTTGTTGAATTTTGCTTCGGGAAGTCTGGCAAAAGCCGCACTGATAACGGGCGGACCAGCAGTCATAATTGGAGCAAGAGCGGGGCTTCGCCAGGCTGAGCGTAGCCGCGGAGAACGAGCCATGGACTCTTCAAGGGCTGAGATGGGCCAGAGCTATGCCGACATAGATCCGGCAACGCTTAGCTCGCTCAAGCGATGGATGTTAAAGCAAGCAGGACGTTTCGAAGAGTCACGATATGAAACAGTGTCTGTTCGTGGGAGAATGGAAGACCTTGACGCTCTCTTTGACGAAGAAGGTAAGCTGAACGAGAAGCTTAGCGTTGAAACCGTCCTTGCAGTTCTAGGAGATACCCGAGAAAGACTTCTGCTGTCCGGTAAAGAACAAAAAGTCTTGTTTTCATACGACGAGGCGACGCGACAATCCGATAAAAATATTATGTTCAGTGAGCTGACCGACAAGTTATCTCAAATGAAAGTTCAGCTGAAACGTGCGATTTTAGCAGACCCGGCGTTAACGGCGAAGTATGGAATGACAGATAAGTCAGACATAAACAAGCTGCTGAGCTCGTACATGTCAAAGACGCATGATGCGGTTACTCAGGACATTGAGAAAAAGGATGTGCTCGCAAAGAAGCGAATAAGAAGGGATGCAGTAACGGGGGCCATCGTTGGAGGGGTTGCTTCATTCGGTGCGGCTCTGGCATTCCAAGAAGGCATGGCGTTCTTTGATCCAACGAAACAGGGTTTCGCTGAGTCGGTGCTTACGGGTCAACCGAATGTTCAGCCCGGCGGAGCAGTACACAACACGATACTCGAGAGCGCAATCCATGGTGAAACGGGCCACATAGATACTGGCCCGGGAGTATTGCAGCAAGATCCTAATTTCCCAACCATTGAAGCTTCGAGTGATCTAACCATAAATTCCAATGGCAATGGGACTGTAGACATTATTGATTCAACTGGTAAGACGCTGGAAAGTGGCGTAAAGATCAATCCTGACGGTTCGTTCCCGAAGGACTCTATAGACCAACTGGATAGTAATCCGAATGTAGCATTCAGTGATCTGTCACATATAGAACCGGGTACGCCCGTGACGGTTGAGAAATCTATCGAAACAGGGCAATACCTTGATAACTATCAGGGAAATGGAGAAATTTCCGAGATTAGTGGCATCCAGTACGAGAGTAACAACACGTCTCGCCCCGATCTGAATGAATTGCGATTCGACTTTACTGAAGATGCACAAGGAAATATCCATGGTTCCGTAGGGCGTATGACATCTGACGGGTCCTTTTCGAGACTCGGCTCCGAGGACATTAAGCAATTGGTCAGTGAAGGAGATGCTAATATATATCTGTCCCTTGACGGCTCAGATAAGGTTATTGGATTTCCAATCGATCCTAGTACAAGTGAACATGTTTGGGCAGCCGACGATCCGTTGGTTAAGTCGAATCTGTGGACGCCAACTACTCGACCTGAGGTGCTAGGCAGTAACGGGGTTGACTTCCATGGGCAGTTTGCTCGTCCTGGGTATATTGACAACGAGGGAACTCTTGTGTCTTTTGCAACAGCTGTCGGTGACCAAAAGACGGGTAGTATTCTTACGCAAGTTACGACGAAACCTGAGGATATAGTAGAACATGCGTATACAATAAGCAGCGTAGAGCACTCTGTAGATGTGCCATTGGAGACAGATGCAGCGTTAGTCGTCCCTGTTGAGCCGTATCGACCTACGTATACGTTTGAAGGTGCAAAGAAGGGACAGCCTAAGGGTCCTGACTCGAAGCCAGAAGACAAGCCGTCAGGTGATGAAGCCGACGGTGACGGTCAGTCGAAACCAGCCGACACCAATGGCGGTAACGATAGCAATGACGGCGGAGAAAACAATCCCCCAACCGAACCGACGCCATCTACCGGCGAAGGAGAGGGTAGTCCAGAAGCACCAGAAGCGCCTATGAGTAATGCAGACGCGGCAGAAGCAGTCCAAAAGGCAGTGAATGATCTGCACGAAACTCAAGCTTGGAAAGATGCGACACCGGAGGCACGCGACGCTCTTGAACAAGAAGTTCAGGCAAGAGCTCTTCTAGCGGTATCGAAACCACAGTCGAAACCAGCCGACACCAATGGCGGTAACGATAGCAATGACGGCGGAGAAAACAATCCCCCAACCGAACCGACGCCACCTACTGGCGAAGGAGAGGGTAGTCCAGAAGCACCTGACACAGTAGACACGACGACACCAGAAGCGGCTATGAGTAATGAAGCCGCGGCAGAAGCAGTCCAAAAGGCAGTGAATGATCTGCACGAAACTCAAGCTTGG
>CAYIYX010000001.1:19679-24263 GCA_964367775.1 uncultured Candidatus Saccharibacteria bacterium | reverse complement strand
AGAGGGTAGTCCAGAAGCACCTGACACAGTAGACACGACGACACCAGAAGCGGCTCAAAATCCAGTGAATGAGCGTCAGGGTGCCATTTTTGAGGCTATTATGCGCGATCAGGAAACTGAACGAAGTTCGCAGGCTGAAACGCGACAGTCACCACGCGTTGGACGACGAAGGTTTGGCTTACCAGGCAGACAACCAAAGAGATTGCCACCAGTAGCTCGTCCTGTGGACGGTGCGGTAGGCAACAGGGACGGCAACACACTAGTAGATATCCCTGCAATTGATGGGTCAGCAGAACAGTCTCGTGAGACCCTAGAAAGACGAATATCTAAGGCCGAAAGGCAAAGAGATGAGCTCCTAGTCCAAGCAAGAGTCGCAGAAAGAGAGTCTCGGTTGGCACTAGCTAATGGAGAAGCAGACGCAAGCGGTAAAAAGGCAAAGGCAAAACGAATAGAGCAGGCTTGGTTACAACAGAAACAGGAGGTTGAGGCGCTAAAGGAACAACAAAGACGTCCTAAAGGATTAGTTGAACAAGAAGCTGCTGCATAAAATTTGTTTTGAGCAGCAGTCTGACGGTTTTGGTTATGTATGAAGTGTTCTATAATGATATTCGTAGAGAACGAACAGTAACGTAAAGGGAGATGAGGCATGTTTCAGCTAGATGATCAGTTTTTGCAGGATGTAGGGCTAGGGGAAATGCCGGACGACCAGAAACAGGCGTTTTTGCAGCATATATACAGCGAACTCGAGCTACGGGTTGGTACGAAGTTGTCCGAAGGACTCAGTGATGACCAGATGGCGGAGTTTGAAGCATTTATAGACCGCGATGCAGAGAAGGTTGAGGGGTGGTTTATGGCTCATTTACCAAACTATGCCGAGCAGCCGGACTACCAGCAGCTTAAAGCTGGCGCGCCAGAGAGCGCTAGTGCTCTCGATGTACTGTGTGAGTATGGTTCGTTGAAATGGCTCGAGGTTAATCGTCCTGACTATCGTCAGGTGGTTGCAGCGGAGCTGGAAAAGTTGAAGCAGGAAATTACTCAAAATGCAGGTGCGATACTCGGCGCAGCCGAGTAGATTTTAGATATTGGACCGCAGATGTTGGAAGAGCGCAGAGATTCAGCAATCTTTTAATGATCTCGTAAGACCAGAGAGCATTCTACCGACTTGACCAGCTAGTTCAAGTTGTTTGGTTGTGTCTATGCCGTATATTTTGTCTACAATTATGAGCTGTGTTTCTGTTTCTGCTAAAGACCCAAGGGCGATTCGTGAAAATTGAACAACTTCTTTGCGACTGCCACGTTTTTGTCCTTCGGCTATGTTTGAAGGAACAGAAACGACGGCTCTTCTGAGCTGATCTGCTAGCGCGAAGTTTTCAGATCTTGGTAGCTGATCTACTATTTTGTATACGTCAACAACAAGATTGATAGCTTTATTCCAGACGATTAGATCTTTGTAATTGCTCACATTCTCCTCCTGTTTTGACTAATATCTGCGGTCAAATATCTAACATCCTAGTTATTTGCGTAGCCTCGCAGGAAATCTTGAGCGGACATTTCCCGACCACTCGGTGCAACGAGAGAAGTGATTTCTAGCCAGGTTTTGTGAGCACAAGGTATAGCAAGTCCGGAAAAGTTTGGAGAAGGAGTTACTTTCGACGATGTAACTATAACATCGTTGTTGAACAGGCTTAAGTGAGGTTTTGGGAAACCTTGGTATGCGCGGACTTTGCGTTCTAGGGTCGTGGCGTCATCTGTTGTAGGGTCTAAAACACCATCTGACTTAGCGATGAGTGATGTAACAGAAACATCAGTATTTTCTTGAGGTTTTGGTAAAAGCTTGTTTGAGAGGATGTTCGGGAGTGACTCAAAAAGTAGCGCAGATCCGACTTCAGACAGCTTTTCGTATAGGTCGAATTTTTCGACATTGGGTGCGATTTTAATTTTTTTCTGCGCGTAGATAGGGCCTTTGTCCATGGTGTTTGTGAGCCGCATGAGGCTGACGCCAGCTATTTCGTCACCACCCAGGATGGTTGACTCAATGGGTGTCGAGCCACGGTACCGCGGCAGCAAAGAAGGGTGTATGTTGATGATTCCGGTAGGGGCGAACACATCTAGTACTCTTTGCGGCAGTATGCGACCATATGCGGCGAGTACAGCGGCGTCGGCATGAAAGTTCGTGAGCTGATCGATGATATCGGTTGGTTTTTCAGGCGAAAGAACAGGGATATTGTGCTCTTCGGCGACCTGAGCAACTTCAAGTTTGCGAGCGTTTCTTGACGTTCCGTCCGAGTGGCTCACGACGACTGCGGCAATGTCGTAGCCACGCGCGATCAGTCCGCGAAGTATAGGCGCGTCCGTGTGTTTTAGGCCGCTAACAAGGCGTTCGTTACCGAAAAATACCAGTCGATACGGCGTAGTCATAGGTGACGGGCTCCAATTCGCCTTTGTCCGTGAGTCGGAAGAAAGCGTCTTTTTTATCTTTGATATGGTCAACAAAACAGAGGCCGTTCGTGTGGTCTATTTCATGCTGCAACAACATGGCGTCGAAACCCTCGGCCTTCAAACGGATTTCCTTGCCGTCTAGAGTCATAGCTTTGACGCGAACTTTCGGGTAACGAAGGACATTGCCGTATATTTGATGGCCAACACTCAGGCAGCCCTCTGGCTGTATGACTTCGGGTACGCCTTCTTTTTTGACAATTTCAGGGTTGAGAAGGGCGATGAACTCGTGGTTGTCTTTGTCGTCGAAGTCAGCCCGAACGATAACGGCGCGTTCCAGCCGGTTTATTTGGACGGCGGCTAAGGCAACGGCGACTTCGTGTGGTCGGGAAGCTTCCCAGTCAAGTGCAGCGGCTTTCATGTCTTCGATGAGCTTGACGGTTTCGTCTGTTATGACATGGATCCGCGCTGAACGTTCGCGGAGAGATGGATTTGGTAGGGTAATGATGTCGTCTTTGGTCATTTGAAATTATTATAACAGATAGTAGCCGGCTCGCCACTCGGCTGTTACAAAATGGCTTCCGCGTGCCGAGAAGCTCTCTCGTACAGTTCTTGGTGAGCTGCGGAACTCCCTTTGGTCGGTCACTTTCGTGACTAGTCCTCGCTCAGCTATGAACCGTGCGCGGTCTCTTCTCGGGCTTGTGCAGATATTTTGTAACAGCCAAGAGGCTCGTTTCTCTGTAGAGCGCAGGTGTTAGTTTTGAGATTTTCTAAGATCTAAGAACTAAGAGCTAAGAACTTTAAAGTTTGCTAAAGCAAACTCACTGGATCCAACTCTGCCTGCCAGCCTTTCGGGGGTAAAAGGTCGAGTGCAGCGACAAGGTCAGCACGACTGGGGCTTTTTAGGATGATTTGCCAGCGGTACGTGTCACGGAGACGCTCATAGAAGGCAGGAGCGGGGCCCAGGGTTTCGACGGATGAGGGCAATTTTCCGCGTAGAGTGGCTATGAGAGCACGTGAGGCGCGTATAGCACCGACTTCAGTCTTGTACACTGCAGTGAGTCTTAAAAGATAACAGAAGGGCGGAAAATTGGCTCGTTTTCGTTCCGTGAGGCACCATTCGTAAAAACCTCGGTAATTTTGGGCGATACCGAGTTCGACGCTGGGATGGGTTGGCTGGTAGCTTTGGATGACTACCCGAGAGGCATGTTCATTGCGTCCGACTCGACCGGTAACCTGGGACAACAACTGGAAGACGCGTTCGCTGGACTGGTAGTCGGGCAGCGCAAGGCCACTATCGGCTTGAATGACGCCAACGAAACGAAGGCGAGGCAGGTCGAGGCCTTTGGCGATAACTTGCGTGCCGATGATGATGTCGACGTCGCCGTCATACAATGCCTGGTAGTCTTTTTCGACACTTGAGGTTGTGTCGCCATCATAACGGGCAATTCGCGCTTCTGGGAAAAGTTTGCGAAGCTCTTCCTCGATGCGCTTCGTGCCTATGCCTTTGTGGATAATGTTGGCGCCGTGACAGCCTGGACAGCTGGTTGGTATGCGTTCGGTGTAGTTACAGAGGTGACAACGGAGACGAAATTCGTCGGCGTGGAGAGTGAGCGGGGTGTAGCAGCGGGGGCACGTGGCGCTCCAGCCACATTTGTCACATAGCGTCATGGGTGCGGAACCGCGACGATTGTGAAAAATAAGGGATTGATGACCGTCGTTGAGTGTTTTGGTAAGTTCACTCAGTAATTCATTTGAAAGAAATGGAGAACGGGTAAAATTGTGGCGCTTAGTCATGTCGACAAGCGTGGTAATTGGGAGAACGGCATCTTTTCGGGCAAGATTTGGTAGCTCGGTGATTACGTTCGATTGAGCGGCGATATAATAGTCCGTAACAGATGGAGTGGCGCTTCCAAGCACGAGGCGTGCTGCAGAAAATTTTGACAGTATACTCGCGGCACGTATAGCAGAATAGCGGGGGGATTGTTCTTGTTTGAAAGCCGGTTCGTGACACTCGTCGATAACGATTAAGTCGAAGAAGTCCGGGCTGAACTCACGATAAGCATCTTTGTCTTCATCATAGTTTGTGAGTCCCTGATAAAGTGCGAGATAAATTTCAAAAGCCTTGTCGATATTTTTATGACGAAT
>CAYIYX010000001.1:0-19669 GCA_964367775.1 uncultured Candidatus Saccharibacteria bacterium | reverse complement strand
TGAGCCCGAGGTCTTTGACTGGCATAAACAGGGCACTACGCGGCCCAATAATCACCTGCGGTTCTGTGGCTTCAAGGACTTCTTGCCAGAGAGCGTGTCGGGTAGATTCGGTCATAGTAGAGTGTGTGACATGGACATTGGTAAAGTGGGGTGTAAAGTCGGCAACGAGTTGAGAGGTGAGGGCGATTTCGGGAACTAATATGATAACCGAACGGTTATTTGCGATGGTTTGTTTGGCAAGTGCTATATACACGGCCGTTTTGCCCGATCCGGTCACGCCGTGGAGTAGGTGGGTCCCCGACGGCGCTTCAAGGATTTTGGCGACAGCGTTTTTTTGGTCGGCATTGAGCTTGAACGATGTTTGGTCTCTTGTAGGTAGGATGTTTTCATGACGCAATGGACGTCTTTTTTTTAGTAGGCCGCTCGGAAGCATGGTACGCCAGACGGTCGCGGGGTGTGCGGCATAGTACTCGGCGAGCCAAGCCTGGAGACTTACTAGGGCGGTCGGTAACGAGGTTGAATACACAAGGTTTGCTATGGGCTTAGTGGCGAAGATCGGCTTTTCGACTTTTTGCACAACGACAGCGGGGACGGTTTTTTTGCCCACTTCGACACTTACTATCTGGCACGGCTCTAGAGACATGTCCGATGCGTACGTTAAAACCGACTCACGTGCGTGAGTGACGGCGAGCGGCGACACCTCAAAGTAGTTCATGCTTTCATTATATAGCCACCCCAACACAAAACACGATTTTTGACCGCGTCAAAATGGCCAAAAAATTCGTTTCTTCCATTGCCGTATCTACGGATACGCCTCAGTCAGAGAACGATTTTTTTGACTCATTTTGAACATCACTCAAAAATTACATGTTTTGCATTGGGGTGACTATACCTTTTGTCGCGCTACTACGAGGCGCTCTCAGTATCTTGTCGCTTTAGCACGAGCCGTTAGGCGAGCTTTAGCTGAGAGGAAACTCATTTTCGAATTTACTTCGAATGTGAGTTGGAGAGACAGAGTCTCTCCTATATAATAAGCATATGTATTTTCAGTCTAGGGCGGAGGCGGGAGTGATGTTAGCGGGTAGACTAACAGCGTATAGATACGAGAATACTGTTGTCGTAGCATTGACCGACGGAGCGGTTCAGGTGGGCGTACAAATATCGGCCGAACTCCACGCGACGTTGACGATGATGCTCTCAGAGAAGATTGACGTTCCGGGAGAGGGCGAAGTTTTCGGCACGCTCAATCAAGATGGGGCATTTGTGTACAATGGCATGTTCTCAGCTGGACAGATTGAGGAATATTATACCGAATATCACGGATATCTAGAGGACCAGAAGCGAGAACAGTCTAGTAAAATGAATCGTATTCTCGGCGCGGGAGGCATTGTTGACGAGGCTATTTTACGTGAACACAATGTCATATTGGTCTCAGATGGCTTGCCGAATGGCTCGAGCATGGAAGCGGCCATGGAGTATCTGAAACCACTAAAGGTTCTCAGAGTAATCATCGCATCCCCTATAGCGTCTGTGGCAGCAGTAGACAGAGCCCATCTCTTGGCGGATGAACTGCATATCTTGGGCGTGACGGACAATTACATGGGCACGGATCATTATTATGAGGTGAATGACGTGCCCGATAGAGAAACGACCTTAAAAAATCTAAATGATTTCGTGCTGAGTTGGCGGTAGAGTACACGAAAACTCTTGCATTCAGAGGAAGTAGAATGTAGAATAATTAGCAACAACGAATAGTAAAGCAAGAGGTGTTTAAGGGTATGTTGGATGTTTTCATCACGTCAAGAGTTCGCAGGAAGATAATCGTCGTTTATGCGAAGTATCCCGATTTTCGTACGCATGTCCGGGGTCTTGCCAAACTGATCAAAGAAGATCCAGGTAACATTCAGCGTGAACTGAAGCGGCTTGAGAAAGTTGGATTTTTGACCAGTGAAAAACAGGGAAACACCAAGATTTATTCGACCAACAAGCACTTCGTGATTTTCAAGGAACTACAGAGTATAGTCATCAAGTCACAGCAGGCCCAAGCTACCAAGAAGCGTACAAATCCAAACGACGCATAAAGACCGTATGGCTCTTATAGATGAGATTTTAACGTCTCGTGGGTACACGACAAAGGGTGACCGCGAGACTTTTTTGCACCCAAATTACGAGGCGGAAAAACATGATCCGTTCTTGCTACCAGATATGGATAAGGCGGTTGAGCGCTTAGTTTTAGCGAAAGAGCGTCAGGAGCGAGTGGTGATATATGGCGACTATGACATCGATGGCCTGACCGCTTCGACGGTTCTTTTGGATAGTTTTGAGAAGTTTGGTTTGAATGCGAGCGTTTTTATACCGAATCGATTTGTTGAAGGGTATGGCTTAAGTGGTCCAGCCGTCGAGAGGCTGGCGGAAAATGGGGCGCAGTTGATCGTGACAGTGGATTGTGGCAGCTTGAGTCATGCAGAGGTCGAGTTAGCGAATTCGTTCGGGGTGGATGTGATCGTAACCGATCACCACTCGGTGGCAGAAACTATGCCCGCTGCAGTCGCAGTTATAAATCCGAAGCGACTGCTAGCGGACTACCCAGAGGCTTATGAGGGGATGCGGTTGAAGGCCGAAAGATCGAAAGATCGGAAGACTGCTAGAGAGCTGTACCCGTTTGTTGACTTAGCCGGTGTCGGTGTGGCGTTCAAGTTAGTTCAGGCGCTTCAGACTAGGCTAGAAGGTTTGCCGGAGGGGCATGAAAAATGGTTGCTTGACCTGGTGGCGTTTGGAACGGTTTGTGACGTGGTCGAGCTTCGCGGAGAAAACCGAGCAAACGTGTATTGGGGCTTGAAGGTACTGCAAAAGTCTCGGCGTGTTGGGCTAAGGATGCTCGCGGCAGTGTCGAAAGTAGAGTTGAACAAAATAAGTGCTCAGACACTGGGTTTCGTGTTTGGCCCCCGTTTGAACGCGTCAGGAAGGATGGAAACAGCACAGTTTGCCCTAGATCTACTGACAACAACCGATCGAAAAGAAGCTCTAGAATTAGCTGAACAACTTAACAGTATGAACATGGAACGGCGAGCGGAACAGGACAGGATTTTCAAAGAAGCTTCCGAGCAGGCACTTGGGTTAGTAGGCGACCACGTACTAGTCGTGCATGACGCGTCTTGGAGCCACGGAATCATTGGAATAGTGGCGGCGAAATTGCTCGAGAAGTACCATAAACCGGCATTTGTTTTGCAGGAACTTGAAGATGGAACCGCTAAGGGATCGGCGCGGAGTTTTGGAGATTTTTCAGCAGTTTCGGCTATACACGCCACAGAATACTTACTTATAAAAGGCGGCGGGCATAAGTTGGCGGCTGGCGTTTCGGTTGAAACGGTCAAAATTACGGCATGGCGAACAGCGGTGAATGAGTACTATAAAACGTTGAAACTTGAAGACCAGGAAAGGCACTTGCGTGCAAATGCAGATGTAGCACTCGATACTTTTGACGGTATGAACGAAGGGCTTCTTCAAGAACTGTCGGCGCTCGAACCGTACGGGAAAGGTAACCCAGAACCAATATTTTGCGTTCGGAATGTTTCAGTTTCCGGGCGTCGGCTGATGGGAGACCATAAGCAACATGTCTCATATACCTTTGTCGACAAAAACGGCCAGTCTTTACGGATGAATGCGTGGAATGCGAGCGAAAAGTTCACGGCGGACATAGGAGAAACAGTGAATGTTTGGTTTGAGCTAATTTTGAACGAATGGCAGGGTCGGCGCAGTGTGGAAGGTAGACTCTTGCGGTTGGAGCTATGTGAGTCGTAAAATAGACCTATGCATATACTTACAGCAGAACAATTTTCTAAACAAAACTTAAATGACCTCTGTGCAGTAGCAGATGAGATGCGCGTTCGTTTCGAAACAGACAGGGACGATCTTTTTCAGCTTCATAAGGGAAGGCAGGCGACTCTGCTTTTTTACGAACCCTCAACAAGAACGAGGTTGTCGTTTTCCCACGGCGCTCAGCACATGGGTATGGGCGTTAACGCGACCGAAAATGCGAAAGATTTTTCGTCGGCTACAAAAGGCGAAACACTTGAGGACACCCTACAAATGATGCGACAGTTTCGGGCGGACGTAGTGGTTATTCGTCATTACGAAACCGGTATTATTGCCCGTGCGGCTGAGCAATTTCCTGATATGTGTGTTATTAATGCCGGCGACGGCAAGGGCGAACACCCAACGCAGTCCCTGCTGGACTTTTACACTATCCGCCGCGAAAAAGGGAAGTCTGACAATCTGAAAGTTGTGATTGGCGGAGATTTAAAGCGTGGTCGAACGGCCCGCAGTCTAGCGAAGATTTTGTCAAAAGATGTCGGGAATCACATAGCATTCCTTTCTACGCCTGAGTTACAAATTGACGACGAAGTGAAGAAATATCTTGAAGAGCACCATACGACGTACGAGTTGTTTTCAGACCCGTTAGCCGCGGTAAAGGATGCCGATGTGATTTACTGGACGCGCATGCAGGACGAGCGTAGCGACGAGCGGTTTGACCCGTTTGTTATAGATGCGAAGTTTATGAAAAGCGTACCGAAACATGCAATCATAATGCACCCACTACCTCGTATAACCGAGATTGCTACTGAAGTCGACAAAGACCCACGAGCGAAATATTTCGACCAGGCCGGCAACGGGATGTTCATTCGCATGGCGTTGATAGACAGCCTGCTTAAAAAGTAGCTAGAACCAGTACTACCGGTGAAATGACGACGAACCGAATTGTCGAGCATTCAGGTAGGTTCGCTGGTGTGCAACCGAAGCGTGATGGGCTATGGCGCCGTGGACACTTTCTTCAGAAAGTCGAGATGAGGGTCGTCCGTCAGGTGCTGGGATAGTCGAAGGACGGGTGATTGGTATAGGCGAGCCTATTTGGGGCAATGCCATACGTTGCGGTGGCGTTATACGTTGTCCACCGAAGGGTCTACCCGGGGTGAAAGCTGGTTGGAAGTTGGATATAGTTCGATTTATCATATTCGTTTTTACGGCTTATACACGCAATATTAGCATAAGTTTTGTAAAAAGTCAAGCTGCTTGTGTTATTCTATATCGTATGATATAGTAAGTAAAATTTAAGACACAAAAATGACTCAAGATTACCTCGAAAGCACAGTACCACCAGAAAAAAACGTAGGCAAAAATGCCGAGATCGTTTTCGTATTTTCTGAACACACTCCTGAGAATTTGCAGCGGATTGCAGATGAAATGATTACGACGGGTGCTGATATATTTGCTGTCGAAAAAATAGTTCCTCAGACCTTTGGGCAAGGAACGTATGAAGAAAAGCAACAAATGGGGCAGATGCTTACGGATATTATTCACGGAAAGAGTGATGCTGATGTTGCGACCCTGACAGATGACCCGCTGTTTCGCGAGCTAGTCACGCGGCTTAAGGGTACCGATAGATCGATAGTCTTTCTTGATATGGGCATCGATGATCCAAATTTTGCTTTATATGAGGAGTATCAGGAAGCGAAGGAACTGTATAGCGCTGTAACGGGCGTCGATTGCTCTCGGGAGGATGCGGCGTTAATGTATGATTATCTGGTTGATACTGGGGCAAGAGCATATAACCACAGAGAAGCGGTTATGCGTCGTCAACTGGAGCAGCTCGCGAAACAAAACCCAGGCAAACGGATTGCTGTTATGGTTGGAGCAAGTCATAGCGCGATGAGTTATCAACCGATCGAGGGGGCAACAACGTCACGAACGTTCGTCGTGAGTTCGATTGCCGCGGATCGGCGACCCGGTGAGATAGTACGATTCGATGAACACGAGACTATGTTGCGTAAAAGGCAGCGGGAACTTGCTACAACCGTTATGAAAAACTAGGTTTGCTAAGTTTCGAGCAGCAAAATCGGTTTTCAGCTTGTTAATCAGTATGGTATCTGTTAAAATGTTTCACTATATGATTCAAGTTACACGTAAAGATGACAGAGAGGCGAATGAGAACCTTATTCGCCGTTTTAACCGTAAGGTTATGCAGGCTGGCACACTAGCAACAGTGAAGCTCGGGCAGCGTTTTACCAAAGATATTAGTAAAACAGAACGCCGCAAGAAGGCGATTATTCGCAAGAGCCGCAAGAACGATAAAGTTCAGAAAATTCGTCTCGGAGTTCGCTAAATGTCTGTTCTGAAGGACCGCATCAACGCCGATCTAAAGTTGGCGATGCTTGCTCGTGATAGCGTAAAGACACAAGCCCTCCAAGGCTTAAAGGCGGCAATTTTAAACGAAGAAGTTGCAAAACGTATTCGTGATACCGGTCTCGATGAAGCTTCTATAGAACAAGTAGTAGTTCGTGAAGTTAAAAAACGCGACGAAGCGGCCGTGCTGTTTGAGCAGGGCGGTAACCAACTAAGCGCCGACAAAGAACGATCCGAAAAAGTGATTTTACAGGTATATTTGCCTGAGCAACTAAGTGAAGAAGCTGTTCAGAAGATCGTTGCCGACGTTATAGCTGAGCTAAAACCGGAAGGCCTAAAAGACATGGGTCGGGTGATTGGCGCAGTAAAAGCGAAAGTTGGAAACACTGCTGATGGCGCCGTGGTTGCCAAATTGGTCAAAAACTCGTTACAATAGAGTGTAAGTTTATGACAATCTAAAGAAAGGTAACAGTAAAAAGATGATTGTTTTCTTTGGGCCAGCAGGAGCTGGAAAGAGTATGCAGGGGCACGTGTTGGCGGCGAGACACGGTTGGCGCTGGACGAGCACGGGACAGATGTTGCGTGACAGCAAAAACCAAGAACTTATGGAAATCATGAGTACTGGGGCATTAGTATCTGATGAGATCGTCGATAAGATAGTCGTCGAAGCGCTCAAAGAAGCGAAAGATCTGCCGGGAATAATTCTTGATGGGTACCCACGAAACATCAAACAAGCGAAAAACTTGCTTGAAACTGAGGAGGAACATGGGCAGAAGATAGAATTGGCCATAGTTATGGAAGTGCCGCGTGCCGAGATCGTGAAGCGTTTGATGCTTCGTGGTCGGGCCGATGATACTGCGGAGGCGATTGACGCGCGTTTAAACATTTTCAAGAGTGAAATTTATCCAATTTTGGGGTATTTAAGCGAAAATGGCATACCAGTCGTTCACATAGTTGGCGACGGAACGGTCGGACAGATTCACGACAGAATCGAGGCCGAACTGGCTGACCGCGGTATTGTGAAGGAGTAATCATGGCTCAATCAAAAGGGGAAGGCATGTTTTGCATTGAAGGAGCGATGTCATGAAATTGATCACCGGCGAGAAAACACCAGATCAAATACAGGCAATGCGCGAAGGCGGGAAGATTCTCGCTCGCGTTTTTCAGGATGTTCGTGAGTTTGTCCACGCAGGCATGACCGAAAAAGAAGTCGACAAATTTACCGAGGGGCGTATAAAAAAGTATGGTGCGACGCCGGCTTATTGGGAGCCGAGTGTAAATTTTCCAGGTGTTATTTGTATATCGACGAACGACCAAGTGGTGCATGCTATACCGACGGACTACGTGCTTCGAAAGGGTGATCTAGTCAGCTTTGACATGGTCATACGTTACCACGGCATGTGCGTTGACAGTGGGTTTTGTATGGTTGTGGACGATGAGCCGAGAGGTGATGTGCAGCGGCTCATAGACTATACCGAGCGGGCGTTGTACGCAGGAATTGACGCAATACAAGGTGAAACGCGGGTCGGGGATATCTCCGCAGCGGTTGAAAAGGTACTGCGAGAAGGTAAGCTCGGGATCGTTCGTGAGCTGGTAGGACATGGAATAGGCGTGGAAATGCATTTACCACCAGACATTCCAAACTACGGGCATGCTGGAAAGGGGCCGCTTCTCAGGCCTGGAGATACTATAGCCATTGAGCCAATTACGACGCTCGGTAGCGAGCGAATCGTACAACTTGAAGACGGCTGGACTATTTCGACGCGTGACGGCAGTTTGAGTGCGTACGCAGAACATACGATGCTTGTCACCGAGAATGGCGTGGAGATCCTGACAAAGATTTAAAAATTGTTATGGTATAATACGGTTATGCAAGAAACTTCTCGTTACGCAGTTGGTCTAGATATCGGTACGGCGAATGTTCGCGTGGTGGTCGGCCATTTTGACGAACAAACCGGCGCACCAACCATAGTGGGCGTGGCTACTGAGCCCAACACGGGTATGCGCAAAGGTACAGTGGTGAATCTCGTCAACACGGCTCAGGCGATAGATAAAGCATTTGAAACAGCGGAACGCATGAGTGGACATCAGATAAACAGTGCAACGGTTAATGTGAATGGTTCGCACGTCGTCGGTATTGCCTCGAAAGGCGTTATAGCAGTTGGCTCGAGCGGACATGAGATAAATGGTGAGGATGTTGCGCGGGTTGAGGAAGCGGCTACGGTTGTGCAACTGCCAGCAAATCGCGAAATCGTTGAAGTGACACCGCGTAGCTATCAACTCGATGGTCAAGATAACATCAAAGACCCGCTCGGTATGACGGGCGTAAGACTAGAGGTAGACGCGTACGTTATAACCGCATTAGCACCACATGTTAAAAACCTTGAAAAAGCCTGTGAAATGACAGAAACCAGCATAAACCACATTATGCTTTCTGGTTTAGGCGCGGCACGAGCAGTTTTAACTGATCAACAAATGGAAAATGGCGTACTACTCATGGACATGGGTAGTAGCACGACCAACCTAGTAGTTTTTGATGAAGGCGATTTACTACACACCGCAGTCTTGCCGGTTGGCGGCAACAACATTACGAATGACCTTGCTATTGGGCTGAAGGTTGATCTTGATGTCGCTGAAAAAGTGAAAGTGGAGCACGCCGTAGCTCACTCTGATTTGCGTCGTGGAAAAACCGAGACAGTAGAGGTATCGGTTGCCGGTACGAAGCATGAATTTGATACGAGCGACATTGACATGATAGTTGATGCCCGTTTGGAAGAAATTTTTGAACAGGTTACCGCCGAACTTAAGAAAGTTGGCCGTGTTCGTAAGCTTCCTGGCGGTGTTGTGCTTGTCGGTGGTGGCGCTGAGCTCAGAGGGATTGCCGACTATGCAAAACAGGCTCTGAGTTTGAGTGCGAGAGTCGGTAAAGCAAGTGGGTTGGGCGGCGTCGGCGACGAAGCTTCGAACCCGTCATATGCGACGGCAGTGGGGCTTATGCTGAGCGACTTGACGAGTCAACCGAGTAAAGAACAAAGTTCTAATGGTAAAAAAGATAGTAAGCCCGGAGCTTTCTTACAGTCTATCGGTGGTAAAATAACAGGGGTAATTGGTAAATTTCGTTCATAAAATTTGTTCAGAGAAAAAATTGAACAATTTTTCTTATGCATCTAGGCATGCTATGGAAAGCAGTGTATACTATTTGTGAACAAACTTGGGGAGAAATATAAGTCATGCCTGAAGTACAACCAGCAGCAATACAAACTTTCGCGAATATAAAAGTGATTGGCGTCGGCGGTGCCGGCGGATCGGCCGTTAACCGCATGAAAGAGGCAGGGTTAACCGGCGTACATTTTATAGCTATAAATACCGATGCTCAGGCTTTGCATAACTCGAAAGCTGACACGAAGATTCATATCGGCAAGGAAACGACTCGTGGGCTCGGCGCAGGTGCGGATCCAAAAGTCGGTCAGGCAGCCGCTGAAGAGTCTCTAGACGAGATCAAAAAAGCTTTGGAAGGCGCTGACATGGCATTTGTCACTATAGGCGCAGGAGGTGGTACTGGTTCTGGGGCGGGACATGTTGTTGCGCAAGCGGCGAAAGAAATGGGCATTTTGGTTGTTGGTGTTGCGACGAAGCCGTTTAGCTTTGAAGGCGAAAAGCGAAAACAAAACGCCGAGTGGGCCATCGCTCATCTTGGACGACAGGTTGACACGCTTATTACCATACCGAACGATCGTTTACTTCAGACTATCGACCGACGTACCCCGTTACTCGAGACATTCAAGATAGCCGATGACGTGCTGCGTCAAGGCGTTCAAGGCATTTCAGAGCTTATAACCGAACACGGGCTCATAAATCTCGACTTCGCGGACGTAAAGGCTATCATGAGCCATGCGGGTAGCGCACTTATGGGTATTGGTCGCGCTAGTGGCGACAACCGTGCCGCTCAGGCTGCACAGCAGGCCATTGAGTCACCGCTCATCGAAGTTTCTATAGATGGAGCCAAGGGCGTGTTGTTCAATGTTACTGGTGGCTATGACATGAGCATGAGTGAGATTCAGGAAGCAGCCGAGATTATCACGAGTGCAGTGGCGCCAGATGCGAACATCATCTTTGGAGCCACGCTCAAGCCTGAGATGGAAGACGAGCTCATCATTACAGTTATTGCAACCGGTTTCGATAGTCAGTATTTCCATGACCAAGCAGCGGCCTATGACGATACTATTGCGCTCGCTTCAGATGAACCAGCGCAGTCAACGAGCGATATCAACGACCTAGCTGCCGCAGAAGAGGCGACGAGTGGCATTGATGTCGACACACAACCTTCTTTGAACGCCGTCAATCACTTTGCAAACGAAGATGAAGATCCAACGAATATCTGGCGCAGCGTTGATGAAGACGAATCTGACACGCCAGCTTTCCTTCGACGTAAGAAAAAATAATAAGGGAGAGACATGCCTCTCCCAGTCTGTTTCGAAATGAATTCGAAAACAGACTTCCCATACCCTAAAGCTCGGCTAACGCCTCGTGCTTCGCGCCGTAGGCGTAAGTGAAGCCTTTAGGGGCTAGGAGACTGTGTTTGTCTCATTTAGTTAGAGAAACGGTCGGGAAGGGCGAGCCCTTCCTGCTACAATTGTAAATATTACCGCTCGTCAGAGGGCGGTACTTGCTATATACTAGAGACAGACGGTGTCAGCAACAAAGCATAAACGCTATATGTTGCATAAAATACACTTTACATACACTACATGTGGGGGTTATAGTTAAAAACAGCTACACGTCCCGAGAGGTGTAGGGAACTGTTGACAGGAGGATTCTAGAGGATGAGATGTCCAAAATGTACGTACCAAGACACTAAAGTTATTGAGTCACGCGACGCAGGTGAAGGCGATTCGATTCGTCGTCGACGCGAATGCTTACAGTGTGGATATCGCTATACGACGTACGAGCGTGTCGAACGACCAAACCTAGCCATATTAAAAAAGAATGGCGAACGCGAGTTGTTTGACAGACGTAAGCTTGCGGGAGCAATATTACGTTCAGTCGGTAAATTCCTTCGCTCAGACGTTGAGGTCGATGAGATCGTATCTTTCGTCGAAGATGAACTGTACGCATTCGGAGAGGGTGAAGTGCAGTCCAAAGTCGTCGGCGATCTGGTGCTCAAAGAACTAGCACATCGAAACGCCGTAGCATACGTGCGATTCGCCAGTGTGTACCGTGGCTTTAGTTCACTCGATGAATTCGAGCAGGCTATCGCCGAAGCTCGAGCAACTAGCGAGTCCTAAGACAGCAAAACTATATAAGAGGTGGTGGAACGATTACGCGCAGAAGTGACGGGTAATCGTTTAAAGAATAAACACCGTAGAAACATATCAAAACAAGGAGGAAGATGTTATGGCAGACACTGCGAGTGCGTTAGTTACTAAGCGCTATTTTACAGAAGAGGGAACTGATGCATACGATCAGTTTACTTGGGTTAAACGAGATTCAAAAATTTCTAATCCGAGCACCGGAGACGTCGTTTTTGAACAGAAAGACTTAGAATTTCCAGATTCTTGGAGCCAGAATGCTATTAACATCGTGGCGCAGAAGTATTTTCATGGTACTCCTGGGACAAAAGAGCGCGAGAGCGGACTAAAAGACCTTGTGAACCGCGTTGCCGACACGGTAACTCGCTATGGGTTCGAGCATGATTATTTTAATGACGAAGCCGAGGCAGACACGTTTAACGCCGAGCTGAAGTATATTCTGGCTTCACAGCGAGCAGCCTTTAACAGTCCAGTTTGGTTTAATATTGGCACGCCTGATCGTAAGCAACAAGCCAGTGCCTGTTTTATCTTGAAAGTTGAAGACAATTTGCCGAGTATTTTGAACTGGTACCGCGAAGAGGGCATGATCTTTAAGGGTGGTTCTGGGGCTGGTTTGAATCTCTCAAATCTACGGGCGAGCATGGAAGGACTTAGTACTAGTGGCGGACGAGCTTCTGGTCCAGTTAGCTTTATGCGCGGTGCCGATGCGTCAGCCGGAACTATTGCCAGCGGCGGTAAGACACGTCGAGCGGCCAAGATGGTCATTTTGAATATTAATCACCCTGACATTGAAGAGTTTATCTGGTGTAAGGCTCGTGAAGAGCGTAAGTCTCGCGTACTCGCGGAGGCTGGGTTTGACATGGGGCTTAACGGCAAAGACATGTTGTCGATTCAATACCAAAATGCCAACAACTCAGTTCGCGTGACAGATGATTTCATGGAAGCGGTCGAAAAGGGTGAGGACTGGAATCTTGTTGGCGTCAACGACGGCAAAACCTATGAGACCATCAAGGCTCGTGACTTGTTTCACCAAATAGCAGAAGCGGCCTGGGAGTCAGCTGACCCGGGTATGCAGTTTGATACAACGGTTAATGACTGGAACCCAACGCCAAATGCTGGACGTATTAATGGCTCAAACCCTTGTTCTGAGTATATGCATCTCGACAATTCAGCATGTAACCTTTCTAGTCTTAATCTTTTGAAGTTTTTGAACAACGACGGTTCATTTGACGTCGAGGCGTATAAACACGCTATTGAAGTCATGTTCCTTGCACAAGAAATTTTGGTTGGCTACAGTGAGTACCCAACTGAACCTATCGACAAAAATGCACGCAAGTACCGTGAGCTTGGTATTGGCTACGCCAACCTTGGAGCGCTCCTCATGGCAAAAGGTTTGCCATATGACAGCGACGAGGGTCGGGCGATGGCGGCTGTTTTGACCGCTATCATGACTGGTCACGGCTACGCGACGAGCGCAAGAATTGCCAAAAAAGTTGGTACATTCGACGGTTATCAGAAAGACAAAGACGGCGTCGACAGAGTGCTTCGTAAGCATCGTGATGCGGTTAAAGACATCGACGCCAGCCTTGTTTCAGAAGAGTTGCTTGACGCAGCGACAACGGTTTGGGACGAAGCAGTTGAGCTTGGCCGCAAGTACGGTGTGCGTAATTCACAGGCATCACTCTTAGCGCCAACTGGTACTATTGGTTTCATGATGGACTGCGACACGACCGGTATCGAGCCAGACTTTAGCTTAACGAAGTTCAAAACACTGGTTGGTGGCGGGAGCATGATTATCGTAAACCAGACCATTCCTCGTGCGCTGAAAACACTCGGTTATAGTAAGTCCGAAGCGGAAGAAATCGTGGCGTATATACACGAACATGGTACTGTCACAGGTGCGCCGCATCTCAAAGAGTCTGACTACGATGTTTTCTCGTGTGCCGTGGGCGATCGTGCCATTCACTACATGGGCCACGTTAAAATGATGAGCGCCGTGCAACCGTTCCTTTCGGGTGCTATTTCGAAAACGATTAATATGCCAGAGAGTGCAACCATAGAAGATGTCGAGCAGATGCATATGGACAGCTGGAAGCTTGGTCTTAAGGCAGTAGCCGTCTACCGTGATGGTAGTAAAGTTGGTCAGCCATTAAGCGACAAGAAGTCGAAAGACGAAGCCGATGCGAAACCAAAGATCATCGAAAAGATTATCCACGTCAACGAACGCCGCGAACTACCAAAGATTCGTGCCGCAAAGACTATCCAGTTCAAAGTTGGCGACCTAAAGGGCTTTGTGACTATAGGTGAATACGAAGACGGCGCCCCTGGTGAGATCTTCGTAACGGCAGCCAAAATGGGATCAACACTAGCCGGGCTCATGGACGCCTTCGCTCGCTCGGTAAGTTATGGCTTGCAGTACGGCGTACCGCTCAAGACGTACGTCAAGGGTATGAGCAACACGAACTTTGCACCGTTTGGGCTGACGGACGATCCAGATGTACGTAATGCAACCAGTATCGTTGACTATATTTTCCGTCGCATGGCTATAGAGTATCTTTCAATCGACGATCGTCTAGAGCTAGGACTCGCGAGTTTAGATGAGCTAGAAGCCGAACTCAACCAGCAACAAGCTAGTCTTCTAGAGTCGACCGAGGTACGGGAAGACGTACAAAAGAAGCCGGAAGATTTTGTCGATGGCGCTCTGGTCAAGGAAGTGGTGCCCGAAAGGCTTGAGAGCGAGGAAAGTATTGAGACTACTTTCCGTACGGCCCGCGCCGAACTGAAGGTAGCAGATAGTACCGCGCCTCTCTGTAGTAACTGCGGTAACGTCACGCAACGTTCTGGGAGCTGCTATGTTTGTACAACCTGCGGATCGACAACAGGGTGTAGCTAAACAGATCTTAGATTTTAGTTCTTAGATTTTAGATAGACAAAAATGGGTTGCGCTTGAGAAACGCGACCTATTTTTGTTTTGGCTTCCTGCTCTGAAAAAAGTGTAACGTCTGGAGGTCGTTAAAGACACGATTTCGTGTATAATGAATCATATGAAAGTGGTTGTGGTATACAAAACAGAGACTGATTATGCACGGTCGGTTTCCGACTGGTTGCGGGATTTTACAAGACAAACCGGGAAAACTATCGAGGAGATTAACCCAGACAGTCGTGAAGGTATTATGTTTTGTCGGACGTACGACATAGTCGAGTATCCGACGTTTGTTGCACTTGATGATGAGAGTCACTTGCAAAATATGTGGCGAGGGACGATACTACCAACTCTAAGCGAGGTTAGTTACTATGTTCAGTAAATATTTTATGAATAAAGAAGAGCGTCGAGTGTGGCCGTTGAGCCTGCTGGCTTTGGGTGCTGTAGTTGGACTGCTCGCCTCATTTGTTTTGAGTACTGAAGCGATTGATCTTGCGAAAAACTCCCAGGTAGAACTCCCGTGTAGCCTGAACGCGGTAATAAACTGTGCGGCCGTCGGGTTACATCCAACAGCGCACGTGTTCGGATTTCCAAATGCATTTATAGGTATGATGACGCTTCCGGTAATGCTAACTATAGCCGTAGCCGCGCTCATGGGAACGAAATTTCCAAAATCGTTTATGTTCATGGCAGAGCTAGGCGCTATAGTGGGCGTTGTGTTTGCGGGCTGGATGTTCCTCGTTAGTTACAATGTTATCGAAATATTGTGCCCATGGTGCTTGACGGTGGATGCGGCCATGTTAGTGATATTCTTGGCGCTGACCCACTACAATATCCGCGAAGGAAACTTGTATTTGAACGATAAAATGGACAAATTTGCGCGTTCGTTCGTAAGCAAAGGTTTCGATATATTGTTCGGTGTCATAACCATCTTCGCTTGTATAGCAGCCGTCGTGCTGAAATTCGGTCAGGCTTTGTGGGGCTAGCTCTACGATTTTGACCCGTATCGTAGTATAATACTTTTAAGGCGCTAAGAGCGGATATCACCCGCCAGCCGTGAGAAGAACAGGGATTTTCCTTACTAGACCTCACCGTAACACCGCGTAAGAGTGAAAATAAGAGCTGAAAGTTAAACCCTTTTGGAAGCTAGATGGTACCGCCGTCCCTAGGATGGTTCTAGCAGACGAAAGGGTTTTAATATTGGAAAAAAATGACACGGCGACTTTTAAAGGAGGCAAGCAATGAAATTTAAATCAAATACACGCCGCAGGGCAGCCGAATACGAACTCGATTGGGCGAAAAAGTGGAAAGAGCAAAAAACGTTTGAGAAGTCAGTCGAGCAGCGGCCTGAAAACAATCGCTGGGTGTTTTATGATGGTCCGCCATTTTTGACCGGTACGCCGCACCACGGACATTTACTCGTGAGCACCGTGAAGGATGCTATGGGACGGTTCCATACCATGAAAGGGCAGCGTGTTGAGCGCACCTGGGGTTGGGATTGTCATGGTTTGCCGGCAGAGTTGTATGTTGAGAAGCAGCTCGGCATCACGAGCAAGAAGGAAATCGGAACGAAAATCAGCATCGCCGACTACGTGAGGGAATGCCGCACTGCGATGGTAAAGACCAGTACCGAATGGGAAGATACCATCGAGCGAATTGGCCGTTGGGTTGAGTTTGAAGGGGCCTACAAAACTATGGATGCTCCGTACATGGAAAGTGTCTGGTGGGCGTTTTCTGAGTTGTACAAACGAGGCAAGATATACGAAGGCGAGAAGATTTTGGTGTATTGTACGAAAGATGCGACGCCTATTTCAAAGTCAGAAGTTGCCATGGAAAATAGCTACCAACTCGATACCGACCCGAGTGTGTACGTGTATTTTAAACTCGAAGACAGGGACGAATATATGCTTGCCTGGACGACGACACCATGGACGTTACCGGCAAATCTCGCGGTGGCAGTCAACAAAGATACCGAGTATTCACTCGTAGAGTTTGGCGACAAAAAGTTCTATGTCGCGAGTGACGCAGTAAGTCGAGTCATGCAAAACGAGAAGCACGAAGTGCTTGAATACAAAATTGATTCAAAGGTCAAAGGAAAAGATTTAGTAGGGCTTCGCTATGAGCCATTATTTGAAAATCGCGGGCCAAATGCACATAAAGTATTGCATGCCGATTTCGTTACAACAGAGGACGGTACCGGTCTTGTACATGAAGCGCCGGCCTACGGCGAAGAGGACTACGAGCTTTGTAAGGCGCACGGTATAGGTATTCTGTCAATCGTTGATGCCGACGGAAACTACACTGAAGGACGTTGGATCGGGCAAAATATTTGGGACGTGAACAAAGAAATTGCCAAGACGCTTGTTGCTGAAAGCAGGGCGCTTAAGGTTGAGTACATTAAACACGAATACCCACATTGCCATCGCTGTGGCACGAAACTCATGTACCGTGCACACCCGAGCTGGTTCATGGACATCCAGAGCCAGAAAAAAGAGATGCTTGAAGCGAATGCCGACACAAGTTGGACGCCAGATAACCTTCGAACTGGACGGTTCAATAACATCATCGAACAGGCGCCGGACTGGAACCTTAGTCGCGACCGCTACTGGGCGACGCCGATTCCCGTGTGGAAAGGTCAGAAAAATGACGGCACAGAGGTAGTTAAAGTTATAGGGAGCTACGAAGAGTTTGAAAAATTGACCGGCAAGCGACTCGATGATTACCATTTGCCGGAGGTGATGAACGTTACATTTATGCTCGATGGTGTAGAAATGCGACACACTGGTAAGGTGCTCGACTGTTGGTTCGAGAGTGGTAGTATGCCTTTTGCGCAGTTTCATTATCCATTTGAGAACAAAGAGAAGTTTGAAAGTAGTTTTCCAGCGGACTTTATCATTGAGGCAATCGATCAAACACGAGGCTGGTTCTATAGTCTCATGGCGGTCAATGTTGGACTGTTCGGTAAAGCGCCTTGGAAGAATCTCATTTGCACCGGTTTCATGAATGCGGCCGATGGTAAAAAGATGAGCAAAAAACTGAAAAACTACACACCGCCAGTTGAGCTTATGGACAAATTTAGTGCCGATAGCTTCCGATTCCTCATGCTACTGAGTCCGCTGACCAACGGAGAAAACTTTGCACTAGCCGACAAAGACGTGGGAGATGTCGCGCGCAAGCTGAGTATGGTTTGGAATATGTACGACTTTTTCACTATGTACGCCGAGGTCGATGGCTGGGAATACGACGGCACGCTCGAAGACCCGCTCGCTTCGCCAACATCTGTTTTTTCAGGCACGGACGAAGCTCACGCTGGAGTTTCAAATCCGCTCGACATTTGGATCATCAGCCGACTCCATCAGCTGGTGGCGGAGGTTGAAGAGCGAACGGAGGCCTACGATTTGAATGGTGCCCTCAAGCCAGTTCTGCCATTTATAGACGATGCGAGCAACTGGTTTGTTCGTCGGAGCCGCCGTCGCTTTTGGAGATCTTCAAATGCGGCCGCAGGCGCTGAAGACGATGGCGATAAAAATGATGCCTACAAAACTTTGCACTACGTTTTGACCCGTCTCGCGTACGTCCTTGCGCCGTTCGCGCCGTTTATGGCTGAAGAGCTATACCATAAGATGACAGGAGACGCGGAGTCAGTCCATTTGAAAGACTGGCTACCGGCCGGGCGCGTGAATGAGCAAGTTATGAACGATATGGAAACGGTGCGCGACTACGTCAATCAAGGACTTTCGTTGCGCGCTAGGGCTAGCCTCAAAGTGCGCCAGCCACTGGCAAGCGTGACAGTGCCGAGCTTGGGCAAGCATGTCGACTTTACGTCAATTCTCGTTGACGAGCTGAATGTTAAAGAGGTGAAAACGGGCAGTGATGTGCAAATCGACGAAACGCTGACGCCCGAATTGAAGCGTGAAGGGCTCATGCGCGAAGTGATTCGATACGTCCAAAATGCCCGCAAAGATGCTGGCTTGAACGTGGACGACCGCATAGAGCTTGCGCTGATGGTCAAACCAAGTAGCGGGGCAGAGGAGCTCGAGAAAGCGATTGAAGAATTCTCGGATACTATTCAGGCAGAGACGCTCGCAACAAAATTTGGTGATGTGCAGGATGGTTATGATATAACAGTATGGGTTGAAAAAATTGAGCTACGCATAGCCCTTAAGAAAGCATAGGAGAAGCATGAATACGCCACTTGAAAACGAGCCTACTATTCTTATTCGTCTAGGTTCCGATTTCTTATGGTGGCTCATGATTGGCATTGTCGTCGTAGGAGTTCTAAGTGTTTTTGTTCGTCGTAAACTTCGACCGACTGCGAAGGGTAGTACTGTTTTGCTTGCCCATACCTTTCAGGACGCCGAAGCGGTGCCCGTGAAAGGCGGGACGACCAAAACTGGGCTGTACTGGCAGTACTATGTAGGCGCGTCGCAAGCACTTAGTACGATGAGAGGAGTTTACGCTGTTGAATTGCCATTTAAGTCGGGAGTTCATTTGCTCGGCATTCCAAAAAAAGGTGAAGATTTTGACATAAATACTTGGGGAAGTGTCATGGAGCCAGTTGTGCTTGAGGGCGATTACCCTAACTATTTTTCTCTCTATGCAGACATAGGCGAGCAACAACAAACACGTTTCGTTTTAGACCCGAAGGCTATGGTATTTACGGTCGATTTTTGCAAAGATTTTTCCTGGGAGATTGTTGATGATACGTTGTACGTTGCGAGCGAAGAAAGGACCGCGCCACTTGACCTTATAAACCAATTCGTCAGAGAGATACGCCCGGCTATAGAGGTTGCGAGCGACCGAACTCAAGACCCACAACTCAAAATGCCGTATGCACATTTCGAGGGGCGTGAAATCGATTGTCCTATATGCACGAAACAGCTCGTTCCTGCAGCTGAGTGGTTAGGTTGTCCAGATGGACATGGTGTGTTGGTGACCGGTTCGCAGCTTCAGAGCATTCGAGGTGTTAATCACGCTGGCGGAGTCGATATACCTGAAGTAAACGTCGAGCGCAGTGGCAATAATCCAGTTGGACATACCGAGCTACAATGCCCGTATTGTCACAGCCTCATGAAGTCTACTCAGTTTGCGTTTACGAATGTGCAGATAGATGTGTGTCCGAAATGTATGTTTCGCTGGCTTGATGCCGGGGAATCGAAGCGACTACTTGTCGACTAATTTTTCGCGATAATATCAAATCCCCTTGACACTTTAAACCACAACCGCTATAAATAAGCGTAATTGTTTGGTGCGAGCA